>JAFEFW010000663.1 GCA_018240405.1 Pseudomonadota bacterium
CTACAAGGGCGCGCCGCCGCCGCACAGCAAGGCGGCGCAGGCCATCCAGCAACAGCAGCGCCTCACCGACTCCGCCCGCCTCAAGCTCGCCCAGGCTCGGCAGGCCTTCGCGGCACAGCCCAACCCCGAGGCGTCCCGCGCCGCGGCGTGACGGGTTGAGAACGAGGGAAGCGCCGGCCCTCTCGACAGGGTGCCGGACAGGCGCCGTCCATGCGGCGTGCTCTATCGCGATTGCAATATATAGCTGGATGGACGGCTACCGAGGGTCACAGGAATGACTTTCGCGTGGCCGGACGGCGCCGCTGGCGTCGCCTGTCCGTTTTCCGGGGTCTGCGATGCTTGCCGCCGAAGCGGATCGCATCGCGAGACTGCCCCGAGGCCGGCGGAAGCTGGTGACGCGCGCCGCGGACCCGGTAACGCTGCGCGCGCTTTTCCAGTCTAACGAGTAGCGGTGCCTACTCCGCCGCCTGCTTGAACCCGCGCGCGTAGCGGATCAGCGCATCGTCATCCGTCGGAATAATCGGCGTGAAGTCGGTGTGCGCGATCCACTCCGCCCGCGTCGGCTTGCGGATGTAGTTGGAGACGGCATTCAGCGTCAGATAGACGATCTTCCGCGGATACGGCGTGATATTGCCGGCCGATCCGTGCACCAGGTTGCCGTGGAACATCAGCAGCCCGCCCGGCTTGCCGGTCGGTGCAACGATCCCACCCTTTTCCACCAGCTTCGTTACCGTCGCCTCATCCAGCGTCCACAGCGGATAGGACGTGGTACTCTTGTCATGCTCCGCAGCGAACACGCCCTGCGTATGGCTGCGCGGCACCAGCATCAACGGGCCGTTGATCGGCATGACCTCATCGAGGAACACCGCGATGTTCATCGCCCGTGGCTCGGGCATGCCGTCGTCGCGCGCCCAGGTGCCGTAGTCCTGGTGCCACTGCCAGACATCGCCGGTGAACGACGCCTTCGCGTTGATCTTGTACTGATGCATGTAGAGTTGCTCGCCGAAGATCTGCTCGATCGGGCGGATCATGCGCGGGTGGCGGGCGAGCAGCCCGTGTGCCTCATTATACAGATGCGCGGCGAAGGCGGTGCGCGGTGCGCCGGATCTCTCGCGCCAGACTTCCGGGCGCTGCTGGCGATAAATCTCCTCGGCTTCCGACTTCAGAATCGCGACTTCCTCCGGCCGGAATGTCTCCGGCAGGAACAGCCAGCCTTCTTCATGGAACTGCTTGATCTGGGCGTCGGTCAGCATGGGTCGTTGTTCCTCCTTGTGTTGAACGGATCAGGCGGCCTGGGCGAAATGCGCCGCTGTCATCTGGCCGGCGCTGTTGGCATGGCGGCGCGCGGCGGCCTCGGCGGCGTCCGCGTCGCCGGCAAGGATGGCGCGCAGGATGGCTGGATGTTCCTGCTGCCAGATGCGCTGGGCGTAGCCTGGGGCGTGCAGGATGGTGGCCATCGAGCGCATCAGCTGCGGCCACAGCGGCGCCGTCATCTCGCCGATCGCCGGGTTGCCGGAGAGGTCGTACAGGCTGCGATGGAAGTCGGCATCGGCACGCACCAGTACGCTGATTGGTGTCGCGGCATCGAACCCAGCCGCGTCCCGCACCTGACTCCCAAGCCGGTCGAGAAGGTTCCCAGGCGCGGCGGCCATGGCAACGCGCCGAGCTGCCAATCCGGCGGCGAGCACGTCGATCGCCGCACGCACCTGGTAGAGCTGTGCCACTCTGGCGGCGTCGATCGGCACGACGCGCAGGCCGCGTCGCCCCGAGTCCTCGACCAGCCCTTGCCGCTTCAGCAGATGCAGCGCGTGGCTGATCGGCTGGCGCGAAACACCCAGCGTGTCAGCCAGTTCCGCCTGCCGGATCCGCTGGCCGGGCGCCAGCGTGCCATCGGCAATGGCGTCCAGCACCCGGCGATAGGTCTGGTCGATCAGGCTGGGCGCGGCGTTGAGCGGGCCAAGCATGGAATTCGGAATTCCGTATTTGTGGAGGCGTGGAGGGATAGGAGGTCGGGCGTCGCGCTGTCAACCGGGGAGGTACGCTGCCCGACGGTGGTCAGGTGCCGCCGCAACGCCGCGACCCGCGGCGCCTCCGCGTGAAGCCGGCGGCCTTTATCCCGCAATACGTCTTTATCCCGCCGAACAATGCGGCTGATACGCATCGCAGCCGACGGCGTACGCGGACCCGCCCTCTCTCCGCCGTGGCACATGATCCTCGCTGCCCGCATTCCAAATACCACCGGAAGCACGATATCCTGGTCTGCCAGAGCACCCGGAGACAGCATGCCCGCCGACGCCATCAGCACCGACGCCGCACCGAAGGAAATCCGGCTCGCCGACTATGCACCGCCGCCATACCGCGTCGAAACCGTGGATCTGACCTTCGAACTCGATGCGGCGGCAACCCGCGTTGTCTCGCGCCTGGGCGTACGCCGGGCGCCCGGCACCGAAGCCGGCGCACCGTTCCGCCTCGACGGGGAGGCGTTGACGCTTCTCAGCATCGCCCGCGACGGCGTCCCGCTGCCCGAAGCGGACTACAAGCTCGAGGCCGGCGGCATGGCGATCCAGACCATGCCGGAGCACTGCGTGCTGGAGATCGTCACCCGCATCGCCCCAGCGGAGAACACCGAACTCAGCGGCCTCTACACCTCCGGCGGCAGCTATTTCACCCAGTGCGAGGCACAGGGGTTCCGCCGCATCACCTACTTCCCGGACCGTCCCGACGTGATGTCACGCTACAGCGTGACGATCATCGCCGGCAAGGAGGCCTGCCCGGTGATGCTGTCGAACGGCAACCCCGGACCGGTGCAGGATCTGGGCGACGGCCGCCATAAGGTGCTGTGGACCGACCCGCACCCGAAACCCTGCTACCTGTTCGCGCTGGTGGCGGGCGACCTCGTGTCGTTGAAGGACAGCTTCACCACACGCTCCGGCCGCCACGTCGACCTCGGCATCTATGTCCGCCGCGGCGATGAGGACCGCTGCGACCATGCGATGAAGGCGCTGAAGGACTCGATGAAATGGGATGAGGATGTGTTCGGCCTGGAATACGACCTGGACGTCTTCAACATCGCCGCTGTGTCCGACTTCAACATGGGGGCGATGGAGAACAAGGGGCTGAACGTCTTCAACACGAAATACGTGCTGGCGCGACCCGAAACCGCGACCGACACCGACTACCAGGGCATCGAAGCGGTCATCGCGCATGAATATTTCCACAACTGGACCGGCAACCGTGTGACCTGCCGCGACTGGTTCCAGTTGTCGTTGAAGGAAGGCCTGACGGTCTATCGCGACCAGGAATTTTCCGCCGACCAGGGCAGCCGGGCGGTGAAGCGGATCCACGACGTGCGCGGCCTGCGCGCGGCGCAGTTCCGCGAGGATGGCGGGCCGCTGGCGCACCCGGTGCAGCCGGCCAGCTACCTGGCAATCGATAATTTTTACACTGCGACGGTCTATAACAAGGGCGCCGAGGTCATCCGCATGATGGCCACAATCATCGGCCGCCAGGCGTTCAGAGCCGGCATGGATCTGTATTTCCAGCGGCACGACAACGATGCGGTCACGATCGACGACTTCGTGCAGGCGATGCAGGACGCATCCGGCGTGGACCTGCAGCGGTTCAAGCGCTGGTACCACCAGGCCGGCACGCCCGAGATTGCGGTCGAGGACGAGTATGACGCGCAGGCGAAACGCTTCCGCCTGACCATTCGCCAGCACACCCCGCCGACCCCCGGCCAGCCGGACAAGCAGCCGCTGGTGATCCCCATTGCGATGGGCCTGTTGGACGGCAACGGGCAGGAACTGGACACCAGGCTGGAAGGTGAAGCCACCGCCACTGCCGGCACTCGCGTCCTGCTGGCGACCGAGGCCGTCAGCCGGTTTGAGTTCACGGATGTGGCCAGCCCGCCGGTGCCATCCCTGCTGCGCGGCTTCTCGGCACCGGTGAAACTGTCGGGCATCGCGCCGGACCGGCTGCGCTTCCTCGCGGCGCATGACACCGATCCGTTCGTGCGCTGGGATTCCGGCCAGCAATATGCCGCATCCGTGCTGCTCGACATGGTTGCCACCATCCAGCAGGGCGGCAGCCCAACCGTCGATCCGGCGCTTATCGAGGCGGCTGCCGCGGCGCTGGACCAGGAACCCGCCTTTGCCGCCGAGGCGCTGGTACTGCCGGCCGAAAGCACCTTGGCCGACAGGATGAAGGTCGTGGACGTCGAGGCCATCCACACCGCGCGCAACCTGGCGCGCAGCGCGATCGGCCGCAGCCTGGCCGACCGGCTGCGGGTCACCTACGACTCGCTGACGGAGTCCGGCTCCTACCGCAACGATGGCGCCGCCATCGGCAAGCGGTCGCTGCGCAATGCCTGCCTGGGCTACCTCGTCGCCGGCGGCGATACCGGTGCCATCGGCCTGGCCAAGGCGCAGTTCGACGCCGCGCACAACATGACCGATGTGCTCGCCGCTCTGTCGGTGCTGACCACGGTGGCTGCGCCGGAAACCGAAGCGGCCCTGGCGGACTTCTACGCGGCCTGGAAGAACGACCCGCTGGTGCTGGACAAATGGTTCTCGATCCAGGCGCTGTCGCCCCGCCCCGACGCGGTGGCGGCGGTGCAGGCGCTGATGGCGCACCCGGATTTCGACTTGCGCAATCCGAACCGCGTCCGCGCCCTGGTCGGCGCCTTCGCCGGCAACCAGGTGCGGTTCCACAGCGCCGACGGGGCCGGCTACCGGTTATATGCCGACGTCATCATCCGCCTTGACCCGTCGAACCCGCAGGTGGCCGCCCGCATGGTCTCCCCACTCGGCCAGTGGCGCCGCTTCGACACCGCTCGGCAGGCGCTGATGCAGGCCGAGTTGCAACG
Source organism: Pseudomonadota bacterium (assembly GCA_018240405.1). Taxonomy (GTDB): domain Bacteria; phylum Pseudomonadota; class Alphaproteobacteria; order Acetobacterales; family Acetobacteraceae; genus Rhodopila. The sequence continues at coordinate 4,865 of JAFEFW010000663.1, forward strand.
CATCCTGTCGCAGCCCAACCTGTCGCGGAATACGTTCGAAATGGCCTCCAAGAGCATTGCCTGAATCGGCCGATACGGGGGAGACATGACCGGCTTCTGCGACCACGCCTGGCAGCGCACGACGGAGTTGCGCGCCGCCATCCACGCCCTGCCCTTCAACCGCGAACTGGCCGCCGGCACGCTGCGCGCGGACCGGTTCCAGTTCTACATCCAACAAGACGCAGTGTATCTGGAGCAGTACGCGCGGATCCTGGCCATGGCCGGCGCGCGCGGACCGGACGGTGCCATCCTGCGCCTGTTCGCGGAATCGGCGCTGGAGGCGGTGGCGGTGGAGCAAGCGCTGCACGGCGCCTACTTCAAGCAGTTCGGCATCGAACCTGGCACGCTGGCGGAGCCGTCGCCCGACTGCCTGGGCTACACCAGCTTCCTGCTGGCCACCGCCTACCACGAGCCATGGGAGGTGCTGCTGGCGGCGCTGCTGCCGTGCTTCTGGCTGTACTGGGATGTCGGCTCGGCCATTGCCCGCGATGCAGCTGCGGACAACCCCTACAGGGCCTGGATCGACACCTATGCCGATCCGGCATTCGGTGACGCTGTCCGGGCGGTGATGGCAGCAACCGACACCGCGGCGGCCGGCGCCAGCGACACGGTGCGGCAGCGGATGATGACCGCCTTCATTCGCTGCAGCCAGTACGAGTGGCTGTTCTGGGACGGCGCCTACCAGTTGCGCGGCTGGCCGGTCGGGTGAGGCCGTTTCCTGACCAGCCTTGCTTTGGCCCGCGTCGCACCTGACGAACCCCCGCCCTGGGCAACAACCAGGTGACAAGCCGGCAGGCTCTGGACCCCATCATGCCCGGCGCATAACGGTTAAGGAACGGACGGACACTGGAGCGGCCACAAAACAACAACCCCCTCCGGCCACCAGGCCAAAGGGGGTTGTTACAAAAACCAGCCGGGTCTTGACCCGGCCAGGATCACATGAACCTAGCTCAGCCGGATCGACGCAGCCTCAGGCCCCTTGGCGCCCTGGACAACATCCATCCAGATCGTTTGGCCTTCCGCAAGCTGCATCACGCCGGCCCGCTGCAGCGCCGAAGCGTGCACAAACACGTCCTTGCCGCCCTCGGCCGGCGCCACGAAGCCAAAACCCTTGGTGGCATTGTACCACTTCACGGTGCCCTGCATCTCCACCGACGGGCCGGTTGGCGCACCGCGACGAGGACCGCCACCGCCGCCGCCTCCGCCGCCACCACCGCCAAACCCACCCGGCCGCGGGCCACCGGCACGCGCCGGAGTCGCGGTGCTCTCATCGACCGATAGCACCTCGGACACCTGGCGGCCCTTCTGCCCCTGGCCGATGCGCACACGCAGGGTCGCACCGGGGCTGACCGCGCTATGACCGGACTGATTGAGGGTATTGGCATGGAGGAATGCATCCCCCGAACCGTCCGACAGCGCCACAAAGCCGAACCCCTTTTCGGGGTTGAACCATTTGACTGTCGCGTCATGCTCCGGCCCGAAACCGGCTGATGAGGGCCAGGACGGTGCAGCTCGCGGCATGTCGCCTGGCGGAGCACGGTCGAAGGCAAAGTCATCGTCGAAGCCGCGCCGCCGGCTCGGGCGTCCGCGGCCGCGGTTGGTCATATTCAAGAGAGATTCGTCCCCATACTCACGCGTTGTGTCTGGCCATCGCCGTCCTGACGGACCGCGCCGCCGCTAGCCTCCCGTTTGTGGCGGGGGAAGGGGACCAGAGGACGGGTTCGCGCCCATCACAGACGTCCAAGACCACCACCGAACTTCACGACAGTGCCCCTTTATATCGCCTGCCGCGCGTTTCGCCCATACCCAATGCAACGCAAAACCGGTGAATGAAGATGAAAATCCGGTTTCGGCGCTTTACTGGGCATGCCAGAGGCTGATCACTTCTTCGAAATCAGGCGCTGCGACGTGTCGAGTGCCCTGCCTCACGCCGATACGGGCACCGTCTTGCCCATCGACTGCGCCAGACGCGGCAGCACCGGCAGCAGCGTATCAAGATCCCGCTCCGCAACACAGGCCAGGAAGTGCTGCGCCTTCACCGTCTCATCACTGTTTGATTCCGGCATCGGCAACCCATCTTCGCCCAGCGGCAGCGCCGCCAGCCCAATATCGCCATAGATGTGCAGCAAGTCCGGACCGGCGCGCCAGATCGCTGCGTCGAGGCCATCCTGCGCGGCCAGGTCGCGCAGGCGCCACACAGCCGAGACACGGTCAGCTTCCTCGCCGACAGGGTCGCCAAGGCCGAGCAGGACGCTGCTGCAGCGGCGGAAGGCAATGGCGGAGCGCCCGGCCTCACCCATGACCACGCCATCGGCCACCTCGGGCGTACTGGCGGCACCGAATGCCGCCAGCAGCCGTCGGCTGTTCGCGTCCCACGGCAGATACTCCACCTTGCTCGGCCGCAGCAGCAGCCACAGCGCGACCAGGCCAAGCACCACGGCGATCGCCACCGCCAGGCGCACCGAATTAGGCAGTTGCGGCGAGATGATGACCGCCCAGAACGCGTTGTTCTCCAGAATCCGGGTCTGGGTGCGGGTCAGCGCCAGCCAGATCAGACAGACCGCCAGCACGATCAGGGACAGCACGTTCTGGCTCTGGAAGGGCCCGCGCAGCAGGCTGGCATGGCGGTAGAAGCAGGCCCGGAACGGCGCCAGCAGCAATGTCGTCGCCACCAGCGTCGCCGAAACCCAAAGCCGGTTGTCCTGGGTGGCGGCAAAGGCCGCGCCGAAGACCAGCAACGCGATGGTCAGGCCCCAGGCGAGGTTGACCCGGTGCGACAGGCCGATCGCCATGATGACCAGCCCCGCCCCGATCAGCGATGGGACGAATTGTCCGGCCTGACGGGCGATCTCGCCATATTCGGAGTCCAGCCAGCGGTAATCGATCTGCGGCGCCAGGATGCCCAGCGTCAGCATCAGCACGCCGCACAGTGCCACCGCGCCGGTAGCGGCGGTGACCGCGAAATCCGGCTCGCTCCAGCGGCCCACCGCGTCGATCGCCGGCACCTTGCGAAAGTAGCGGAACATGCCGCCGCCGCGCAGGATGATCTCATTGCCGGCGAACATGAACCCGGCCAGGAACAGCGGGATCACGTAGTAGAACAGCCGGAAGATCAGGATCGCGCCGACGATGTGCGGCGCGCTCATATAGGGTTCGAGCCCGAACAGCATGGCGGTATCGAACACGCCGATGCCCCCCGGCAGGTTGGCAGCCAGTCCGGCGGTGTAGGAGGCGACGTAGACGCCCAGGAAAATCAGCCAGGTCAGGCCTTCGGCATGCGGCAGCAGGGCGTAGAAAATCGTGGCCGTCACCGCCACGTCGACCGTGGCGAGGATCACCTGCACGATCGCCATCCGCCAGCCCGGCAACTCGATCGTGTGGCCGAAGATGCTGACATGGCCGACGATCCGCGACAGCGTCACATAGCCGAGGACCAGCAACCAGAGCCCCGCGCCAACGCCATACAACGCGATATGCGGCAGGTGCTGCCCGAAGAACGGTATCGATTCTGGCTCAATGAACAGGATGGCCCCGCCCAGCACCATGCCGCCGAGCGCGAAGGTGAGGCTGCAGAAGGCGACGGTCTTGGCGATCTGGAGCGGCGTCAGGCCCCAGTGGGCATACAAACGGTAGCGCACTGCGGCGCCCGACACCGCGGCAAACCCAAGATTATGCGACAGCGAGTAGGCACAGAAGGAAGCGAAGGCGACGCGGCCGTAGGACACGGCGTGGCCGGCGTAGATCGTGCCCAGCCGGTCATAGAACGTCAGGATGAAATAGGAGAAGAATGTCCAGACGAAGGAGAACAACAGCGCCTTGGGCGGAATGTCCCGCACTGCGGCCTCGATGTCCTGCAGCTTCAGGTGGCGGAACTCCCGCTGCACCACGTACACGGCGCCAACCAGCAGGATCACGCCGATCACCGCCGGCAGGTGCTTGAGGTAGCCCTTCAGGCTGCTTTTGGCATCGGCGGCCATGGTGTCAGACGGCGTCCGCGTGGCGGACGAGAGCAGAACGGATCAGGGCAATGGTCTCCGGAATACCATAGAGTGCGACGAAGCCGCCGAAGCGGGGGCCTTCAGGCTGGCCGAGCAAGACTTGATACAGGCAGCCAAACCATGCACGCAATTCGGGGAAGGCGTGGCGCTTGCCGACCTCGAACACAGCGTTCTGGATAACCTCCGCCGTGCTGTCCGGCGGCAGGGTTCCCAGGGTGACGGCCAGATCCTCCAGCGCGTCGCGCTCGTTCTCGTCCGGTTGGCGGTACTGCTTCGCCGGGCGGACGAAGTCACGATAGTAGGCCACCGCGTGGTCAACGAGGCGGGCCAGCATCGGTTCCGATTCGGGGCTGGCGCCCGGGACGTAGCGGCGGATGAAGCCCCATAGGATGTCGGGGCCTTCGGCATTTACGACGCTGGCCAGGTTCAGCAGCATGGCGAACGACACAGGGCTGCCGGCATGGTTCGGCAGCCTGCCCAGATGAATATGCCAGGCCGGGTTGGTGCGCGGCTCCTCGGCGGTCGGTGCCTTCTCGATATTGGCGATATACTCGTCCACCGCGCGCGGGATGACATCGAAATACAAGCGCTTGGCACGCTGCGGCTGGTTGTACATGAACTGCGCCAGGGCAACCGGCGGGCCGTAGGTGAGAAAATCCTCCACCGACAGTCCGTTGCCCTTGGACTTGCTGATCTTCTGCCCCTCCTGGTCGAGGAACAGTTCGTAGGTCATCGTCTCGGGCGGCTGGCTGCCGAGGATACGGCAGATCCGGGTGGAGAGTTTCACCGAGTCGATCAGGTCCTTGCCGGACATCTCGTAATCCACGCCGAGGGCGTACCAGCGCATCGCCCAGTCGGCCTTCCACTGCAACTTGCAGGCGCCGCCCTTCACCGAAGTTTCGTACGTTTCTCCGTCGGCAGGATCGGTCCAGGTCACCGTGCCGGCGGCCGGGTCGATCCGGTCCATCGGCACCTGCATGACGATACCGCTGCGGGGGTGGATCGGCAGGATGGGCGAATAGGTGGCGCGCCGCTCCGGCCCGAGCGTCGGCAGGATGACGGCCATCACCTCCTGGTAGCATTCCAGGATGCGCACCAGCGCTGCGTCGAACCGGCCCGCGGCGTAGTAGTCCGTGGACGAGGCAAACTCATACTCGAACCCAAACGAGTCGAGGAACGACCGCAGCCTGGCGTTGTTGTGCGCGCCGAAGCTGTCGTGCGTGCCGAACGGGTCGGGGATGCGGGTCAGTGGCCGGCCGAGGTGCTGGGCCAGCATGTCCTTGTTCGGCACGTTGTCCGGCACCTTGCGCAGCCCGTCCATGTCATCGCTGAAAGCGATCAGCTTCGATGGCAGGCCGGTGATCTCGGTAAAGGCGTGGCGGACCCAGGAGGTGCGGGCGACCTCGCCGAATGTGCCGATATGCGGCAGGCCGGACGGACCGTAGCCGGTTTCGAACAGCGCCTGCTGCTTGCCGGTGGTCGCCAGGCGCTTGGCAACTTTCTGCGCTTCCTCGAAGGGCCAGGCCTTCGGGATGTCCGCCGGCCTGACGCCGGTTCGGACGTTGCGGTCTGTATCTGACATGGCGCGAAGCTAGGTACGGCCCTGCCATAGGTCAATCAGAACCATATGCACGGCATCGCATACCCCGGTGATGGACATCTTTTCGCCGCCGCGAGATGGTGGCGGCAATCATAGGTCGAATGGAGGAACCTCGATGGCCGACCCTGCCCTGCCCGCCGCGCTGTCGCTGCACAACAAGCATGTCCTGGTGACCGGCGCCGCGAGCGGCATCGGCCGCGCCACCGCGCTGGTACTGGTCTCGCTCGGCGCGCATGTGATCCTGAATGACCGGTCGCCGCTGGATGAGGTGAAGGCGGCGGTCGAGGACGCCGGTGGCGCCTGCACCCTGAAGCAGGGCGACCTGACGGATGATGCCTTCGTCGCCACCCTGTTCGCCGGGCCGCGCGTCCACGCGCTGGCGCATTGCGCCGCCATCCTGGAGGGCCGCGCCTGGACCGAGGATGCCAACTGGAAGGACCGGTTCCACCGGGTGATGGACATCAATGTCCGCGTGCCGCTGCAACTGACCTGGGCGGCGATCGAGCACATGGCGGAGCATGGCGGCGGGCACATCGCGCTGGTCGGATCAGTGGCCGGGAAGACCGGCGGCACCTCGATCACAACGCCGCCGGATTATTCGGCGTCGAAGGGCGCGGTGCATGCGCTGGTGAAGTGGCTGTCCCGGAACGCGGTGGGGCGCGGCGTGCTGGTGAACGCGGTGGCGCCCGGCCCGGTGGAGACGCCAATGACCCGCGGCTTCAACCTGGCGCCGCAACTGCCGATGGCGCGGATGGGGCGGCCCGAGGAACTGGCCTGGCCGATCGCGTTCCTGTGCACCGCGGCGTCGAGCTACATGTCGGGCGCCATCCTGGATGTGAACGGCGGGGCGTTCGTGGGGTAGGAGACGTTAGGGGTTGGCGTCGCCAGCCAGGCGGTCAAGTGCGGCCGCGGCGTCTGCCTTCAAGCCGGGCAGGCGTTCGGTTCACGACATTCCACAGGATCGTTGCGTCGCTCTGGTCGTATGCATGCCGCAGGCGATTGCCCATGCCCCTGATGTCTCGCCAGGGCTGTCCAGGCAGAAGCGCCTCGGCCTAGGCCGCCGAGGCGATGCACCGCCTCGCAGATGCGTTGCAGGCAGCGCTCGACCGGGTCGTGGCCTTTTTCATCGGCCTCGAGTCCAGCCTGGTCCAGGCCGGCGGTATAGCGTTCGATCCGCGCAATATTGTCGACGATGTCCTGCAGGCAGTCCTGGGCGCGATGGCGGTCAGAAGGCACGAATACGATCCCGCTCGACCGCAGCGCGCAGGCGGGGCTTCTTCACCGGTTCCGGCAGGATTTCCACGCGGCGGCCGAACAGATCGCTGAGCCTGCGTTCGATGCCGACGAGCCGGATCAGGTCCATCTTCACCGCCGGATCGAATTCAGCCGCGAGGTCGATGTCGCTATCCGGGCCGGCCTCATCGCGTGCCACAGAGCCGAACAGCGACACACGCGCAATGCCCTCGCGCTGGAGTGCCCGCTGCTGGGCCCGCAGCACGGTTATGACATCGGATGCGGTCAGAGAAGTCGGTGTCTGCATCGCGGATTGAGTCTACGAGACGCTCCGACCGGTTTCAACGCGCGCACCGCCGGACGCAGAGCAGTCGCCTGAATTGTTGCACTGGTCCAAGCCAGCCTGGAGCCGGACAGGCCGGCGGCGTGCGATTGGCCTGGGTGCTTCAACGCCAAGAGGCAAAGGGTGCCAAGAGGTTGTGGGGCGACTGTTGCGGGGCGACCCGCAAGAACTTGGCGTTCTTGGCGGGTTGGCGGTGAAAGCCCAGGCTTCCGCAGACTCGGCGCCCATCCTGCAATGCCCAATCGCCGGAACGATCCCGCTGCTCCAGCAACCGCCGCAGGTCGCCAACGGCCCCGGAGTTGGCGCGCGGCCAAGACCCTGGCACACTACCCAACCGGGGACCACTGGAGGAACGAATGGCTGATTGGGTGCGGGTAGCCGCGAAGGGCGACGTGGCGGAAAATGCCTGCATTGGCGTGCGCGTCGGCGACAAGGAGATCGCGGTCTACCATCTGGAAGGCGGCGAATTCCACGCCACCGCCAATGTCTGCTCGCACGAATACGCCCTGCTGACCGATGGCTGGCTGGAGAATGGCTGCATCGAATGCCCGCTGCACGCCGCGCAGTTCGATATCCGCACCGGCAAGGCGCTGTCCGCCCCGGCGGATGAGGACATCGCGGTCTACAAGGTGAAGCTCGAGGGCGACGACATCCTGGTACAGGTCTGAGCCATGCCACCAACCGGCCCGATCGACTGCGACCTGCACCCGGTCGTTCCGGGCCTGAAGGCGCTGCTGCCGTACCTGGACGACCACTGGCGCGAGACGGTCGTCCGCCGCGGCATCGAGGATCTGACGACGATCAGCTACCCGTCGCGCAACCCGCTGTCCTTTCGCGCGGAATGGCGCGACGACAGCGGCCGCACCGGCATGGACGCCGCCACGCTGACGAAGCAGGCGCTGGACCCGCTGGGCACGCGGCTGGCGATCCTGAACTGCCTGTACGGTGTGCAGGCGCAGTTCAGCGAGGATCTGGGCGTGGCGCTGACGCGGGCGCTGAACGACTGGATCGTCAAGGAATGGCTGGACCGCGACCCGCGCCTGCGCGCCTCCATCGTTGTGCCGATGCAGAACACCGAGATCGCGGTGGAGGAGATCGAGCGCTGCGCTTCGGACCACCGCTTCGTGCAGGTGATGCTGCTGGTCGGTTCCGACGTCACGCTCGGCCGGCGGCAGAACTGGCCGATCTATGCGGCGGCGGAGCGGCACGGGCTGCCGGTCGGCATCCATGCCGGCTCGATGTACCGCCACCCCATGACGCCAGTCGGCTGGCCGACGACCTTCACCGAGGAATACGTGAACCAGGCGACGGCCTTCCAGTCGCAACTGTCCAGCCTGATCGCCGAGGGCGTGTTCGCCAAATTCCCGGACCTGACCGTGGTGCTGATGGAGTCCGGCGTGTCCTGGCTGCCCGCCTATCTCTGGCGGTTCACGAAATTCTGGAAGGGCGTGCGCAGTGAGATCCCGTGGGTGTCGGACCCGCCGCCGTCGATCGTACGCGACCGGGTGCGGCTGACGCTGCAGCCGTTCGATGCGCCGCCGGATGCCGAATCCGTCATGCGGCTGATCGACCATATGGGGTCGGACGAGATGATCCTGTTCTCGACTGACTACCCGCACTGGCAATACGATGGCAGCGACCCGCTGCCGGCCGGGCTTGACAAGGCGCTTTGCACGAAAATCATGGAAGATAACCCGCTGCGGACCTATGTCCGGTTGCGGGAAAGGGAGGTTGTGGCATGAACGTTGAGGTTCTTCCGCGCGCTGGGGCACAGGCCAGCAGTTCTGCCAAGCTCGCCATCGCCGATTGCGACATCCATCCGCGCACGCGCGGGTCGGGGATCGGCGGGGTCAGCGAGTCGCTGTATCCCTACCTGGAAAAGCGCTGGATCGAGCACTTCCAGACGTTTGGCGTGACCTATCGCCAGCCCTGGGAGAAGGGGTCGGCCTACCCGAAGAACCAGCCGTTGGCGAGCCGCCGCGATGCGTGGCCGCCGGGGGGCGGCGGCCCTGGCAGCGACTTGGCGTTCATGGCGGCGCAGCACCTGGACCCGAACAACGTCGCCCTGGGCATCCTCAACCCGCTCGGTGCTGGCCAGGGCGCGACCAGTCCGCTGGCCTCGGCCGCGCTGGCGCGCGCGACGAATGAGTGGCAGATCGCCGAGTGGACGGTCGACAAGCGCCTGAAGGCGTCGGTCGTGGTGCCGTATGAGGATGCGGAGCTGTCGGCGGCCGAGATCCGGCGCTGCGCCCCGAACAAGGATTTCGCCCAGGTCCTGCTGCTGTCCCGCACCGCCGAACCGCTCGGGCAGAAGCGCTACTGGCCGATCTACCAGGCGGCGGCGGAGGCCGATCTGGCGGTAGGTGTGCACGCCTTCGGCAATGGCGGCTGGCCGAATACGGCCGGCGGCTGGGGCAGCTACTATATTGAGGAGATGGTCGGCCACGCCCAGGCGCAGCAGGCGCTGCTGGTCAGCATGATCCTGGAAGGCGTGTTCGAGGAATACCCGTCGCTGCGCGTGGTGCTGGTCGAAGGCGGCATGGCCTGGGCCGCGGCGCTGGCCTGGCGGCTGGATGCGCAGTGGAAGAAGCTCAAGGCGGAGCTGCCTTGGTTGAAGCGGGCGCCGTCGGAATACATGAAGACGAATGTGTGGTTCACCACGCAGCCGATCGAGGAGCCGGAACCGCGCTCGCAACTGGCCGAAGCGTTCGACTGGATCGGCTGGGACCGGATTCTGTTCGCCACCGACTATCCGCACTGGGATTTCGACGATCCCGCACAGGCGCTGCCGATCAAGATGACGGAGGAGCAGAAGCGGGCGGTGTTCCGGGAGAACGCGTTCAAGGTGTATCGGCAGGGGTGACGGGTGCAGGCAGCCGTTGCGAGACGGCTGCCGGACAGCCTTGCACGTCAGAAGGGCCCTCGGAGCCGGGCATACATAGCGGCACCGAGTGTACCGCCTGGTCGTGACTAAATCATTTTGCCCTGTCTGGCGTTAGCCGGTGTTGCGATGGTTATATCGGCTTCGGCTTGTCTGACCAGGGTGAGACCATGCTAATCTGTCACGCATCCAATCAGGACGTGGCCGCTCACGTCCGATGAGCGGCAGAGTTGGCACCGGCTTCGTATGTGTTGCTGCTTCGCGGCACGATGATCGTAACGGTCCCGAGCGGGACGCTGGTTGCTGCGGTTGGCAGCCTCTGCCTACTTCATGTGAGGCAACGGAGGCGCGTACGAGATGCCAAATTTTTTCGACGGATACCTTGCTCTTGGTTCCGGGTCGTCTCAAGATTTCAATGAATTCTTGGGATCCGGCTACGATCGTAAAAGCATAACATTTGCCTCCGTCACGGTGCCGGGCAATTTCACCAATACAACAGGTGCAACATTTTCCGCGACCGGAACCTGGCCGCCCGTTACGCAAGCGGCTCTGATTGACGCATCTGGCCACGTCCTGCTTTTCTGGCAGCGGAGAGATGCAAGACCTCTCTCATCCGGTGCGACCCTATTACTCGCTGCAGGTGAGATATCGATTACCGTTCCTGATACTACTGAACGTCAGGGCGAAGCCGGAGCATTCACTTACGCCCGCGGCTCAGTTGTTGGATTTGAAGGAGATGCCAACCCGGTTTACGCCGGCACGAACTGCAAAATCGTCGCGGGAGTTATTTCGGCTGCTGTTGCGGACGCGGATACTTTAGACGATATCGCAACAATATTGGTCAGTGACGGAACAACTAAGGTAGACATCGGCGTAGCCTTATCAGTTCTGGCAAGTTCCGGGACCGAGGTGGCGAAGCCTACTGCTAACCTCTTGGGCCCAACTAACCTCGTTGAGAATAGGTCCGGCACCATCAGCCCGTTAGAAATGCCGGCGACGATCAGTGCGGCCACCGGAGACGGATACAAGCTGACCGGTCAAAGCGCCCTCAGAATCGATGCGAAAGGAAATCTTTGCGTCGGCCTTGGTGCCGGTTCAAATAACTCTGGAGCGCTGAACACGTTCGTGGGCCAGAACGCCGGACAATACAACACATACGGTGGCGAAAATACGTTCGTCGGGGAAGTTGCCGGTCAATTCATCACAACCGGCCGGTTCAATACAGCAATTGGCGAGCACGCGCTGGGCTATGCAACAACTTCCAGTGGCGACACTGCCCTCGGCAATGATGCCATGCGCAACTATTGCGCCGGTTCCGGCAATACAATGTCGGTGGCGATTGGCAAGAATGCCATGTATGCTGGCGGCTCGCGCCAGAGCGTGGCCGTGGGTGCATCTGCGCTTGTCGGGTCTGGCACGACCGTCATGTTGGACGGAACGGTCACGGGCACAGACACCATACGGCTGACGTTTACCGGGGGCTTCGCAGGCTCGCCGCGCGTTGTCACCACAAAGATGACGGGCCTTAATACGCTAGCGCAAGCGGCGCAGGCTATTTTGAATGCCGTGCACGCGGATGCCATTCTGGGCACTCCGGGTGGTGTTGTCGGTGGGAATATCGCCTCTCATATCATAGATGGCACCAATATCCATTTTACATTCCAGGGCGCTGACAGATCCTCGGGCGGAGGGGGCACGTCTGCAACCGGCCTCTCCATCGTCATCACGGCAGAGGTGATCGGAGCTGGCACTGAGACCGTAACGATCTTAGGTGGCAACACCGGCGGCCAGAACATCGCGATAGGCCACCAAGCCTTAGTTGGATATTACCTCACCACAGGCGCCAATAACGTTGCAATGGGCACGGGTACGCTTTATTCATTGCAGTCTGGCAGTAGCAACTTCGCGTTTGGCTTTAACACCCTTAACTCGCTTAGGACAGGCGCCGACAACGTTGGAATGGGCCACCAGGCGCTGACCTTGGCGACAACAGCGCAGCAGAATATTGCGATTGGCACAAACGCGGGCGGCTCACTTAGAAATTCCGGAAGCAATACGTTCGTCGGGTATCGGGCCGGATGGAAGACTGCGACCGGTGCCAGTAACGTGGCGATCGGCAGCGGCGCGATGACAAACGCGACAGCGGGCAATGCAAACGTCGTGATAGGGCAAAATGCGCTCAATGGTGCAGCCACAGGCAGCAGCAATACCGTCGTTGGCAACGGAGCCTTCGAGAACCAAGCCAGCACGGCTGGAGGTCAAGTTGTCATAGGTCAAGGTGCTGCGGCGCGTTACACGGGCGGGGATAGCGGTTCTCCCAATGTGATCGTTGGGACGCAAGCGGGCAACGGAACGTCCGCCGCATTCACATCGACCGTTCTGATCGGCTATCGCGCGGGCAACGTTCTGGCATCCGGCGGTGGGGCGACGCTGCTTGGCTTCAAGACTGGCTCGATGCTGACCAGCGCGGGAAACAACACGATCATTGGTTGTGCCGTCGCCTCAACGACGCTGACAAGCGGAACCGGCAACATCCTGATCGGTGTTGACAGCAACACGGATACGGCGGCCACCGGAACATGTGACACGCTGCAGATCCGCGGACGCGGCACAACGGTAACGCCGGCCCTCCAGGCAACGGACCTGAACACGGCCAACCCAAAAGTTGCCATTGCTGCCGGAACGGGTGCGGGCGCCCCTATGGCCGGGACGGACATTCCAGACAAGACCTTCATGTGCTGGAAGAACACTTCTGACGGCAGCGTAAGGCTCTATTACAACGATGGCGGTATGCTGAAGTCGTTAGCCTTCACATAATCAACGTATAAGGTGGGTCGTACAGGCCCTACTCTATTGGCTCATCGGGATCACCACCCAGCATGCGTCTCGAAACGCCTCCGGCATGAAAAGCTGGGCCCGACAGCCGGCTCAAATCATAATTCGAGGGGTCCGCCAACACCAGATAAGATGGCGATGCAAGGCGGTATCGCCTAGCGTCTCATGGCCGCTGGCGTCCGGCCTTGGCGCGCAGTTGCCGTCGCTTTGCCCGGGCACGCGACGCCGGCACCGGAAGACAATCAAGCATCATCTGGTTGTGCACATCGTCACTCAGCAGAATGCGCAACGACAGCCGCAAACCGCGTTGTTGCCGACCAGGTTGGATATGCTCCAGGCGCGGCGGCGACATCAGGCCGCTTGAGACCGCCTGTGAAGCTCTGCTCGTAAGCCCGCAGCCTCCTCGGTGCGTCCGATCTGTTCGGCTGCCTCGGCGCCCCGTCCATAGGCTTCACGATCATGCGGGAACTGAGCGCGAATGGAGGCCCAAACCTCCGCTGCGGCCGCGTAATCACCACGACGGGTGTGCAGGAACCTCGCAAGTTCAACAACCATTTTGAAATCGTCGGGGAACCGATCGACGCCCATCCGCAGCGTTGCTTCCAGGTCGTCCCACGCCTGCATCCGTTCGAACGCGGCAGTGGCCGAGTAATACACCAGGGTCTCGAGCGGAAAGCGCTCCAGCATCCGCCGCCAGAGAGGCAGCGCCCCCGCAACATCGCCCCGCTCCTCCCGCGAACGAGCCAGCTGTGCGAACAGTGGCCACTCCATTGGAAAGCGGATGGTCGCGCTGGTCACGAGGCGATCCGCGTCGTCAAACCGTTTCAGGCCAACAAGCGCCTCAGCCGCTCCAATATATCCGCCCTGATGATCGAAACGGTCGAGTACCACCTGCCAGCGTTGCAATGCCTCCGGCCAGTCCTGCCGCGCTCCGGCTATACGGGCGTGCTCCAGGTAGCCCTGAACAGCTTCGGGGAACCGCTCCATCGCCTCCCGAGCGAACGCCTCCGCCTCGTCCAGGCGTCCAACTTGCCGGCAGATCATTGCGGCATAGATGTAGCCATGAAGTGCGCCGGGAAAACGCTTCCGAAGCGCCGCCGCCCGCTCAAGGGTCACTTCCGGATCGTTCTGAGCGGCGGCAATTTCAAGCAGGCCCTGCAGGTAGAAGGAATCTGACGGATGACGCTTTGCTTGTTCCCGCATCAATTGTTCCGCTTCTTCAAAGCGGCGCAGCCCTTTCAGGACCGCCAGGGACTGCCGCTCCTCCCGCACGACGGCGGGATGATCGTTAGACAGCTTCCGCCAAATGGCTTCGGCGGTGTTACGGTCGGCTCGGCGCAGTGCGTCCTCGGCAAGCGCAAGCTGGTCTCGCACCTTGAACTTCGCCAACTCGGCCGTGTCAGCCTGAACGGTCCTCAGCTCTCGCAGCACGGCCCGGCGCGCGATCCAGTTCCGCAGTGCATCGGGAAGGAGATTCATGACAACATCATGTGTTTGGTAGATCCATCGGTGCCATACCTAGCATCGGCGCCGTTCGCAGGCGAATTCATTCCGACACGTTGGACTACGGCCTCCGCGTGCAAGACAGACAGGCTCAAAGGGGTGACCTAACCACAGCGCCGAATGCCAACTGCCAGCCACTTTGTCACCAGCCTCTAATCGTTGAGCGCCGCATGCATGGAACGATACCGCGCGGATGCTAATGACGAACGGATGCGCAATCTCGGCAAGGGCAAGTGCCATTCACGCCTGAAAGCCAAACGTCTCCCAAGCATTCCAATGTGGACGGCTCAAGGTGATTGAGCCGTCCGGCTCAGCGCAAAGATAAAGGCAGCCGCCGCGTAAGCCAAACCGCATTCCGGCTGCTGTTTGGCGACGCAACAACTCAAATGTATGGATGTAACCACCGGTCCAGGGTATCCAGGCATCCGTCGAGGCGAGCGAGCCCTCTGGACGGATCACGATCCGATCCTGTTTGCGGTCCAGCGAGCGGTGGCACAGCACGCCGAAATCGCCATGCTCCGCCAGCACCAAATTTTCAGGCACGGCTCCGGAGCGCCCGTGGCGGACTTCGCCAACAACCTCGTCCCAGTATACGCGCGTTCCAAAGGTTGTTACGATTGGCAAGCCTGTTCTGCCGCCTGGCAGCGCGACCGGCCGAAATCCCTCTGCCGATCGTAGTATTTCGTGTTTCCTTCCGCCTGAACGATGTGCGTTTGTTGCAGCGATGAGGTCGGCGGCACTGGCATATCCACCCCGCGCAACACTGCGCGCAATCGCAATACCGACCCGGTGCACGGCAATCCTTGGCGCCGTGGTCTTCTCAAAGGGCGGAGCCTGCCGCTCTTCAGCGGAAAACGTGATGTTGAGGGATACAACCGCCGAGTGGGATGCGCGAGGCAGCAGACCACGCACCGTGCTGCGACCAACGATGGATTGACGAAGCACAACACCTGTCTCGTTGGTAATTTCAACGACTTGCCTGTCGCCGCCATCGACCGAAACGTCGACCAGCAGCACGTGGTCGCCAGGAACGTAGGGAGCGGTGAGCCGCAGCCGGGCCTGTTGTTCGGCCATACGCACGGCATCACTTTCGGCTTCCTCCCATCCGTCGCCCAGCACCGCGTTGTCAGGTCTTCCACGGCCGAACCGGAGATCAACGATTGGC
>JAFEFW010000664.1 GCA_018240405.1 Pseudomonadota bacterium
ATCCGAGCGGAACTTCTGCGTTTCGAAGGGGACCTGCATCTGGCCGGCCATGACCACAGTGCGGCAGAGCGGTGCTACCGCGACGCCGTCGCGTGTGCCGGGCTGCAGGGCGCTCGCCTGCTGGAATTGCGCGCCGCAACGTCACTTGCCCGCCTGTTGCACGAACGCGGGGAGGACGCGGCGGCTCTGGCGGTGCTGGCGCCGGTGCAAGCGTGGTTCAGCGAGGGCTTCAGCCGCATCGATCTGCAGGACGCCGCGGCCCTTCTGGCGGAATTGACGAACTAACCAACAGCGTCGGGGCGGCTGCCGCGGTGAGATGGAACCCTGCGCCGGTGAGAGCGCCAGCCGCCAGGCTCGCAAGCCGCCTTGCCGACGGACGGCTCACAGCTCGGGTCGTCGCAGCCCCCGGTTGACCGGCCCCGGCTCTCCGCCGTACGGTTTTGCGGTTATCCACGCCTCCCGACCGCCGTCCCCGGGCGATCGCGCTGCCACACGGCGCGCCCGCCCCTGAACCGGCCAACGGCCTCAGCGCGGACACGCTACAAGGGAAAGACGACGTCCATGGCTGCGAAGAATCCCACCGCCTGCCTGCTGGTGATCGGCAACGAGGTGCTGTCCGGCCGTACCCGTGACGCCAACATCCAGTTTCTTGCCGTCGGTCTGGGTGAGCGCGGCATCCCGCTGCGCGAGGTGCGGGTGATCCCCGACGTGCCCGAAACGATCATCAACACGGTGAATGAGGTGCGGGCAAAGTTCGATTACGTCTTCACAACGGGCGGCATCGGCCCGACGCATGATGACATCACCAGCGAGTGCGTCGCCGCCGCCTTTGGCGTGCCGTGGGAGCCACATCCGATCGCCTGGCCGCGCATGGAAGCGGCCTACAAGCCTGGCGAGTTCAATGCGGCACGGCAAAGGATGGCCACAATGCCGCGCGGCTCGGCGCTGATCGAGAACACCATCAGCGTGGCGCCCGGATTCCAGATCGGCAACGTCTATGTCATGGCGGGCGTGCCCCGGATCATGCAGTCGATGTGGGAGTGGCTATCGCCGCGGCTGGAAGGCGGACAGAAGATCGAGATGCGCACGGTGCACGCGATGGGCCTGCCGGAAGGCATCATCGCCGAGGATCTTGGCGCCGTGCAGAAGCGATACCCGGACCTCGACATCGGCAGCTACCCGTTCTACCGCGCCAGCGGCAACGGGGTGGCGCTGGTGGCGAAGGGTCCGGACGCGGCGATGGCCGAAGCGGCCATTGCTGAGATCACGCAGATGATCGTGCACCATGGGAAGGTGCCGCTTCAGGGTGAGCCGCCCGACGTTTGAGGTCAGGAAGGTTAGAGCGTTTGGACCCGATCGTCGTGGGTTGATCTTGCCGCTTGGACCGTACACGCGCGGGCGTGTTCATTGACGATGCGCGAGGTCTGCCGGATTTTGCCGGGCAATAGTAACGGTCGATGACGGTCTTCCGTTCGCACTTCCATGGCTGCACTTGTGCCGCCGGACTGTCTGACAAATGTCGGCGCAACTTCGCCGATCCTCGCGTTGCGCCGCATCAACTCACCGATCTTGTTCGATATCGCAACGAACTGCGGCGAGGGAACCACTCGGCGCGCGCCTCCGTTGCTCCATCACCGTCAACCGGAGCACGGCATGTCTTTCGATCCCAACGCATCCACAGGGTCCTCGCCTTCACCGGATCGACGTGACCTGCTGAAATGGTCGACTGCACTGGCTGGGTCTGCCGCGCTGGGTGGCGCAACGGCGCAAGCGCAGTCGTCCGGCCCAGCGGGTCAACCGGCGCCGGCCAACCCGGCGACCGCAGCGACGCTGCGCAAGGGCAGCTTCGGCTTCACGCTCGCTTCGGAACAGTTCACCGCGCCCGAACTGGTGCAGCTCGGGGCCGAAGCGTCGAAGTCGGGCTTTCACGTGCTGGCGAACAGCGACCATTTGCAGCCTTGGCAGGCGAACCAGGGTCATTGCAGCCAAGCCTGGGTCACCATCGGCGCACTCGGTGCGCAGGCGACCCAATCGGTAATGGGCACGTCGGTCACCTGCCCGACGTTGCGCTACAATCCCGCCGTGGTGGCCGAGGGCTTTGCCTCGCTCAGCCAGCTATATCCGGGCCGCATCTTCCTCGGCGTCGGCTCCGGGGAAGCCCTGAATGAGCAGGCGGCAACCGGCACCTGGCCGAACTGGCAGGAGCGCTGGGACCGGTTGATCGAGTCGATTGAAATCATCCGCGCGCTGTGGAGCGGCCAGCCCGTCACCCACGCCGGCAAATACTATACGGTCGACGCCCGGCTATACGATCCGCCAGCGCAACCGATCCCGATTATGACGGCAGCGAACGGAAAAAAGTCGATGCGCCTGGCAGGCATCCATGGCGACGGGCTTATCAGCGACCCGAAGACCTGGAAGCAGTATAAATCCGAGTGGGAGGCCGGCGCCCGCTCCGCCGGGAAGGACCCGGCGAAAATGCCGGTCATGATCGAGCATTATGTCGTGGTCGGGGATGCCGCGGACGTTCGCTACGCGGCCGAACGCTGGCGCTTCGGGCCGAAGGCGTTCAAGACGCTGTACAATGTCCGTAGCCCGGTGGTGATCCAGCAAAAGGCCGAGGCCGAAACACCGCTGGAGGAAGTCAGCAAGGCGTGGCCAACCGGCACTGATCCCAAGGTGCATGTCGATGCAGCCAAGGCGTTGTTCGATAGCGGCGTCAGTGTGGTGAATGTGCACTCGGGCCAGACGGATCAGCGGAAGGTCATCGCGTTCTACGCGAAGCATGTGCTGCCGGCGCTGCCGCAGCCGGCGTGACATGTGGCCGTCGCCATGCCAGCCGATGCGGGCGGCGGCGTCCACACTAACATGAACTTGCGTTCATGCCAGCCGACGCGACGCCGCAGGGAGCTGTCATCCGCTTCCGTCGCAGGCCGGCGGACCGTGGCGCCGCAAGGCAAGCCATCAGCCAACGCTGCGACAATCCCTACCGATACCGCACAGCTCGGCCGGCGTGGTCTGGCCGGTCAGCCATCCTCCAACCGGTCGCCGGCACGTGGCGTCCGTCTCCTGCCCGCTCCCGCCAGGAGTGTCCGCGCCGAACCCGGCCTGGTCCGTGCCGCCCTGGCAGCAAAGTAGCGCTCCGCCTCGGCCTACGCGCCGACGTGCGCCACCACCAGCGACGCAATGTACTGGTTCAAACTCACGCCGGCCTTCGACGCCTGCGACGCGGCCAAGGCCTTGAGTTCGTCCGGCAGGCGGAGGGGAAAGCTCGTCACGACCGAAGTCTCCTGAGTGTCACGCCGGGACGCTCGACGGCGATGCCGAAGCGCTCGGCGCCGGCGCGCATATCGCCGATATTAAAGGTTGCGATGACATCGGCGCCGCCATTGATCGCGGTTTCAAGGACGAGGTCATCGTCCGGGTCCGCGCCAGCGGTTCGGCCCGGGCTGCTCGGTCGGGCCGGTCGTGACAGTGGAGCGAGTGGCGAGGCCACCACCCCACCCTACCCCTCCGGCGTCACCCCCAAAATCCGCGCGAAGCGCTCCCGGTACACCGGCCATACCTCCGGGTTCAGCAGCCGCGGCGGCTTCTTCCCATCCAACATATCCACCATCTGCTCCGCAGCAATGCGGGCGATATTGTGCCGCGACTGCACGGTGATGCCGGCGTTGTGCGGGCTGGCCACGACATTGTCCAATTGCAGAAGCGGATGATCCGCCGGCGGCGGCTCCTCCTCCCACACGTCCAGGCCGGCGCCGGCCACCTGCTTTGCCTTCAAGGCTGCCTCCAGCGCCGCCTCGTCATGGATGCCGCCACGGGCCGTATTGATGAAATAGGCGTGCGGCTGCATCAACGCGAACTGCGCGGCCGCCATCATGCCGCGTGTCTCGGCGGTATGCGGGCAGTTGATCGAGACGTAGTCCGCGGCACGCAATAATTCCTCCAGCGTCGCCACCTTCTCGGCGCCCTTGGCAGCAATCTGCTCTGCCGTCAGGTAAGGGTCGTAGGCCAGGACGCGCATCTGGAAGAGCCCGCGGCACAGCTCCGCCACGCGGCCACCGACATGGCCGATCCCGACGATGCCGATGGTGCGGCCCTGTACGTCGTCGCCCATGAAGTCCGGCCGCTTGTAGTTCGCGCTGCGGCGCATCGCCTTATCCGCCTGCGGGATGCGCTTCGACAGCGTCAGCATCATCGCCATGACATGCTCCGCCACGCCTTCCTTGTTGCCGCCGGCCTGATTGACCACGGCCACGCCCGCCGCGGTCGCGTCTGCCAGGCTGACCGTGTCGTAGCCGGCGCCCGACGTGGACAGCAGCAGCAGATTCGGGCAGCGGGCGAACAGTGGCGCGTAGCCCTGGAACTTCATCGCCAGCTCCTGCCGGCTGCTTCCGATCTGGAACGCGTGCGCCTGCGCCAGGATCGGCTCCGCCTCGGCGTCGGGGCTGTCGTTCACCAGCTTGTCGACCTGGATGTCCGGACGCTTGCCCAGGATCTCCAGGAAGATCGGGGCCGCGACGTTGTTGACGTAGAACACGCGCTTGGTGTTGGGCGCCATGGACGGGCTTTCTCCGGTCGGACTCGATTTTACGGAGCGATTCACGCCTTCCGGCTTCCAGGCTCAGGCGATCGCGCTCTAGGGTCGGGCTGCATAACCGCCGCCGCCGAGCGGCGCAAACCCGCGAGAGGAAACCCAGCCATGAGTGTCGCCGGCAAAGTCATCCTAATCACCGGGGCCGCGCGCGGCCTTGGCTTTGAATATGCCCGCAGCCTGGGCGCGGCCGGTGCGCATGTCATCGCCGGCGATGTGGCGGATTGCACCGAGGCGGCCGCGGCGGCCGGTAACGACGCCATCGGGGTGAGGCTCGACGTTATCGACATGGCCTCCTGCGAGGCGATGGCCGCGCTGGCGGTGGAACGCTTCGGCCGCATCGACGGTCTGGTGAACAACGCGGCGCTCTACGGCTCGCTGCGCGGCGGACGGTTCAATCAGATCGCCGAGGCTGATTGGGACGCCGCCATGGCGGTGAATGTCAAAGGCATCTGGAACTGCTGCAAGGCAGTGGTACCGGCGATGCGCCAGGCCGGCGGCGGCTCAATTGTGAACATTGCTTCGCTCGCGGCGACCTACGGCATGCCGTTCGCGCTGCACTACACCACCTCGAAAGCGGCGGTGATCGGCCTGACCCGCGGCCTGGCGCGCGAACTCGGCCGCGACAACATCCGCGTCAACGCGGTGGCGCCGAGCGCGGTGATGACCGAGGGAACGACGGAGTTCCTGGGCGAGAAGCTGGACAAGGGGCTGGAGGTCATCCGCACCGGGCAGTCCATCCAGCGCACCCTGGTGCCGGCGGACCTGGTCGGCACGATCCTCTACCTGCTCGGCGATGGCTCCGGCTTTGTCACAGGCCAAACCGTGTCGGTCGATGGCGGCACGGTGATGCTGTAGGCGCGCGCGGCCGGCAGCCCGCGTCTCACGGGACGTCTTTTCGCCCCTACGTCATGCTGGCGAACCGTGAGAGCGTCCCCCTGCGGTTTGTTTGTGCCAGCAGAGCGGCAGCGGGCAGTTCGAGGTTCGGAGCCGGCCGGCCAGAGAACACCGCGCCGCCTCGGGTCAGGTAGCGCCAAACGGCCGGTTGCTCCCGCGCCACACCACCCAGCATGGTGCCGAGATGCGCCAGCACCGGTTGGCGCCGGCCGTGGTAGTCGACGAGCGGGCCGAGCGGCTGGAACTGCAGGCCGTCGCTGCGCAGCAGACGCAGCAAGGTCGGCTGCATGACCGCGAGCCAATGGGAATGACCGGCCTCGGCGCTCATCCATAGCGCCCCCTGCAGCAAGGCCAGTCGCAGCAGCGCGGCTGTTTCCGGGCAGGCTTCCCGGACCATGGCTGTGGCCTGCTTGGACAGGGCGAAGCGCGACACCTCACCGGTGCCAGCGCGCGGGAATCCAGTCAGCACGTCCGGATCACAGACATGCTCCATTGGAAAATCCTCCTCGGCGTCGTCGCCCAGCGGCAGGACGAGGCGGACCGTGCCGATCGCCTCGCCGGTACGACGCCAGCGGATCAGCGCATGGCGGCTGTGATGGTCGAATTCGTCGGTTTCGATACTGTTCTGGCCTGACAGAAAGGCGCGCTCGCGGCAGTAGACCTGGTAACGCAGACTATAGGCCTCCTGCAGAGCAGCGCTGGTAGAGGCAAGCTCGACCGAGACGTCTTCATTTAATTTGGACAGCGCATCGCTGATGGAGGAATTGTCCATAATAGACCTGTCAAATATTTATGACGCCCAATAAACGGCGTGAAGGATGAAACCCGACTAATCGTCGGCGGCTTTATGCGATTGGCGGTCCGGACACCCGGAATAGGCAGAAGGTTCGTGTGGCGGCGTCGTTCAATGCAACGACATATATCCTATTGACGCCCATTCTGCAACTGAATACGGAAAAATGTCTCGGTAATTTTGCCTATTATGTCGGGAGGCGGGTTTCACGGCCGACAGATCGTCCGCCATTGGGTCAGCGGATGCATGCACGTGATGAGTAAGCCGGCGACCCCGGGAACACCTAACGAAGCAACAATGAACGCCGACTGACGTCGCTGGTCCCGCACTTGACGGGCCGCCATGGTTTCAGGCGGTTGGCTGCTGCCTCTCGCGGGAGGGGCCGATGGGCCGGCGTGGCCGACCTGTTGCCGGCCGCGCGGGCCCGGCCGCAGTCAGCCTTCGCTTGACGCCAACAGAACAGGCACGACCCTGGTCGCGCGGCGCCGTCGCAGGTGACAGCCCCAAGCTCTGTCGCGGCGCTGCAGCCTGGGCGCGGCAGCGCGCTCGGGCCGCCCGGATGCTACAGTCGGCCGTTCGTGACCTGCTTGCCCAGCACACCGCCAATGACCCGGCCCAGGTCCACAGCAAGACGATCCTCGTCCGGGCCCGTCTGCTGGCACTGGATCGATGCCACCCAGGCCACACGCTTGGTGCCGACAACTGTCGCCTCGGCACGAATGAACAGTGTCGGCAGGGATGGCCGGGTCTTTGCGCCACGCAGGCGCCCGGCCGGCATCTGCGGTGAGCCAGGATCCATGCCGCCCTGGAAGACCGACATGCCGGAATAGCTGCGCTCCGACATGCCGCCTCGCCCGCCGCCGTCGCCCAGGCTCGAGCCAGCGACGTAGAGCAGGACATTCGCTTCCGGCCCAGTCGCGACGTTGGCAAGCTTCAGGCCAGCCTTGAACTTCTCGGCCAGTTGCAGCGCCCGCGGCGATGCGTCACGAAGGTCCAAACCAACGACGATGGTTTCGGGGAGCGGATGCAGCGGCGTGGCGGCGACGGTCCCCTCGCAACTCTGCATGGCCATCGCTGGCGCGGCGCAAGCCGCCACGCCGGCGAGCAGGGCCAGTGCAAGATGCCACACCGTGCGGATGGTTTGATCGGTTTGATAACGCACCACTATGACTCCGCCGTGCTGGTCCAGCAGAGCGAACGCGGGCGCGCCGGTCGGCTGGGCTGTTGCGCCGGCGGGTGCCCGGACGCCCCAAGGCGCCGCTATGCAAGTGCCAGTCCGCCGGAGGAAACCAGGCACCGTCCCGGGCCACTGCTCTTACCGTGCAGGCCGAACCCACTACAAGATGTCGTGAGCAAGCGGCTGGCCCCATCTGGATTGCCTGGACCGGACGGGGGTAGAAGGCGCGACGATGAAAAGGGGCGCGGCGGGACAGTCGCGCGTGGTGGTGAAGCAGAAACACGGCGGCCTGTTGCGTTGGTCTGGCCGACATGCGCCGGGCACCGCCGGTGAGGTGCCGGCTTCGCCGCCGATGCCCACCATATTCATCGAATGCACGCAGACCTGGCGCAATGACGCCAACACCGGCATCCAGCGCGTGGTGCGCAATTTGCTGCGCAGCGGCGGTGCCCCCGCCGCTGCGCACGGCTACGCGCTCGCGCCGGTGGCATTCGATGCTGGCGGGTTCTACCGCATGGAGCTTGCGGCCGTTCTGGCACCGGCCGCGCACGAACCGTCGGAACCGCCAAGCGCGCACCATGCGCGGCGCGCCCTGGCACAGCGCCTGTGGCGCGGCCTGCTGCGGGTGCTGTTGGCAGTGTTCCCCTTTGCCGCGGCGGAGCGCTTCATCCTGGCGCCGCCGGATCAAGTGGGCCTGGCCTGGTGCCTGATACTGCCGCTGCGGATACTGCGGCTCCGGCCCTGGCCGCAGGACGATCCCGCGCGACAAGCGCTGGTCCGGCTGGACGCCTACGCCGATTGCCGCGGCAGCGTATTGCTGCTGCTCGACGCCTCCTGGAACCTGCCGATCTGGCCTGCGGTCGAGCGGTTCAGACGCAGCGGCGGGCGCGTTGTCGGCGTCATCCACGACCTGATCCCGCTGACCCACCCGCACACCTGCGAACCGCGCCTGACCAGGGCATTCCGCTCCTGGCTGACGGCGCATCTCACTCTGTCGGACGGATTCATCTGCGTGTCCCGCGCGACCGCCGACGCACTGCGCCGCTACGCGTTGGCGCATCCCGGACCGCGCTCGGCGGCCGTACCGCCAATCGCGCATTTCCATCTGGCTTCGGAACTTGACCTGGCCGGAACCGGCGCGCCGGCGCGGCCCGCGATTGTCGCGCTGTTCGCCGCGCCGGAGCCGACATTCCTGATGGTCGGCACCTTCGAGCCACGCAAGCGCCATGCCTTCGTGCTGGATGCATTCGACCTGCACTGGCGTCAGGGCGGAAGGGCGCGGCTGGTGCTGATTGGCCGGCAGGCGTGGAAGACCGAGGCCTTCCTGCACCGCGTCGCCGCGCATCCGGAATACGGGCGCCGCCTGTTCCTGATCCGCGACGCCGGCGATACCGATCTCGCCCATGCCTACGGGCACGCCGCGGCGCTGATCATCGCGTCCGAAATCGAAGGCTTTGGTCTGCCGGTGGTCGAGGCGTTCCAATACGGCCTTCCGGTCCTGTGCAGCGACATCCCGGTATTTCGTGAGATCGCCGGCGACCGCGCGGCCTATTTTTCACTCACCGACCCCGCGACCCTGACGGCTTTGCTGGCCGGCGTGGGACCAGGGGAGAGCGAGGGGAGGCGCACGCCGCAGCCCTGGATCACCTGGACCGAAAGCGCGGACCAGTTGTTTGCGGCCATGGCGGATGCCTTGCGGGGAAAGGGCGGCTGACTGTGATAGGCACGGCGTCTCACCCTGCCGCCGTCATCGCCCCCGGACCAGCGCTGCAAGCTCTGCCCACCGCCGGTCCCAGGAGTGCTCTGCCGCTATCCAGCCAGCTGCTTTCGGTTCGGTCTGCGCCGCCACCACCGCGGCGGACAGGTCGTCCGGCGAGCGAACCAGATGGAGATACGCCGCCAGCCGCACCGCTTGCGGAATATCCGCGGCCACCACCTCCAGGCCAGCGTTCAGGTAATGGTACAGCTTGTCCGGGTTCACATGGCGCGTCAGTGTGTCCCGCCGCTTGTACGGCAGGATGCCGATGCGGTAGCCGCGCAGGAGGCGGGGCAGGTCGTCATTGTCATAGGCGCCCAGAAATCGGATCGCCGGCGACCCGGCCAGCAACCGCTGCAGGTCGGCTGCAACCTGCGGGGCGGTCTCATGTACGCGGCCGTAGATATCCAGGCTGACATCCAGTGTTGCCAACCGGCGCAGCCAGTCGAAATCCACCCTGCGGTCGATCGACCCCAGATACACCAGCCGCCGCGGCGAGGCCTGCGCGACACCCTCGACCGGCCCCAAATGCGAGGCATTGGCCAGCGTCCAACTGCCGGGGTAGAGCCAGCGCAAACCGGCATCCAGCAGCAGCGCCTTCTGCGTGTGCCGCCGCCAGAACAGGTCCACCGCCAGCGAGCGCAGGAAGTCCCGGCCGGTGCTGCCGAAGCGGAAATAGTCGAACACGTCATACAGCACGCGTGCGACGTTCGGACTCTGCCGCAGCGCCCGGACCAGAGGGGAAAAGCGCGGGCTCGTGGCCAGCCCGACCAGAACCACGCATGCCGCATCGCCCAGCAGCGACAGGACCGTGGCGCCGACGGCGGCGGGATCGTCCGGAGGCTGGCTGGCATTGATGGTGCGTTCACCGCACGTAACCAGAACCTTGTCCGGCCGGCAGAACACATGCACGGCCGGACCGCCCGCCGCCGCCGCGGCCCGCAGCAGATACTTGCGAAAATCCGACCCGAACGGCTTGTTGTCGATGACAACGAGGCCAAGACGCGGCGGGCTCATGTAGCGGCGGGCCGGTGCCGCGACAGCAGGTCGGTGACCGCCCGGATGGCATCCTCGGTTGTGATGCTCCCCATGCCGCCGGCTGCGGCAAGGATCGACACGCTGCGCGCTCCAAGCACCCCATGCGAGTCGAAGGTCGTTGCGGTGCCGAAGAGGCAGAGCGTCGGCACGCTCAGCGCCGCTGCGATGTGCGTCGTGCCGGTGTCGTTGCCGATATAGAGATCCAGGCCGCGCATCGTCGCCAAAGCCTGCAACAGAGGCAGTCGGTCGGTCAGGTCCACCACTGATCCGGGCGGCAGTGCCGCCGCGAGGCGGGCACTCTCCGCGGCTTCCCGCCCTGCCCCGAACAGCACGATCGTCGCGCCGAGACGAGCAACCAGCGCCTCGGCAAGGCTCTGGAAGTTCGCCGCTGGCCAGTTCTTCTCAGCTGATCCGGAACCCAGGTTGATGCCGATCCGTGGCCCCGGTCCGGCGCCGACCAGATCGAACGGCGCCGTTGCGCCGGCGATCGCCTCGAGGCCGCGATGCAGCATCGTGCCGCCTTGGTGAACGGCGACAACGGCGGAGGCGAGCAGCATCTGCAGCACGAGGTGGTGCGTGCGTTCACCGGGCAGCATGCGCAGGTCAAAGCCGGGAAACGCCAGATCCAGCAGCGCAGCGGTCTCCGGCGCGCGGAACCCCGCCCGGTAGCGGGCCTCGACGGCGGTCAGGACGCGGTTGGTGTCATGGCAGTCGCGGAAGTCGATCGCGATATCGAAGGAGGGAAGCTGTAGCTGCCGGACGGCTTCCAGGTCCACGCCGGCGCGGGACGGATCGTGCTCCGCCGACGCCTCGGGCAACAGGGACAGGCAGACGACGCGGTCGAAGCAGCCGGATGTTTCCGCCAGCGTCCGGTTCCACGGGCCGCAGAGCAGGGTCACCTCGGCAGCGGGAAACGCGTCGCGCAGAACGCGGAAGGCCGGCAGCCCAAGCACGAAGTCGCCGATATGGTCGAGTTTCACAACCAGGATGCGCGTCACGTCGGGTACGGTCAGGAACGGGGTCGTCGCGGTGCGGACAGCCGCGGCCGGTTCCGCGGCGGACCGGGCAGCGCCCAGCAGGCTGCGCAGCGGCGTCCGGCTGGCAAGCCGCTGCGCGGCAAGTGCGACGCGCACGAAAGGTGAAGCGCGCAGGCGCCGAAGTTCCTCCCGCAGCCGGTTCAGGTCGGCGTCTCGAGCGCGCAGATCACGGGCAAGCTCGTCTCGCCGCTGCCGGAGCGATGCCGCATCGCCGGTTTGATCGGTGTCACCGTCGCCGGAGGTCACGTGCTCGTCTCGCCGACTGGTCCGGCCATCGTGTCTGTCCGCCTTCGGCAGGTGGTTGCGGCCTCGGTCGGGCGGCAGGCCCCGCCTCCCGGACCGCGTGCGGTTGTGGCGCGGCGCATGGTGCGACGGAACGACCCGCCGGCCGCGGCTTATGGAGCAGACGCCCGGCCGAATCAACGATGGCGGCAGGACGAGTGGGACCCGCATTTTCTTGACCGATCCGGAGCCGAGCCGGATGCGCTGGCGGCACATCCTGGCAGAATGATCCATTACGACCGCGGCCATGGAAGCTGCGCCGGCGCCCGCCCGAAGATCGTCTCCGTATAGCGAAGCGCCGCAACGCGGCACCGAGATCATCGCATGGGCACCAGCGCGCCCTCGTGGCAGGCACCCCGGTGATTTTTTTGCGACAGGCGGCGTATCGCCCGGGGGCCAGGACGATGCATCGGCGTGGCGCGTTCCCCTCCGGCGCTTCGACGTCTAGCCTACCGGCTTTGCCAGCAGGACGACTCACCGGGAAGGTACCGCCACACCATGTTTTACGAGCCGCGCAAGGGACACGGTCTGCCGCACGATCCGTTCAAGGCCATCATCGCGCCCCGGCCGATCGGCTGGATTTCCACGATCGATCGTGACGGACGCAGCAACCTCGCCCCGTACAGCTTCTTCAACGCCATCCATTCCAAGCCGCCAATGGTGATGTTCACGACCGAGTCGATGAAGCACAGCGCGAGCAATGCCATCAGCACCGGCGAGTTTGTCTTCAACCTGTGCAGCAAGGAATTATTCGACGGCATGAATATTTCGTCGGGCGATTTTCCAGCGAGTATCAGCGAATTCGAAGCGGCGGGCCTTGCAGCAGCGCCATGCCGTATCGTCAAGGCACCGCGGGTAGCCGCCGCCCCGGCCTCACTGGAGTGCAAAGTGGTGACCTCGATGCAGTTGCACGACCTCGACGGGACGGCGTTGCCGGGGTGGATGGTCATCGGCCAGGTCGTGGGCGTTCATATCGACGACGCATTCATCCGCGACGGCCGGTTCGACACGGCGTTGGCACAGCCCGTGGCCCGCTGTGGCTACCGCGACTACGCCGCCGTCACCGAACTGTTCGAGGCGCTGCGGCCCACCGACGGCGGCAGCTACGCGCTGGGCCAGACCGACCGGTAGCGGCAGGATCGACCGACCGTCGGGGGCCTGGCCATCCGGTCAGGACCCAGGCGGCGCGATTTACCGATGAGCCGGACCCGCCAGCGCCATCCGGCAGCACAAGACATCGGCGTTCATCGGCGTTCATCGGTGGTTCCACCCGCCGTCCGGCTCCCCTGCGGCAGATGACGATGAGCGTCACTCTGTGCGGCCGGCCGGTGGATCAACATCACTCCTTCACCGCACCCGTCATCGACGACACGTAGTACTCGACGAAAAACGAGTAGATGATCGCCACTGGCACGGACCCCAGCAGCGAACCGGCCATCAGCGAACCCCACTGGTAGACGTCCCCCGTCACCAGTTCCGTCAGGATCGCCACCGGCACGGTCTTCTTCTCCGTGCTCTGGATGAAGGCGAGCGCGTAGATGAACTCATTCCAGGACAGCGTGAAGGCAAAGATGCCAGCCGAGATCAGACCCGGCACCGCCAGCGGCAGCGTGATCCGCCGCAGGATCTGCAGGCGCGAGGCGCCGTCGATCAGTGCGCATTCCTCCAGCTCGTACGGGATCGACTTGAAGTAGCCGATCAGCAACCACGTGCAGAACGGGATCAGGAACGTCGGATAGGTCAGGATCAGCGAGATCGGACTGTCGAACAGGCCGAACTGAAAGATCAGCGTCGCCAGCGGAATGAACAGGATGGTCGGCGGCACCAGATACGCCAGGTACACCAGCAGGCCGACATGCTGCGCGCCGCGGAAGCGCAGGCGCTCGATGGCGTAGGCGGCCAGCACTGACGCTCCCACGGACAGGAACGTCGCCGCCGTGGCGATGCCCATGGTCGTCAGCAGCCAGCGCGGATATTCGGTGTCGAACAGCAGTTTCTTGATATTGTCCAGGGTCGGCGAATACACCCAGAATGGGTTGTATTGCTTGTAATCATACATCTCGTAGTCGGGTTTGACCGACGTGATCGCCATCCAATAGAACGGAAACAGCAGCACGATGACGAAGATCGCCAGCGGGATATAGACCGTGATGGTCCGGCGCGCCTTCGAGTCCCAGCTCAAGTACTCGGGATCGTCCTTGGTGGACTTCGCGAGACCTTCCTCCAGTTCCTCGGCCAGCAGGCCTGCGGTGTCGGTGCCGGCGGTATTAGTCATTGTCACCTCCCTGCTGCCACTTGCGCCGGCCGACGCCAAAGAAGCACAGCAGCGTCGCGACTATCAGGAACGGGATCATGGCGACGGCGATCGCCGCGCCTTCCCCGAGTTGCGCACCCGGAATGGCCCGCTGGAACGCGAGTGTCGCCATCAGGTGCGTCGAGTTGAACGGCCCGCCACGGGTGATGGCGTAGACAAGCTGGAAGTCGCTGAAGGTGAACAGCACCGACAACGTCAGCGCAACAGACAGGATCGGCATCAGCAACGGTACGGTGATGCGGCGGAATTTCTGCCAGCTGCTCGCGCCGTCCAGCAGCGCAGCCTCATACAGCGATGGCGAGATGGTCTGCAGCCCCGCCAGCAGCGTGATGGCGACGAACGGGATGCCGCGCCAGATATTGGCCACGATCAGCGACCAGCGCGCCGGCCAGGGTGCACCCAGGAAGTCGAAATAGGTGTCGCGCAGATGCAGCACGTTCACGAACACATACGAAATGATCGAGAACTGCGGATCGTAAATCCACCACCAGGCGATCGAGGACAGCACGGTCGGCACGATCCACGGCAACAGTACGATAGCGCGGATGAAGGCCTTGAACGGCAGATGGTGGTTCAACAGCAGCGCCAGCCACAGGCCCAACAGGAATTTTCCGGCTGTTGCCACAGCCGTGTAGAAGATCGTGTACCAGACGGCGCCCCAGAACACCGGATCGTCGTACAGCGACCAGAAATTCTCCAGCCCGATATAGTCGCCGCGATGGCCGATCGTGGTGTCAGTCAGCGACAACCACAACCCAAGACCCAGCGGGTAGGTCAGGAAGATGACCAGCAGCCCGATGGTCGGCAGCATGCACAGAAAGACCAGGAACGGCTTCCAGTCGAACAGGCGGCCAAGCCAGGACTGCGTCCGGTTCGGGACGAACCGGACAGTCCCGTCAATCGTGGTCGCATCCATGCCTGCTGTCCTCCCTTTTTGGCGGACCATGGCAAGACCGATACGGCCCCGCCACGCTCCATTCCTACCGTTCCCGGACGTGATCGATACCGTCGCCTTGTTGGCGGCAGCCGATCACGCCCCGATGTCTCAGCCCTTCAGGTACCGCGCCGCCTGCTTCGCGGCCTGCTTCACAGCGGCTTCGGGCGTGGCGTTGCCTGTTGCCACCGAAGCGAACATATCGACCAGCGTGTAGTTGGCCGCCACTGTCGACGACTGCGCGGTAATTGGTCCGCGATACGCGTCGTAGTACGGTGTATCCATGACATCAATATACGGCTTCAGTTTCGGGTCGCCGTCCCAGAACGCCATCTTGCCGTAAGCCTTCAGCGGGTTGGACCAATAGCCAAGGCAGTTCGCCAGCCAGGGCGCGTATTGCGGCGCCTCCATCATGAAGCGCAGATATTCCTTGGCCGCATTCGGATACTTGGTGTGCTTGAAGGCCATCGCATTAACCACGAGAGCCGTCTGCGGCGGCCGCTTCGCGGTCCCGAACGGCTCGAGCTGATGGTAGGTATCAGCCGCGATCGCCTGCAGCTTCGGATCAGGTGAGTTCTTCAGTGCGAAGTAGATCGACACACCGTTGAAGGTCAGGCTGATATCGCCCGACACGAATGCCTTGTTGTTGCTCGGGTCGCCCCAGGAGAGCGTGCCCGGCACCATGAACGGGTACAGCTCCTTGGCAAATTTCAGCGCTGCGATGGTTTCCTTTGAATCCAGCGATACCTTGCCTGCCTCATCCGTCAGCGCGGCGCCATGCGACCACAGCATCCAGTTGGCGAAGCCGTTGCCGTCGCCGACTGCGTGGCCAAGCGCAAAACCCACCGGATGGCCATTCTTGTGCAGCTTTTCAGCCATTTTCAGGAAGTTGGCGTGGTCATCGGGGATGCGATCGAAGCCGGCTTCGTTCATCCAGGATTTGCGGTAAACCGAGGCGCCGCCGCTGCCGCCCATCGGAATCGCCAGCCAATCCTTGCTGTGCCAGCGGCGGGAGTACAACAGCGCCAGTTCGTGCCAGCCGCCGTATTTCGCGCCGAGGTAGTCGGCGAGGTCGTTCATCGGAATCAGCTTATCGGCGTAGATCTGCGGATCGGAGCCCCAGCCGATGATGATGTCCGGCCCGGCGCCGGTGTTCGCCGCCACCGCCGTCTGCGGGCGCAAATCTTCCCAGCCGACGAAGTCGACGCGGACCTCAATGCCGGTCTGTTCGGTGAACTTCTTGGTGTTTGCGCGGAAATACACCTCGTCCGGATCGACGAACTTGGCCGGGCGCAGCACGCGCAGACTGGCGCCGGATTCGGGTTTGAAGTTGGGCGGCGCCACGTCCTTGGTGGGCACATCCAGGTCAGCAGCCCTGGCGCCGATCAGGGGGATCGCGCTCGAGCCAATCAGAGCAGCGCCGGAGGCAAGCGCCCCGCGCCTCGTCAAGCCAGTCATGGACTATCCTTCCGTCTCGCGCAGGCCACCAGGCGCTACGCACGGGGCATGCGTAGCGCCTGGCAGCTTCACGAACAACCCGAGGCTGTCGCGGCGGCGTCAGGACTGCTTGTAGTACCGGGCGGCCTGCTGCGCGGCTCGCTTGGCCGCCGATTCCGGCGTCGCATTGCCGGTTACGACGGAGGCGAACATGTCGACGACGGTGTAGTTGGCCTCGACCGCGGCCGAGGCGGGCGTGACCGGTCCCGCGTAACCGGAGTAGTAGCTCGTGTCCATGCCGCCGGCGAATGGCGCCAGCTTCGGATCGTCGCTCCAGAACTTCATCTTGGAGTAGGCTTTCAGGCTGTTGGACCAGTAGCCGATGCAGGCGGAGAGCCACGGACCATACTGATCTGCCTCCATCATGTAGCGCAGGTACTCCTTTGCCGCGTTCGGGTATTTCGTGTGCTTGAACACCATTGCGTTCATCGGCGTGGCGGACATCGGCGAACGCTTCGCCAGCCCCTTGGGCAGCGCCTGGTGCTGCGTATCGACAGCCATATCGCGCAGTTTCTGGTCCTGTGACGCCTTCAGGACATAGTAGATCGAGACACCATTGAAGGTCAGGCCGATCTCCCCCGCCGCGTACGCCTTGTTGTTGCCGGCGTCGTTCCAGGACAGCGTACCGGCGACCATCGTCTTCTGCAGTTCTGTGGCGTATTTCAGCGCCTCGATGGTTTCCTTGCTGTCGAGGGCAATGGCGCCGTTCTCGTCGACCAGTTTGGCATTGTGCGACCAGAGCAGCCAGGAGGCGAAACCATTGGCGTCGCCCAGCGCATGGCCGAGCGAAAAGCCGCAGGGATGGCCGATCTGCTTCAGCTTCTGGCACAGCGCGAGGAAGCCGGCGTGGTCGTCGGGAATGCGATCATACCCTGCCTCCTTCACCCAGGACTGCCGATAGACGACCGGACCGGTACCGCCGCCGATCGGGATCGAGATCCAGTCCTTGGTCTTCCACTTTGTGCCGTACAGGATGGCCAGTTCCTGCCAGCCGCCATATTTCGCGCCCAGATAAGTCGCCAGATCCGTCACGTCGACCAGTTTGGAGACATAGATCTGCGGGTCGGCGCTGAAGCCGACGACGATATCCGGACCGGCGCCGGTGTTGGCGACGACTGCCGTCTGCGGTCGCAAATCCTCCCAGCTCAGGAAGTCGACGCGCACCGGCACGCCGGTTTCCTTGGTGAATTTTTCAGTGTTCTGCCGCCAGTAGACTTCATCCGGGTCGACGAATTTCGCGGGGCGCAGTACGCGCAACTCGGCGCCTGCTTCAGGCTTGAACGACGGCGGCTTGACGTCGGCCGTCGGCACGTCCGACACGGCTGCCCTGGCGCCGATGATGGGGATGGACGACGCCGCAAGCGACGCCGAAGCAAGCGCAAGTGTGTCGCGCCGACTGATAGCCATGTTCGAATACTCCCTCGAACCGGTCTTTCGCCTGGAGTGCCGGCGACCGGAAACCGGCTGCTCCTTGCAGACGAGTATTCCGGGGCCGGAGGATCGAGGCAAGCAACCAGCGCGGGCAAGCTGTGCCGGCCATCGGGATGCCAACGCCGTTCATCCACCCGGCTGCCGGCCGCGTATCCGTGTCGTGGGCTGCCGGGCGGTCATTTCGATGCGTATGGCAGCTTGTTCGACCGGGTTGCCGGCGTCGCTTCCGACTGGTTCGCGCCGATCTGGAATAGCGGGTCACGGACGGCGAGGCGGGAGCGGCGCGGCCGGCTTACGATTGCGGGCGGGAGTCACGCTTTTTCGGACGCGGTTGCGCGGCCGTGCGGTGGCGCTGGCTGCGACGCAGCGAGCTACGGGTGTCGCGGCCGGTCCGATCGAGTTGGCCGATCACCTTGGCGAATTCGCGGCGTTCCGCCGGCGACAGAGCGGGTTCCAGCGCCTCCAGTTCCAGCTTTACCTGCATCAGCTTCAATGCCACCGCCCGGCATGCTGTGAGAAGTTCAGCGAGATTCCGTGGCTGGTACTCGGCCAGAAGCTCCAACGCCATAGTGCGGGCCGCGTCCGGATCGTTGCCGGCCGTGTCCTGCAGCATGGGGACCAACTGGTCGACCAATGCGTTGCGCATCACCGGATCGATATTTGATAGCAGAGACATGGTGGCGGCCTTTGTTGCTAAAATGTTCTCCCGACTTAGGGCCGAGCCAGCGGCAACGCAAGCAGATTCTGTTGGAAAACGAAATTTACTGCCTGGGTGGCACGGCCGGATGACGAGTCCGGCCAACAAAAAGGCCGCCCCGGATTGGGGCGGCCCTCATGGTTTGCCGGCGCTGTGCGCCTAGGGCTTGTCGGGAAACAACGAATCGATTCAACCGTCCAAACAAGCCCTAAGCCATTGTTCTGAGCGGCAGCCTCGTTGGCGTGCTGCCGCACCTGTCTGCCAACGCTGCCTTAGGCCGGCATGCGGTGCAGGCCGCACAGCTTGTTGCCGTCGGGGTCGCGCAGATAGGCGAGGTACATCGGGAAAGCGCCACCCGAACGCACGCCCGGCGGATCCTCGATGGACTTGCCGCCGGCGGCGACACCGGCATCGTGCCAAGCCTTGCATTGCTCCGGGCTCGACATGGCAAAGCCGATGGTGCCGCCGTTGGCATGCGTTGCGCCCTTGCCGTCGATCGGCTTGCTGACCAGGAGCAGGCCGCCGTTATGCGCGTAGATGATGCGGCCCTTGGCATCGACCGTGCCGGGCTTGCCGCCGAGCGACGCGAACAGGGCGTCGTAGAACTTCTTTGAGCGGTCGATATCGTTGCTGCCGACCATGACGTGGCTGAACATGGTGTCTCCTTCCTCCAGGCTCACTTTTAGGGTGCGGGCGGACAAGACCATGGATTGCCACTCGGGGGAAGAGGCAGCTTCCGCCCTACCCCATCGGACCTCAAGACCGTGCCCACTGTCGGCCACTGCCGCGACGGTCTGTGCGGCTGCGTTGATGACCGATTACAAATTGATCAAGTCTATTTTCACCCACGCTGGAACGATGGTCGTCTTCACCTGGTTGACCGGCACCCGCGCCAGGGGTCCGCGCTGTTCAGCGTGGCGCCGCAGGTCAGCGTCCATTACTCCATGAGCATAAGTTGCTCCTTGAGACAGTCCGGTGAAAACGCTCGCGGCGCTCTGCCTGCGCGGCGGCGGCGTCGCGTTGACTAAGCGATCCGGTCCCGGCGCCAGGTGTACAGCCCGCTGAGCACTACGATCGCCGCGCCGGTGATGGTCCAGGCGTCCGGGATGTCGCCGAACACCAGCACGCCCAGCAACGCGGCGAAGACCAGCAGGAAGTAGCTGTAGGGCTGGATCGCTCCAGCGGCGGCGTAGTCCAGCGCCTTGATCAGTGCGTAGTGCGAGAGGCTGCCGAGCAGCGCGACGCCGGCCAGCAGCGCCCAGGCGGTGGCGTCGGGCGTGTGCCACTGCCAGGGACCGATGAAACTGGTGGCGGCGAAGCCGACCCAGGCGGTCCACAGCAGTGTGGTCTCCGGCCTGTCATAGCCGGCGCAGACGCGGATCAGCATCTGGTAGATCGCCCACAGCAGGGCACCCCCCAGTGGCAGCAGCAGCGGCCAGGACAGCGTCTGGAAGCCGGGCCGGATGATCAGCAGGACGCCGGCGAACGCCGCTGCCACGGCCAGCCAGCGGCGCAGGTCCGGACGCTCATGCAGGAACAGGGTCGACAGGGCGACGACGATCAGCGGCGAGGTCGCCGCGACGGCATGGGTATCGGCCAGCGGGAGGTAAAGAAAGGCGAGGACGAAGATGCCGTTCTCCACCAGGCCCAGCAGCGAGCGTGCTGCCTGCAGCCAGGGCCTGCGGCTGCGGAAGGTCCTGCGGACGCCGCTGCGGCGGGCGATCAGCAACGCAAACAGTGTGAAGACGGCATAGCGGATCCACAGCGTCTGGCTAATGGCGTAGTCGCGCACCAGCAGCTTGCTCATCGCGTCCATCGAGGCGAAGCCGAGGGCAGACAGGATGGTGAACAGCGCGCCGAGGTGGAGACTTGCGGGCCGGTGCGAGGCGACGGTGGTAGAATCGGTCATCGCCCGGGGTCCTTACACGTGATGTCGGGCGTCCGCCACGCGTAGCGAAGGCCGGAACGAGCCTCACCCGCCAGAACACGCAGGCGGCGCGGCGTCGTTACAGCCTGGACTGCAGCCCGCGCATCGGCGCGGGCAATGCCGCTGGGGTACGGCGCCGGACGCAGGTGGCGGCTCAGGCAGCCTTCGGCGGTGCCTGGATGCCGTGCACAACACCGGCGTTCCAGGCATCGACAAAGTCCTGGATCGTCAGGATGTTGGTGCTGTTCATGGCATCGTCGAAATACTCGAACAGGATGCCGTCCGGCGCGGACATTGAGAGGATGACGGTGCCGCCGTGCTCGCCGCCGTGTTCCAGGTGTGGCAACGCGTCGGCCTGGGCGAGCGCGTATTCGCTCTTCCTGCGCAGGATCGCCTTGCGCGTGCCGTCGGGCAGGATTTCGGTCAGATGCTGCTCGCCCTCCAGTACCAGCGTGACGGTCAGGGCGACGTGGCGGTGACGGCGGCAGTGACCGTTGCCCTTGCCGTAGCGCAGCAGCATGTCGAGACGGCCGGCGGCAACGTCGTAGCCGAGCAGGCTGTACTCGTAGTCGATCTTGAACTCGGTGCAGGTAGGGTCGGCGAAGTGGCGCCACTCGACGGCGTCGAGGTCGAAGGTCGTTGAGACGCGGGGCACGGGGATTCTCCGGGACGTTCCTGGGGCGGAGG
>JAFEFW010000665.1 GCA_018240405.1 Pseudomonadota bacterium
TGTACGAAACGTTCAAGGCGAAGGGCGTGCACTTCCTGGACGCGCCGGTATCGGGTGGCCCGCGCGGCGCCAATAGCGGCAAGCTGGCGGTCTGGGTCGGCGGCGACAAGGCAATCTATGACAAGTACAAGCCGGTGCTGGACACGTTTTCCGACCAGAACGCTTACATCGGCGAGATCGGTGCCGGAACGATCGCCAAGCTTACGCACAACGCCGCCGGCGCCGCGGTCAACGTGGTGCTGTCTGAGGTCTTCACCATGGGTGTCAAGGCCGGTGTGGAACCGCTGCAACTGTGGCGGGCGATCCGTCAGGGGGCCGGCGGGCGGGCGCGCCTGTTCGACCGGATGTCTGGCCAGTTCCTCACCGGCGTATTTGATCCGCCGGACTTCGCCTTGCGCCTGCTGCACAAGGATGTTTCCCTGGCGTGCCAGTTGGCGCGGGAGGTGCAGGTGCCGATGCGCCTGACCAACATGGCGTTGCAAGAGTTGACCGAGGCGCTGAACCGCGGCTGGGGCGGCCGCGACAGCCGCGTCGGCACATTGCTGCAGCAAGAACGTGCCGGGGTCGATCCGATCAAGGTCGCGCCGGATCGTATCAAGGCTGTACTGGAAGAGGACGGTTAGAGCATGGCCATGCAACTCGGCGCCCTGGTTCCCTTCACCGACACCGGTGGAGACCCGTCCCAGGTCCGCGACTTCGCCCTGCAACTGGAAGCCATGGGCTATGACTTCCTGGAGGCGCCGGACCATGTCCTGGGCGGCAAACCGGAACCTGGCCAGACCATTGCTTCCGACATGTTCCACGATCCGTTCGTTCTGCTGGGCTTCCTCTCAGGCGTGACGACCAAGCTGCAGTTCTCGACCGGCGTGCTGATCCTGGCGCAGCGCCAGACCGCACTGGTGGCGAAGCAGGCGGCCTGCCTGGACGTGCTGTGCGGCGGACGCTTCCGGCTGGGCATCGGCGTCGGCTGGAACCCGGTCGAATTCACCGGGCTGAACGAGAATTTCCACAATCGCGGCCGCCGGTCGGAGGAGCAGGTGCAGGTGATGCGCGCGCTCTGGGGCCAGGACCATGTGTCATTCAAGGGCCGCTACCACACCATCGACGACGCCGGCATCAATCCGCGGCCGCCGTCGGGGACCATGCCGATCTGGTTCGGCGGCCACCACGAGCACACGCTGCCGCGCATCGCCAAATGGGGCGACGGCTGGATGCCGAACGCGTATCCGCCGGACCAGACCGCGCTGGATATCTTCGGGCAACTCTGGCGGATGACCGAGGAAGCGGGCCGCGACCGCTCCGCCGTCGGCATCGAGGTCTGGACCTCGCTCGGCGACGGCAAGGAGGCGGACTGGCGGCAGGAAGTGGAATTCTGGAAGAAGGCCGGCGTCAGCCATATCTGCCTGACCACGACCTTCAACCGCCGCCACCACAAGCGTATCGCCGGAAAGACACTGGCTGACCACCTCGCGGCGCTGAAGCGGTATCATGCCGCGGTGGCGGATTTGTTGTAGTTGGTGGAGCATCGTCACGCTGCCGATCAATTGCCGTCACGTCGGTGCGCCTCCACCGTCATGGCGGGCGAAGGCCTGCCACCCACGCCTTGCGGTGCCGCGACAAACAGGGGCGTGGATGGTGGACCTTCGCCTACCATAGCGGGAGAGCGTGGGCGCCGCCCTGCGATGCGCACCGCGCACCTCAACCGCGAGATGTCACGATCATAAAGTAACAACTATCAGGAACCCACACCCATGCAGCTAGGCGCCACCATTCCCGTCGCCGACATCGGCACGGGCCCGTCCGGCATCAAGGACTACGCCCAAACGATCGAAGGTCTTGGCTTCGATTACCTCCAGGCTCCGGACCACGTGCTGGGCGCCAACCCTGCAACGATTGCCGGCAAGGGCAGGGTAGGGACCAACGAGAACCCTTACCACGACCCGTTCGTCCTGTTCGGCTTTCTCGCCGGTGTTACGCAACGCCTCCACTTTGCCCCTGGCGTGCTGATCCTGGCGCAGCGCCAGGCCGCCCTGGTGGCAAAACAGGCTGCCTGCCTCGCTGTCCTTTCCGGCGACCGGCTGCGTCTTGGCGTCGGTGTCGGCTGGAACAAGATTGAATTCGACGGCCTGAATGAAGTCTTTTCCAACCGCGGCCGGCGCTCGGAGGAGCAGGTGCAGGTCATGCAAAAGCTGTGGGCGGAACCCCACGTCACCTTCAAAGGCCGCTACCACACGATTGACGACGCGGGCATCAACCCGCGCCCCGCCTCCGGCCACATACCGATCTGGTTCGGCGGCCACGCGGAGCAGACGCTGCAGCGTACGGCCAAGTACGGCGATGGCTGGATGCCGTTGGCCTACCCCGCCGACGACACCGCACTGGCTGCCTTCGAAAAGCTACGGGCTCTCACCAAGGCCGAGGGCCGTGACCCTGCCAGCATTGGCCTCGAGGTCTGGCTCTCGCTTGGCAACGACGATCCCGAAGCGTGGCGCAGAGAATTCACGTTCTGGAAGAAGGCTGGCGTGACGCACATCACCGCCCATACCACCTACGCGATGGGCCACCACAAGCGGATCGCCGGCCGCACCGCGCAGGCGCACATTGCTGCCGTTACAAAGTTCAAGGCAGCCGTTAAGGACCTGATGTAAACCAGGCCACTACAACACTATCATCGACTGGTACTGATACTTCGTGTCATCGTGCCTTCGTGGTTTTTGCTTTGAGCCACGAAGGCACGATACCACGAGATCATGTCCAATAAGCCTCGGACCTACCCCTACCGCAGCGTCGCGAATACCTCGCCCAGGCGCCGGATCGCACCCAGCGCCTTCTGCTGCTCCAGCCCCGGCCACTGGCACCGCATGATGAAATGATCGACCCCCAGTAGTTCCTTGTAGCGCAGGATCTCGTCCTTCACCGACTCCTTGTCGCCGATGATGAAACGGTCGCGGGCGAAGTCATCAAACGACACGCCGTCCAGCGGGCTGGTCATGCCCCAGACCTTGTAAGCTTCGTATTTGTAGACCAGCGCCGCGCGGCACTCATCGAACGCCGTCTTGTGGCTGGTGCCGACATAGCATTCGCGCGCGATCGGGTATTCCAGCGGCGTCGTGCCATACTCCTTCAGCGCCGCGCGATATGCCTGCATCGGTCCGGTGATCTCCTGGATCGAGGAAGCATTGGCGATCAGCCACGCATCGCCGATGCGCGCTGCCCGACGTACTGCGGAGTCGACCAGACCCGCAACGTAGATCGGCGGACCACCCGGTCGTACCGGCTTCAGGCTGATACCGGCGTCGCGGATGGTGAAATGCTTGCCCTCATGCGTGATCTTGCCGCCAGCCCACAACTTGCGCATCAGCGTGATGCTCTCGCTGAACCGGCTGGCACGTTCCGCCAACGGAATGCCAAAAGCGGTGAACTCCGGCTCGCGATAACCCAGCCCGGCGCCCAGGATGTAGTTGCCGCCGGTCAACACATCCAGCGTGGCGGCTTCCTCGGCCACATGCATCGGGTTCAGCAAAGGCAGGATCAGGATATTGGGTCCGATCGCCATGCCTTTTGCCTCGGCGGCCAGGAACGCCATGGCTGGCATGATCTGCAGCATCTGCATTGGCTCCGTCAGCCAATGATGCGGGAACCACAGCGACCTGAAGCCGGCGTCACGTGACACCCGCACCTGCTCGATCAGCTCAGGGATCAGAGCCGGAACGTCCGTGCCCTCAGGGTACTGGGTGTTGATGAACAGGCCAACCTTCATAGGGTGCTCCTACCATTTGGTAATGCAGCATAGTCGAGGCGTGTGCGGGCTTGAACCATTCTCGAACTCGGGCCACATCACGGACATGAAACGCCGGGAACCTCCTGAACTGGAAATGACGCTGGAGGGCGAGTTCGTCTCGCCGCCGACGCCGCCATTGTCCACGCGAATCATGTTCTGGGCCATTGTTGTCGCCATCATCGCCGGCGGCTTTGCGCTGGCGGCGCTGGCCCTATGGCTCGCGATGCTGGTGCTGCCGATCGCCGTCGGCGCGGCCGTCGTCGGCTACCTGATGTTCCGCTACCGGATGTGGCGCGCACGCCAGGTGGGCGGTGGTCGCACCCAGGTCTGGGCGCCGCCGCCGCGCCGGTAAGCGCCCTCAGTCGGCCGCCAGGCCCGCGGCCGGTGCCTGACGCGGCATCAGCCCGAATTCCTGCGCCAGCAACGTATAGGATCGCCGCCGAGCCTCCGGGTCGTGCAGGGTTGTCAGTACAGCGACTTCCTGGACGCCATGGTCCGCCGCCAGCGCCCGTAGTCTCGCCCCCACGACATCGGGCGTACCGTAGAGGGCACGCGCCCGCAGCCGCTCGATGCGCGCCATTTCGTTATCGGAGTAGGTCCGCGCCGCAGCTTCCTCGGGTGAGGCGAGCGCCGTGAACACGCCGCGATCCCGCCCCAGCCGCCACATTTCCCGCGACCGGAACAGCCAGGCCGCTTCCTCCTGCGTCGCGGCTGTCATCCCCCACACGCAGATGCCGGCCCAGGGCGACGGATGCGCCGCGCTCGGCCGGTAGTTGTCACGGTACATCGCCAGCGCCTGGTCCACGCCCTGACCATCCGTAATGAAATGCGCAAAGCAGAACGGCAGGCCGAAATAGGCGGCGACCTGCGCGCCGTAGTCCGAACTGCCGAGGATCCAGACTTCCGGTTGGGTTGGGCCGCCCGGCTGCGCACGCACGTCGCGGAACGGATGCCCTTCCATCAGCGGCTCACCGGCAATCCAAGCCAGAAGATCGCGCACCGAGGCCGGGAACTGTTCTGCCGCGGTGTCGGCCCGCGGGTTCAGCGCATAGGCCGTACGCCCGTCGGAGCCAGGCGCCCGGCCCAGCCCCAGGTCGATCCGTCCCGGCGCGATGGCATCCAATACGCGGAACTGCTCCGCCACCTTCAGCGGTGCGTAGTGCGGCAGCATGATGCCGGCGGACCCGACGCGAATGGCGTGCGTTGTCGCAGCAATGGCCGCGATCAGGATTTCCGGCGCCGTGCCGGCCTGGCTGTCGGAGTTATGGTGCTCCGCACACCAGTAGCGGTGGTAGCCCAGCGCCTCACAGTGCTGCGCCAGGCGGATGCTTTCGCGGATCGAGGTATCGGGCGATCGGCCGGTCACGACGGTTGACTGATCCAGGACCGAAAGCTGCACCATGCCGTCTCCTTCGGGCCTACACCGCCCTAAAAATTGGTCTGACCAAACATCCAATCCAGAACGATATAGAGCAGGCCGCCGATCAGGAACCCGACGATGGTTCCGTTCATACGGATATATTGCAAGTCCCGCCCGACCCGCAGTTCCAGCTTGTCGACGATGGTCGCGGTGTCCCAGTTCGCCACCACCTTGGCGATAAAGGCGGCGATATGCACCTGCGCGGTCGGCAGGACGGAGCGGACGATTGCCTCCGCCATCGCCTCCACACGAGCGCGCGCGGTGGGGTCGCTTTCCAGAATCTCGCCCAGGTTGCCAAGGGCGCTTTCGACGTAGGCGACGGTGCGGCTATGCGGCCGTGCCAGATCGGCATCCAGCGCGGCGCGAAGCCGGTCCCAGATGTCCCACAGCCAGGTCTGCACCGTCTCATGCCCGGCGAGTTGGCGGATTGACTCGCCCAACTCAGCCGCCCGGCGTGGTTCCGTCTCCAGCCGGTTGATCTCGCGGCGGATCCATTCATCGAACGCGACCCGCAGTTCGGATCCGTCCGGGTTCATCTTGTCGAGTTCCGCATTCACCTGTGTCAGCACACGTCGCGCGACATGGGCGCCCACCGCCCACCCAATCAGGCGGCCGCCCTGCTCACGCACCCGTTCCTCGATCGCGTGCCGCAGCGAGGCCTCCTTGCTGGTCAGCGCATGCCGCAGTTGGGTCAGGATGAAGCCAAACACCTCCTGGTGGCGGCCGCCGTCGACCAGGCCGTGTAGCGCGCGCGCCACGACCGCGCCCGCCTCCGGTCCGCCAACGACCCGCGGAAGGACGCGCGCCACGGTCCGCCGTGCGCGCCCGTCCTCCACGCTGGCCAGAAGCCGGGGTAGCAGCGCGGCCAGCGCCTCCGCTGCGGGACGGGCGGAGACCGGATCGGTGAGGAAGCGGCGCAGGATGCCCGGCAGGTCCAGCCGTTGCAGGACCGAGGCCACCTCCTGCGCGGTGATCACATGGTTGGCGACGAAGCGCCCGAGCGCCTGGCCCAGCCGCTCACGCTGGTTGGGGATGATAGCGGTATGGGGGATGGGGATGCCCAGCGGATGGCGGAACAGTGCGGTGACGGCGAACCAATCGGCAATGCCGCCGATGAAGCCGGCCTTCGCGGCGGCGCCGAGAAACCCGGTCCACCAACCCGGCGC
The DNA here is from genome assembly GCA_018240405.1 of Pseudomonadota bacterium. Taxonomy (GTDB): domain Bacteria; phylum Pseudomonadota; class Alphaproteobacteria; order Acetobacterales; family Acetobacteraceae; genus Rhodopila. The sequence continues at coordinate 6,368 of JAFEFW010000665.1, forward strand.
CATGCGGTAGCTGATCAGCGTCAGGGCACCCATCAGGACCAGCAGACCGGTCGCGAGACTCCGGTGTCGAGCCAGGGCCTGGCGGGCGAGGAAATCCGGGTCAGTCATCCTGCCGTCTGTTTAGACCCTGCCAGGAATTAAGGAAGGTGATCCACCGCAGGCGTGATCGCCCTTTTCGGCGCCCGGATGTAATGTTATATTATATCCATGACCGACCCATTGGCTCCGACCGCCAGCGCACCGGCCCGCCTGCTTCTGGCGGCTTGCCTGCTTGTGCTGGTCTGGCTGGCAGTTGCATGGGCGCTGTGACCCTGACGCCGCCCTTGCTGCTGGACCGGGTCCGGCTGCAACAGGGCGGCCGCACGATACTGGAGGACCTGTCGGGAAGTTTTCAGCCCGGCAGCCTAACGGCGCTGGTTGGCGCCAACGGAACGGGCAAGACCACGCTGCTGCGCGCAATCGCCGGCCTGCACAAGCTGGCCGGCGGCCGGATTGAGGGCGGTGGGCCGCAGCGGATCGCGCTGCTGCCGCAGGGGAGCCAACTGGATCGCGGTTTTCCGATCTCCTGCCTGGACCTTGTCACCCTGGCGGCGCCTCGGCTGGGCTGGTTCCGCGGCGCCACGCCTGCGCAGCGCCAGTTGGCTCTGGAGGCACTGGATCGTGTCGGCCTGGCAGGGCTTGAGGGCCGGTCACTGCAGGCCTTGTCGGCGGGCCAGTTCCAGCGGCTGTTGTTTGCCCGCACCATGATGCAGGACGCGCCGGTGGTGCTGCTGGATGAGCCGTTTACCGCCGTCGACACGGCGACGGCTGCGCATCTGCTGTCGGTGCTGCAGGACTGGCACGCGCAGGGGCGAACGCTGATCGTCGTGCTGCACGACATGAAGCTGGTGCAGCGCCACTTCCCGCGCACGCTGCTGCTGACCGGCGACGGCCACGCGGTCTGGGGTGCGACCGCCGCCGTCGCACCGCGCCTCGCCGCCTGAGATGCTGGACCTGCTGGTGTCGCCCTTTGCCATGGGCTTCATGCGTCGTGCACTGGCAGGTTGCCTGGCACTGTCGGTCGCCGCGCCGCCGCTGGGCGTGTTCCTCGTGCTGCGCCGCATGAGCCTCATGAGCGACGTGCTGCAGCACGGGGTCGTGCCTGGTATCGCCGTCGGCGTGGCCGTCGCCGGGCTGTCACTATGGGCCATGGGCCTGGGCGGCCTGGCCGCCGGGTTGGCAATCGCGCTCATTGCCGGATGGCTGGCGCGCCGCACCGGTGGCCGTGAGGACAGCCAGCTTGCCGGCATGTACCTGCTAGCCCTCGCGGCTGGCGTGGCGATGATCTCGATGCAGCGCAGCATCGACCTGACGCATCTGCTGTTCGGCAATGTGCTTGCTGTCGATGATACGGCGCTGTTCGGGATGGCTGGCGTGGCGACGGTGACGCTGCCGGTGCTGGCGCTGATCTGGCGTCCATTGGTCCTGGAGAGCTTCGATCCCGGCTTCATGGCCGCCACCGGCGGGCGCGGCGGCCTGTGGCATTTGATTTTCCTCGTCCTCGTCGTGCTGTGCGTTGTCGCCGGCTTCGTTGCGCTCGGCACATTAATGTCTGTCGGCCTGATGATGCTGCCCGCCATCGCCGCCCGGCATTGGTCTGCTTCACTGGCCGGCCAGGTGCGGGTCTCTGTACTGTTGGCGGTCCTGGCGTCGTTCTGCGGGCTGACGATCTCCTACCACCTCGACATTCCGACCGGTCCGGCGATCGTCATGACCGCCGGCGGGCTGTGGGTGCTGAGTATGCTGACAGGCCCGTACGCCAGCCTGTGGCGGCGAGCGGCCGCCAGAGCGTAGGCGGTTACAGGAACAGCCGGAACGAGGCGATTGAGCCGTTCTCAACGCGGATGAGGAACCGGCGCGCGGCCCCGGTGTCCTGGATCAGTGCCTCGTAGATGCGCAGGGCGTTCTTCACCATTTCGGCGTAGGAGGAATGCTGGGACGTGTGCCCTGGTTTCGGCTACCCAACCACCAAATCTTGCCATCATGTGGCGCCAGAACCCGCACCTGTCGTAGGAGGGGCTATGGACTGGTCCGGACAAAGAGTACTCGTCACCGGCGGTGCCGGCTTCCTCGGCGCTAATCTGTGCCATGCCCTGGCCGGACGCGGCGCCAAGGTCACCGCACTGGACGGCTTCCTGTTTGGCGGTGGCGCCAATCCGACAAATTTGGACGGCGCCGACGTCGAACTCGTGCGCGGCGATATCAGGGACATTGATCTCCGCCCGCTGTGTGAGGGTGCGGCGGTCATCTTCAACCTGGCGGCGCAGACCAGCCACATGGGTGGACAGGCCGACCCCCTCGCCGACATCGCCGTCAACGCGGTCGCGCAGGTCCGGTTGATCCAGGCAGCGCGCGAAGCCGCCCCGGATGCCATCGTCGTGCACGCCTCCACCCGCCAGTTCTACGGCCGTGTGGAAAAGCTCCCGGTCGATGAATCCCAACCCGTTGCCCCGCCCGACGCCAATGGCGTATCGAAGTTCGCGGGCGAGCAGTACTGGATGCTGGAGCACCGCGTCCGCCAGCGCCCGGTGGTGTCGCTGCGCCTGACCAACTGCTACGGTCCGCGCCTGCGCATCCGCGACGCCCGCCAGACCTTCCTTGGCATCTGGATCCGCTGCGTGCTGGAGGATAAGCCGTTCGAGGTCTGGGGCGGCGAGCAGTTGCGCGACCTGACCTATGTGGACGACGTGACCAACGCCTTTCTGGCGGCGGCCGAGACGCCGTCCTGCCACGGCGGGATCTACAACATTGGCGGCTCACCGCCGGCGTCGCTGCACGACCTGGCCGAACTGATGGTGCGCCTGTCCGGCGGCAAGGCGCACTATACCACGCGGGAATTCCCGGCCGACCGCGCCCGCATCGACATTGGCAGCTACCATGCCGACGATAGCGCCTTCCGCGCCGCCTCCGGTTGGCGGCCGATGACCGGGCTGGAGGAAGGGATCGCGAAGACGCTGGACTGGTATCGCCCCAGGCTGAAGGACTACCTATGATTCCGCAGGCCAATCCGGGCGCGGGCTATCGCGCGCTGCAGCCCGAGATCGACGCGGCGGTGGCGCGAGTCCTCTCGTCCGGCTGGTACATCCTCGGCACCGAAGGCAAGGCCTTCGAAGCCGAGTTTGCGGCCTGGCTTGGCACTGGCGCTGTTGTCGGCTGCGGCAACGGCACAGACGCGATCGCTTTGGCTCTGCGGGGCCTCGGCGTCGGCCCCGGCAGCAGCGTCGTCACCGTCTCCCACACCGCCGTCGCGACCGTGGCTGCGATTGAGATGGCCGGCGCCACGCCGGTTCTGGTCGATATCGACCCCGCATATTTCACCATGGATCCTGATGCGCTGGCCGCCGTGCTGCAGGCACCACCCGCCGGTCTGCCGCCGATCCGGGCCGTTGTTGTGGTGCATCTTTATGGGCAGCCGGCTGACCTCGACCGCATCCTGCCGCTGTGCCGCGCGCATGGCGTGGCTGTGATCGAGGACTGCGCCCAGGCGCATGGGGCTCGGCTGCACGGCCAACGCGTCGGCACGTTTGGCGACGCCGCCACGTTCAGCTTCTATCCGACCAAGAACCTTGGCGCGCTGGGTGACGGCGGTGCCGTCGCTGTGGGCGATCCTGAACTGGCGTCGCGTATCGCCGCGTTACGGCAATACGGGTGGCAACGCCATTACATCAGCGACTTTGTCGGTGTGAACAGCCGGCTGGATGAGATGCAAGCCGCCATTCTGCGGACCAAGCTGCCGCATCTGGACAGGCAGAATGCCCGTCGAAGCGCCATCGCTGCGCGCTATAACGAGGCGGTTCAAGGCGTTATACGGCCGCCGATTCGTTCCGGCGCGGAGCACGTATTCCACCTGTATGTTATACGATCCAGCACCCGTGACGACTTGCAGGCTGTCCTGCGCGAGAAGGGTGTCGGCAGTGGCATCCATTATCCGCTGCCGGTGCACTTGCAGCCGGCCTATGCCGGCCGCGTCCAAACTGGCCCCGGCGGCTGCCCGGAAACCGAGCGAGCCTCGCGCGAGATCCTGAGTTTGCCGCTCTACCCGGAAATGACCGATGAGCAGGTTGACACTGTTTGCGCCGCTCTGCGTAGCCTCTGATTCAGGCTACCGCTGCGCGGACAGCTGCGCGCCGCGAGAGCTTCATCTCGACGCTTAACGTAACATAACTGGAACGACGCTCGGCGCCTTCCGCTATTTCGGTACCACCGACTGATTTCCGCCAGGCGAACCCGGGGGCGGAATGACGGGCATCGCGCCGCTGCGGGCCGGCGGTTGCACCGTCATGTCCGGATCGACGTGCGCCGGTGGTGTCAGGGTTCCACGGTCGCGCGAAAGCCGATCGCTCAGCGTCCCGCCAGTCGTACTGCCGCTCGCGCCATTATCGGCGGGTGGCGCAATCTGCTCGGGCGGCGCCACTGGCTGTCCGCGTGGCGTCAGCGGCGGCGGTGGAGCGCCAGGAATGCCGGGCTGAGGACTCTGCGCCGATGCCGGTGCCACCGCGAGACCGAGCATGAGCGCGATCAGGATGTTTTTCATGGCTTTGGAACGCTGGGTGACGAGGGTCGTTCCGCAGCGCGGCGTTCACGGTTGCACGTAATCGGCGGCGACGGTCTCCGCCTGGTCAAACAGGCCCAGGATTGCTGCGAGAACGCGTGCACGCTGGGCGCCCTGGGCAGCGCGGTGGTGATCAAGTGCATGCACCGCCAGGACGCGGCGTGTGGTGACCCACTGCGCCGGATCGTCGGCCCGCACCGCGAGGTGCGTGATAAGCTGGCCAACCACTGTCTCCATGGCAGTCAGCCGCGCCGAGATCTCATCAATCTCAGACATTTATTCTCCAACGTCAGGGGGAAGCGCGAGCGCTGCACCGAGTATAGCGTCTTGAGGCCGCGGTGCCGATCAAAGTGGCGGCGTTGACGTCATCGTGAGGTGGTTCATTGCTGGCAACGCAGCTATTCCAAGAGCAGGACAACAAGGATCGAAAATGTATTGACGTCGGAGAGCGGCGAGCATAGGTGTCGCAGCGGGTCACGTCCCCCCACCGGGACGCTTCTCTTCTGTGAGGGAGAGCAACATGCGTGTTGCCAAGCCGGAACTCCGCCCGGCCAGTCCACATTTTTCGTCCGGGCCGTGCGCCAAGCGTCCCGGCTGGTCCCCCGAAATCCTCGCTAATGCTTTCCTCGGCCGCAGCCATCGTGCCGCGGAGCCGAAGGCGCGCCTCGCCGAGGTTATTTCCTTGTCACGCTCGATCCTGGGCATGCCGAATGACTGGCGCCTCGGGATCGTTCCGGCCTCGGATACCGGCGCCGTGGAAATGGTGCTGTGGTCCATGCTCGGTGCGCGTGGCGTTGACATCCTTGCGTTTGAAAGTTTTTCCGAAGGCTGGGCGAACGACATCCTCAAGCATCTGAAGCTGAAGGATGCGCGGGTTTTGGCCGCGCCATATGGGCAGTTGCCGGACCTGCAGGCGGTGAATCCGGACAACGACGTCGTGTTCACATGGAATGGCACGACCTCGGGCGTGCGCGTGCCGAATGCCGACTGGATCAGGAAGGACCGTAAGGGGCTGGCGATCTGCGACGCCACCTCGGCGGCCTTTGCCATGGCGCTGCCGTGGGAAAAGCTCGATGTTGTCACCTGGTCCTGGCAGAAAGTGCTGGGCGGGGAAGCGGCCCATGGCATGCTGGCGCTGTCGCCGCGCGCGGTGGAGCGGCTGGAGACCTATACGCCGCCGTGGCCGCTACCGAAGATCTTCCGCCTGACATCGAAAGGCAAGATCAGCGAAGGTGTCTTCAAGGGCGAAACGATCAATACCCCCTCGATGCTGTGCGTTGAGGATGCGGTCGATAGCCTGCGCTGGGCGGAGCGGATCGGCGGCTTGCCGGCGTTGATGGAGCGGTGCGAGACCAGCCTCGCGTTCGTGGCCGACTGGGTTGCGCACAGCGATTGGGCCGGTTTCCTGGCGGAAGATCCTGCCACCCGATCGTGCACGTCGATCTGCCTGAAGATCACGGCGCCGTGGTTCATCGCGCTGCCGGCCGAAGGCCAGGCCAAGGCGGCGAAGCAGCTTGTGTCGTTGATCGAAAAGGAAGGCGTGGCCTTCGACTTTGGCAGTTATCGCGACGCGCCTCCGGGCATCCGCATCTGGGCTGGCGCCACCGTCGAGCCGAACGACGTGAAGGCGCTGCTGCCCTGGCTCGACTGGGCTGCCGCCGAGGTCGCCGCCGCTTTCGCACCCGCCTGACAACGCTCGCCCGCGCGACGGACGCGCGCTGTCAAGCCCGCGCTTCCGTCCCGGTATCGCAAGGGATCTTCCATGCCCAAAGTCCTGATCAGCGACAAACTGTCGCCGGCTGCCGTTGAGATCTTCCGCACCCGCGGTATCGACGTCGATGTGAAATCCGGCCTGTCGCCGGCCGATCTGCGCGCCATTATTGGAGAGTATGACGGCCTCGCCATCCGCTCCGCCACCAAGGTGACCAAGGAGCTGCTCGACGCCGCCACCAGTCTCAAAGTAGTCGGACGCGCTGGTATCGGCGTCGACAATGTCGACGTGAAGTCTGCGACGGCGCGCGGCGTGGTGGTGATGAACACGCCGCATGGCAACACGATCACCACCGCTGAACACGCGATCGCCATGATGTTCGCGCTGGCACGCCAACTCCCCGAAGCATCCGCCTCGACCAAGGCCGGTAAGTGGGAGAAGAATCGTTTCATGGGCGTCGAGTTGACCGCCAAGACGCTTGGTTTGATCGGCTGTGGCAATATCGGCTCGATCGTCGCCGACCGGGCCGTTGGCCTCAAAATGAAAGTCGTGGCCTACGACCCGTTCCTGTCGGAGAAGCGCGCGGTCGAGCTTGGCGTGGAAAAGGCTGATCTTGATACGTTGCTGAGTCGAGCGGATTTTATCACGCTGCACACGCCGCTGACGGATGCGACGCGGAACATCCTGTCGGCCGAGGCGCTGGCCAAGACCCGGAAGGGCGTGCGCATCATCAACTGTGCGCGTGGCGGACTGGTCGATGAGGCCGCTCTGGCGGAAGCCATCAAATCCGGCCATGTCGCCGGCGCCGCGCTGGATGTGTTCGAAACCGAACCGGCCACCGATTCGCCGCTGTTCGCGCTGGAGAACGTCGTATGTACGCCGCACCTCGGCGCTTCCACGGCCGAGGCGCAGGAGAATGTTGCGCTTCAGGTGGCGGAGCAGATGAGCGACTTCCTGCTGACCGGCGCGGTCACCAACGCCATCAACATGGCTTCGGTGTCTGCCGAGGACGCGCCGCGCCTGAAGCCCTATCTGGAACTCTGCCGCCTGCTGGGGGCGTTTGCCGGGCAACTGACGCAGGCGCGTGAAGGCGTGTTGCGCAAGGTGACGATCGAATTCGAGGGCCAGGCTGCAGCGCTGAACACCAAGCCGCTGACGGCGGCGGCGCTCGCCGGCCTGATGTCGCCGCTGCGGGAAGGCGTCAACATGGTCAACGCCGCGGTGATGGCGCGCGACCAGGATATCGACGTGGCCGAAACGGTGCACGACCGGCCGTCTGAGTACCAGACGCTGATCCGTTTGACGATCGAGACGGACAAGATGGCGCGCAGCGTCTCCGGCACGCTGTTCGCGGGCTCCAAGCCGCGTATCGTCGAGATCAAGGGCATCAAGGTCGAAGCCGATTTCGCGCCGCACATGCTTTACGTCACCAACCAGGACAAGCCTGGCTTCATCGGCCGTTTTGGTGCGACGCTGGCGGGTGCCGGCATCAATATTGCGACGTTCCACCTGGGCCGGGCGGAGCAGGGCGGCGACGCCATCTGCCTGGTATCAGTGGACGAGCCTGTCCCGGAACCGGTGCTGGACATGGTGCAGACCCTGCCGCTGGTGGTGCAGGCGACGCCGCTGGCGTTCTGAGCAGTCGGGACCGCGCTGGCCATTCCTTCTCCGTCATGGCGGGCGAAGGCCCGCCACCCACGCCTTTGCCACCAAGCCCGCTGTTGGTGTCTGGATAAACACCGCAAGGCGTGGATGGCAGGCCTGCGCCTGCCATGACAATAGGAAGCGACCATCCGTCGCGCATCGCCCCAAACCGCCGGCGGCAGATCATTTCCGCAAGGTGTGAATTCGGCAGGCACAAACCTGGCCATGACGGTGCCGGCCATGATGGTGGAGGTCCGGCACAGCTACCGATGAGATTGCAAGACAGCGCGTCAAAGATCCTTGCGCAGGAAGAACTTCGTGTGGCCGGGTGGGTAGCCGTCGATCTGCCCGCACACGGTGTAGCCGTGGCTACGATAGAAATTCGGGGCCTGGAAGCTGAAGGTTTCCAGCGTTGCGCCCACCGCGCCGCGCTCCCGCGCCATCGTTTCGGCCGCGTCGAGCAGCCGCGCCCCGTGGCCCTGGCGGCGGATCGACTCGCTGACCCACAGGAAGCCGACATGCAGCCAGCCACCCCAAACGTGGCCGGTCAGTCCGCCCATGACTTCACCGCGTCTGCTTTTCACGAAGAACCCGACCGGATGCCAGACACTCAGGCCGGTTCGGGCAAAATTGACGTTGACGACGTTGTCACTGACGAAGCGAGACAGGTCGTCGCCGGGCAAGGGGTCGAAGACGAGGTCAAAATCCTCCATCGCCGAGCGCCCGGCCGGCGCGTCAGGCCGGTTCCAGTTCGCGCTCCGCCGGCGCGAGGCTGGATTCGTCGTCTGGAACGAACAGCATCGGATTCGGGATCAGGCAGTCGGGCAGGGGCTTCTGGACGGTTTCGACCTTCGGCTGCTCTGGCGACGGTGGCATCGGCGCCGGATCCCGGACGTCGGGGCCGCGTCCACCCCCGCCACTTGGTCCCAGGGTCCTCAACTCGCGCATCGCAAAATAAAGCGGGACCCCAAAGGTCAGGGCGCCGGACAGCAGGACGAAGGTCTCCGAGGTCATAGCGTAGCCTTTCGCAGCACACCGGTTGAACAACACCAATCAAAGCGGTTCCAGCGTGGCGCTGTAAAGTCCGATCGCAAGGCCGCGCGCCCAGGACAGGCGAGTTTGCCCCCGATGGAACCGATTGTCAGGCTGGGCGTACGTTCCAGGGATACGCTTTATTGCCCGGCAGAATGCCGGTAATCGAGGTCCGGAACGCTGTGCGCTCGTAGGACTGGCCGAGCGGAATGGAGGCGGCCTCGTCCAAGGCGATATGGCCGGTGCGGGCGGCGACCCGGTGACGTTCGGTGTCATCCGGCGCGAAGGCCCAGTCCTGAGCCAGTGCTTCGACCTCCGGGTTTGACCACCAGCCAAACCAACCGGCACGGCCTGGTCCGCGGGTTACGTAGGACGTTGCCGGGCTGCCGCACAGCGACGCGGTCAGGGTTGCCGCATGGAAGATGTGCCAACCGCCCTTGTCGACAGGCTCGCGGCTGGTCCGTCGATGCACCATGGTGGCGAAGTCCATGGACTGGACGTCCACGGTCATGCCGAGGCCGCGCAACAAATCCGCCGTAACGTGGGCGACCGGATATTCCAGTGGACGGTCCGACGATGCCAGCACCACGATCCGTTCGCCGCCGTAACCGGCTTCCTTCAACGCCGCCTGCGCCGCCGCTCGGTCTCCTGGCATGAGGCCGGCGTCTGCCTCCGTGTAGTACGGCGTGTTGCGTGGCCAGAGCGACGGGCATGTCGTCCAAAGACCGGACTCCGCGCCAAAGGCTGCTTGCATGTAATCAGGCTGATGGACGGCAAGGCGAACCGCCCGCCGCATCGCCGGGTTGTTGAATGGCGGCTGTACGCAGTTGAACCGTAGTACCGCCAGCGAGCCCTGTGGCTTATTGGCGGCCAGCGCGATCCCGCGCTGGCCGGCGAGCATCGGCAGCAGGTCGGGGGTTGGGGTGTCCCACCAGTCCACCTCGCCGGTGGTCAACGCTGCGGCGGTCGTGCCGGAGTCCGGCATGACGTGCCATTCGATGCGGCGATAATGCGCGACCTTGCCGCCGGCGGTCCATTGCGACGGTTCCGGGCGCGGGATGTAAGCGTCGAACTTCTCATACACCGCCCTGCTGCCGTTGTTGTATTCAGCTGCAACGAAGCGGTAGGGGCCGGAACCGACCACCTCCCTGAGCGGGGCATCGGGTGAAAGACGGGCAACGCGCTCCGGCATGACGTAGGCGGGCGCGTCAACGGCACCCAGCGCCTCCAGCATCAGCGGGAAGGGGCGTGTGAGGCGCAGTTCGATGGTATGGTCATCGGCCGCAGCCCAGGCATCCACCACCTGTGCCAGCAACTGGCCGAAGGGTTTTTTCGCTGCCCAGCGCTGCAGGCTGGCGACACAGTCGATGGCTCTGACCGGCTCACCGTCATGGAAGCGGAGCCCATCGCGCAAGCGTATGCGCCAGACCCGCCCATCAGCCGATATGTCGTGGCCGTCCGCCATCTGCGGTGACGGCTGCATCCGGGCATTCATGCCATACAACGTGTCATACACGTAGCACGCATGCGTGGCGGTCACGGGATCGCTGGACCAGATCGGGTCGAGCACCCCCAGATTGGCAGCCGGAACGAAGCGTAACGTGCCGGCACGAGTGCCCTGTCCAATCGCGGGTGTGGCCAGGAGCGTGGCAGCCCCTCCGGTCAGGAGGGTTCGGCGTCGCATCGCACCTCTCAAGCTGATGGGCGTCACGCGACGCCTGCGTAACATACGCACCGCCGCATGGCGCGGCAATCTGTTGCAAGCGGCCGAACCGGCGCATGATGGCGCGCAACCGGACCACCCTCCCGCGGAGGCAACAGGCTATGCCAATCCCCATCATCCTCGACTGCGATCCTGGCACTGACGACGCGCTGGCGATTCTGCTGGCACTCGCTTCGCCCGAACTGAACGTGCTGGCGATCACCGTGGCCGGCGGCAATGTCGGGCTGGAAGTCACCCTGCCGAACGCCCTGGCGCTGACGGCTCTGGCCAAGGCGAAGGTGCCGGTGCATGGCGGTGTTGATCGGCCGCTGTTGGGCGAGTTCGTTCCGGCCTACCATGTGCATCATGACAACGGCCTGGGTGGAGTCGTGCTGCCGCCCGGGCCGTCGCCGACACCCGGCATCGCGGCGGACGTCATCCGTGATATCCTGCGGACCGCACCGGAACCGGTGACGTTGGTTGGCATCGGTCCAGCCACGAACCTGGCAATTGCGCTGGTTACGGAACCCGCGCTGAACATCCACGTGCGCCAGATCGTGCTGATGAGCGGCGCCTGGAAGCGCGGCAATGTCACCCCGGCGGCTGAATTCAACGCCTACAGCGACCCGGAGGCGCTGGCGATCCTGCTGGGCACAGGACATCCCGTCGTCTTCGCCTCGCTCGACCTTACCGACCAGGCGCTGGCCACGCCGGCTCGCCTGGCGGCATGGCGGACCCTGGGCAGTGGACGCTGCCTGAAGGCCGCTTGTGACATCCAGTCCGCCGTGCCGCTGTCGGCGCGTTTCGACGGCAAAGGCGCTGCGTTGCACGATCCGACCGCCATAGCCTGGCTGATCCGCCCCGATCTCTACACCGCCCGCCCGGGCCACGTGTCCGTGGATCTCGCGCCGGGGCCGGATCGCGGCCGCACGCGCCTGGACACGTCGGGGCACGAGACGCAGAACGCGCTGGTGCTGGAGACGCTGGACGCCGACGGGTTCTTCACCCTGCTGGGCGAACGGTTCGCGTCTCTGCCATGATGGCTGCAACAGACTGAGGAGACTCCAAGCGATGGACCCAAGCGCCCTGCCTTTCGACGCCGACGCCATGCTGACCGGCCTGCGCGAATGGGTGGAGTGCGAAAGCCCGACCTTCGACGCCGGCTCGGTGAATAGGATGATGGACCTTGCCAGCCGGGCGCTGGTGCTGGGCGGCGCGCGGATCGAACGCATTGCCGGCCGCATGGGCTTCGGCGACTGTGTGCGCGCGACCTTCCCGCACGCGACACCGGACGTTCCCGGCATCCTGCTGATGGGTCATCTCGACACCGTGCACCCGATCGGGACGCTGCAAACGCTGCCGTTCCGGCGCGAGGGCAACAAGGCCTGGGGACCCGGCATCCAGGACATGAAGGGCGGCAACTACCTGACGCTGGAGGCGATCCGCCAGCTTCAGCGTGCCGGGGTGAAAACGAAGCTGCCGCTGACTGTGCTGTTCACTTCGGATGAGGAAGTCGGCAGCCCCTCCACCCGCGACCTGATCGAGGCCGAGGCCGCTCGGCATAAATACGTGCTGGTGCCGGAACCGGCGCGTGCCGATGGCGGCGTGGTCACCGGCCGGTACGCCATCGCCCGCTTCAACCTGGAAGCGACCGGGCGCCCCAGCCATGCCGGGTCGCGGCCTGGCGAGGGACGCTCCGCCATCAAGGAGATGGCGCGCAAGCTGATCGAGATCGAGGACATGACGACCGAGGACTGCACTTTCAGCGTCGGCGTCATCCATGGCGGCCAATGGGTGAACTGCGTCACCACCACCTGCACCGGGGAAGCGCTGTCGATGGCGAAGCGGCAGGAGGACCTGGACCGGGGCGTCGAGGCGATGCTGGCGCTGCGGGCGTCGTCGAATGAGGTTCAGTTCAGGGTTACGCGCGGTGTCACCCGCCCGGTCTGGGAGCCGGACGCTGCCGGCATGGCGCTCTACGAACGGGCCCGGGTGATCGCCTCGCGGCTGGGATTCCATATTGCGTCGCAAAGCTCCGGCGGCGGCTCCGACGGCAACTTCACCGGCGCGATGGGGATTCCGACATTGGACGGTCTGGGCGTTGCCGGGGCCGGGGCCCATACGCTGGACGAGCACATCATGGTCGACAGCCTGGCCTATCGCGGCAAGCTGATGGCCGGACTGCTGGCGACACTCGACTGAGGCGCGGCTGGGCGGGGCGCTCGACGAGTAGGGTAGCCGTCGCCGGTTGCGGCGTCAGCGGGGCGCGATCGGCACGAAGCGCTGCACGCGGCGGCCCTCGCCGACCTCGGTGGTGAATACGGTGCCATGGCTGTCGACAGCGATGTTATGCACCCAAAGAAACTGGCCCGGCGCCCGGCCGGATGAGCCGAAGCCGCCGCGCACTGTGCCGTCCGCTCGATCCAGAATGTGCACCCGCTCATTCTGCCCGTCCGCGTCGAACAGCAGGGCTTGCGCCGGATCGACTGACAGTGCCAGGTCCCAGACCGTGCCCATGCCCAGCGTCTCTGGCGCGACCCGGAATTCCGTGACGAAGTGCCCGTCGCGGCCGAACACCTGAATGCGGTCGTTCTGCCGGTCGCAGATATAGACCAGTCCGTCACGTGCCAGCTTCACGCAGTGCACGGGCGTGCCGAACTGGCGTGGCAGCGGCCCGCGTGGGTCGTAATGCTGCGGCCTGTCTTCGGGGCGGGTGCCGTAGGCACCCCAGTGGCGCTTGTAGGCGCCGGTTTCCGAATCGAAGACGATGACGCGGCGGTTGGCGTAGCCGTCGGCGATGTAGACCTCATGCGCCGCGGGATCGACGGCAACGTCCGCCGGCCGTCCCAGGCGACTGGTGTCGTTGCTGGCCGCACCATGCGCCGGATGGCCGATCTGCAACAGGAAGCGCCCGTCGCGGGTGAATTTCAGCACCTGGCCATCGCTGCCGCCATTGCCGCCGATCCACACCGCACCGGTGGGATCGACGCGAATGCCGTGCTCGCTCTCCGGCCAGTCATAGCCCTTGCCCGGCCCACCCCAGGAAGCCATGACCACGCCGGCTGGCGTGAAAGCAATCACCGGCGGCGCCGCATGGGGCCCCTTCACCGGACGCTGGATGATCCACACCGTGTCGTCGCGGTCGACGCTGACGCCGGAGACCTGCCCCAGCACCCAACCATGTGGCAGCGGCTGCGGCCAGCCCGGATCGGGGCGATAGGCTGGGGCCTCGGCCGACACCGCTGGCCTGCATGACAGCGCGAGAAGCAGCGGTACGAGAAATCCGCCAATCCACCACGTACGTCGCACTTGCAGGGTCATGCTTCCGATTTGCCGGGCCGGTCGGCTTTGCGCAACCGCCATCACCGGCCGGGCGCGCAGGTGGCGTAGCGGAAACGCAGGCGACGCAGGCTCAGAGGAAAGCAGCACCGCGGCGGCGGCGTGGCGCGGCCACCACGGCTGCGGGCCGGCGTGGCCGGGCCATGCGGGCCAGACGATCCAGGCAAACACGGCATGTCACGCACTCGGCTGGCTGCTCTGACCACCGGGACGAGGCGCCGGGTTCATCGCCACAAAGCGCGGGGCGGCAATGTGGCGTTACCGCGTGAAAGACCGGGTCGGCAACTAGCCGGGCCGGCGATCCCTCCTTGCGCAGCGCAACGAACGTGCGGCCGGCCACGTCGATCATGGTCGAATCCCCCCAGTCTGCAGTATGGCGTTGTCCAGGATCGGAACGGGCTGGCGATCGACCGCGGTAGCTGCGGGGACCCTGGCGCGGTGCATGGATGTAGCTGCCCACAGGCATCTTGCCGCCGAACGGCAGGTTCAGTCCAGGGGCGCTGGCCAAAGGGCGCAGGCCGGCTACGGGACGGCGTCCGGCCAGTACTGTCAGCTATGTTCGCGAGCCGCCCTACGGCGATGGCGAAGCATGGTTCTCCGTCCGGCTTAAGCCGCCGATGGCGAGGTGGCCTTGTCGCTGACCGCAACCAGCCAATCCCGGAACGCCCGCACCTGCGGGATGCGCAACCGGTCGGGCAGGGTGACGAACCAATGACCCTCGGGCGCCAGCACCGGCGGGTCTGGTGCCCACACGGCGAGCAAGCCGTCGTCCAGCAAGCCGGCGACGAGGTTGCGGTCCACCACCGCCGCGCCCATGCCGGCCACCGCCGCCTGCACCGCCTGCGCCCGCGTCTCGAACGTCAGCACCGGCGGAACGTCCGCCAGCCCAAGTGCCGCGGCGACCAGTGGCGAGTCGTCCGGGCGGGTGCGGGCGGCGAGGCGGGGCAGGGTCGCTGCGCTGTCCAGCAGCCTGGGGTTGGCGACCAGTACCGGGCGGTCGCGAAACAGCAATGTCTGCTCCAGCCCCGGCCATCCGCCGGTCCCCCAGCGGATGGCGCATTCGAACGGTTCCGCCTGCAGGTCGACCGGCCGCATGGATGTACTGAGCAGCAGCCTGATACCGGGGTTCAGGGCCTGGAACCCAGTCAGCCGCGGCATCAGCCACAGCGTGAGGAAGCTTGAGAGCGTCGTGACCCGCACGTCGCCGGCACGATGGCGCGCTTCCGCGACCGCGGCATCGATGGCGTCGAACCCGGCGGCCAGGCGGCGGCCGAGCGCCTCGCCAGCTTCGGTGAGGCGGATCTGCGGGCTGCGGGCGGCAAACAGCGGCACGCCCAGGGTTTCCTCCAGTTGCCGCAGCAGGTGCGAGACCGCCGACGGCGTTACATGCAGGGCCGCGGAGGCACCGACCAGGCTGCCGGCGCGGACGGTCTCGGCGAAGGCCTTCAGCGCACGCAGGGATGGCGGCGGCATGAGGAAACCTCATGATGGTCGAGCAGCTTCTCAGTAGCGTCCCGGCCGCGGGCGCGCCAGTCTTGGCAAACAGGAGGTGCGCCATGCTGAAGGATCGCTTCGACGAACTCGCCGCCTACAACCGCTTCGTCAATGTTCGGCTCTACAAGGATGCGGCGACGCTGAGCGATGAGGCCCGCAAGCGCCCGATTGGTTTGTTTTTCGGCAGCCTGCACAACACGCTGAACCACCTGTTGGTCGCGGACTACATCTGGATGCGACGGATGACCGGCGACGGGCCGCAGCCGGAGCGGCTGAACCAGGTGCTGCACGAGGATTTCGAGGAATTACGTGCCGCTCGGGTCGCCGAGGACGACCGGATCTTCGAGTTCGTCACCGGCCTGCGGCCGCCCGACTACGACCGGGTGATGGAATACCGCAACTCCACGGGAAAAGTCTTTCAGCAGAAGATCGGGCCGGCACTGACGCATTTCTTTAACCACGAGGCGCATCACCGCGGTCAGGCGCATGCGGCGCTAACAATCCTGGGGATACCGGAGCCGCAATCGTTCGATCTGCTGGCCTGGCAGCGGGCGAACGGCGGGTGACACGACGCAGAGCCGGCCGCCGTTACGCGACTGCCGGCCGGCGGCCCGTCATTCGCCGCCACACCGTACGCGCGCCCAGTACGGTCCGCACCAGCGTCGGCATCGTGGTCGGCCGCAACAACCGGCTGTCATAGCCGGCGAAGCGGCGGTCGTTCTCGGCCAGGCACAGCGCCATCAGATCGGGCACGCTGATCTCAACGTCGCTGACCGCCTTACTGCCGGTGACGGTGAAGTTGTTGTCCTGGGCCGAGGCCGGCGCGCCGCTATCGTCCAGGCCGCGGGCGATGCCGATCCGCTCCCATCCCAGGAAGGCCCAGACCGCCCAGACGCGAAGCTCGAACCACGGCCGGCGCCACAGCGGCAGGTTTCGGCGGTGCCAGGCGAGCCAGTTGGCAAACAGCAGGATATGCCGAGCCTCCTCCTGGATCACTGGTTCGAATGTGTCGACCAGTTCCGGCGGAAAGAAGGCTGACTGCTTGGCCAGGGCGAACAGGCCGAAGGCAAAGAAGCTGTCGATACATTCGGAAAAGCCGGTGACCAGATACGCCCACTCGGTATCGCGCGGCGGCTTGTAGCTTGGTGCCGGGGCGAGAGCGATGCCATAGGCCTCGACCAGGTTCGAGAGCACGACACGGTGGCGGCCTTCCTCCCAGGCATTCAGCCCGATGGCGGCATGCCATTCGGGATCAGTGATGCCGTCGGCATAGGCCTTCATGCGCATCATCGCCTTGTCCTCGGTCTGCACGGCGATGTCCCAGATCGGCAGGCTGACGAGGCGGTGCAACGCATCCGGTGTCAGCTGCGGCCAATCGATGATCGATGGTTTGTACGGGTTGAAGGTCTCACGGAACATGCGGCAGGCGAGCGCCCGGTGGGCGGCGCTGCCGATTGCCGCCGGAGTGGCGCCATCGCCCCGCCAGAAGCGGGCAGCACGGTCGGCGGCCTCGATCAGGGCCGGCGTGGCTGGTGGCGCATCGGCAAGCTGGAGGCCGAGCGGTGGGGTCAGGTCAGGCATTGCGCAGGCGCGCTCCCGTGTGGTCGCGCACGCGATGTAGGTCATGGCAGGCGGAATGTCAGGCCTGTCGAGGCGGCAATTCATGCACCCGAGGAATGGCAATGCAGCGCAGTTCGCTGGCTGAGGACCGGATGCCTCGGTTGAGCGGTATAAGGCGGCAGTGCGGGAGGATGCTGCTGTCGAGGGTCAGGCAGCGTGCAGGTGGGGATGAGAC
Source organism: Pseudomonadota bacterium (assembly GCA_018240405.1). GTDB lineage: Bacteria > Pseudomonadota > Alphaproteobacteria > Acetobacterales > Acetobacteraceae > Rhodopila. Next base: position 23,676 of record JAFEFW010000665.1, read on the forward strand.
GATGCCCCGGCGGTACTGCTAGCGGGTAGGGGGCGTGCGGCGGCGGCGGACGATGCCCAGCAGCGCTGTAGCGGTGGCCAGTACTGTCATGGTGCCGGGTTCCGGCAATGGAAATTCCGCGCCCGCACCGGACAGGAGGCCAGACAGTTCAGGAATGACCATGGTCTGCAGGAGTGCCCCCGCTCGGGACCATTGCGCAAATTAGGAAGCAGGCCCGT
>JAFEFW010000666.1 GCA_018240405.1 Pseudomonadota bacterium
GGGAACACCGTGCGAGCGAACTTCAGCAGCACTTCCGCGCGCTGCCAGTTCGGCGCCGCGTGCAGTCCCGCCAGCTCGACCTGGCCGCCGATCCGCAACCCCTGCGGCGTCATCACGCATGCCGCCTTCCCATCGCTCGGCATCATTGGGTAGCGCGGCGAGACTCCGGGATCGGTAATCACCACGTGATAACCACGTTCCGTCTCCAGCGGCACAGAGTCGCCGGCGGCAGCCGCCAGCATTTTCGACCAGGCGCCGGCGGATATCACGGCCTTGTCGCAGGCGACCTCGCCACTCTCCAGCGTCACCGCGCGTAGTCGCCCGCCCTCGATCCGCAACCCGGTGGCGCGCGCCTTCAACAGCGTCGCCCCCTGCGCCACGGCCAGTCGCCCCAAGGCGGCGACATAGGCGCCGGGGTCGCGGCACTGGCCATTCTCCTCGACCAGCAGGGCGAATTTGTAGCGGCGGTCCAACGATGGCTCACGCTGCCGCAGTTCGTCCTCATTCAGTTCCAGCCAACGCACGCCGGTCTGCTGGCGGACCCGCCAGGACAGCCCCTCCGCCTCGAATTCGGCGCGGCTGGCGAAGGGGAACAGCACCCCTTGCTTGACGATCAGGTCGCCGACGCCAGCCTCCTCCGCCAGCGCGCGGTGCAGCGCCGGGGAGTCAGCCAGCAGCGGCTGCAGCGCCCGCGCGGTGGCCAGCACCTTGGCTTCGGACGAGCCGGCGGCAACGAAGCGGCGCAGCCAGGGCCACAGCTTCGGCAGATAGGACCAGCGGATGGTCAGGGGGCCAAGCGGATCGCGCAGGTAGCCGGGTACCTTCTTCCACAGTCCTGGCGACGACATCGGGATGACCGAACTCGGGTTCAGCAGCGTGCCGTTGCCATAGCTGGCTGACTGCTCGCCGCCCGGGTCGCCGGGCTCGATCAGGGTAACCTGATGCCCGTCCCGCAACAGGGCGATGGTGCTGGCGAGGCCCACAATGCCTCCACCGATGACCGCGACGTGGCTCATCCGGCTGCCGAGACAACAATGCCGCGCATGGTGCTGCGGATAGGTCCTGCGCCGAACCGGATGCGTAGGGCGGCTTCGACCGCGTTGACCGCCGGGCCGAGGCGACCATCGGTGCGATCCTGCAACTCGAGCCGCAGCGGCGTGCCGAGACAGTAGCCAAGGGCGACAGCTTCTGCATCGCGGCCGCTGAACGGCAGGTCCACGACCGTGTAGGCTGCGTCGGTGAACCCGGCGCGCGTGAGATCGTCGTCGATCAGTTCCGGCTCCCCATATCCGTGTAGCACTGACGCCAGATAGCGCGGCGGCGCCTCGCCGAACAGCGTGCCCAACGCCTGGTGCACGGCGGTGACGACGGGGTTCAGGTGGAGCGGCGCCGGGACGGTGAACAGCAGGCGTCCGTCAGGCTTCAGTACCCGGCGCGCTTCCCGCAATGCCGTTACCCGATCGGCGACGGCAGCGATGCCGAACAGGCAGGCGACAATGCCGAATGTGCCGTCCTCGAACGACAAGGCGGTGGGACCGGCCTGCCGCCAACTCACCCGGGCCGTGCCGGGCTTGTCAGCCGCAAAGACCAGCAGCGCGTCGTTCTGTTCGGTGGCAATCACGCTCATGTCTGTGGACACCGAGGCGACGACTGCCTGGGTCAGCGTTCCGACATCGGCCATGATCTCCAATAGCGGGCCGTTGGTCAGTCGCGCGATGCGGCCGGCGAGGTCATCGGCAAACGGCGCCATGACCGCAGGCGCAAAAATGCGGCTGCGGATGGCTGGCAGGGATTCGTCGAGCGGGTCGCGGGCAGTGGACATTGCCTAGGGCCAACGCAGTGGATCACGCCGCGCCCTCTGGTTCGCACCCGTGGACGCGGCGCAGCGGCATATTAGCCGGCCTATGTAACGGCAGTGCAACCGAGTCGGGCAGCGTGCGGCGTATTGCGGCCAATTTTGTTCGCTAGGCGCCGGTTTGCGCCGAACGCCGGAGCCCGACGGAGCGGACCCGGCTTAGCGAACGACCGCGATCTGCTCGCGGCGCAACTGCACCGTCAGTTCGTCGAGCGCCTTGCCGATCCGGGTCAGCATCTCGTCGACGTCATCCTTGCTGATGACCAGCGGTGGGCTGAAGCACAGCACGTCATTCATTACCGTGCGGCCGATTACGCCATAATCCTCGACCAGCTTGCCAAGGCGCGGGCCAACCTTGGCTTTCGGGTCAAAGTTGGTGTGCGTCGCCTTGTCGGCCACCAGCTCGACCGCGGCGATCAGGCCGGTGCCGCGGACCTCGCCCACCAGCGGATGGTCCGCAAAACGGCGGCGCAGTTCTGCCTGCATGTGCGGCCCAACCTCGGCGACGTGGTCACCCATCTTCATCTCGTCGTAGATCTTCAACGTCTCGATCGCCACGGCGGCCGGCACCGGATGGCCGGAGTAGGTAAAGCCGTGACCGAACGTGCCGATGCTGTGACTTTCCTTGGCCAGCGCCTGGAACACGCGGTCATTCACCATCACCGCCGAGATCGGCAAGTAGGAGGAGGACAACGCCTTGGCGCAGGTCAGGATGTCCGGCTCGATGTCCAGCGTCTGGCAGCCCCAGTAGTTGCCGGTGCGCCAGAAGCCGCAAATCACCTCATCAGCCACCAGCAGCACGTCATATTTCTTCAGCACTGCCTGGATCTTCGGGAAATAACCCTTCGGTGGCAGGATCACGCCGCCAGCGCCCATGATTGGCTCCGCCCACATGGCGGCAACGGTGTCGGGGCCCTCCGCGAGGATCAGCTTTTCCAGTTCGTCGGCGCAGCGCGTGGCGAACTCCTCTTCGGACTCGCCCGGATTTGCGCCGTGATAGAAGTGCGGCGTCATGGTGTGGATGAAGCCAGGCAGCGGCACGTCGAAGCTGCGATGATTGGCCGGCAAGCCGGTCAGTGAAGCCGATCCGATGGTAATGCCATGGTAGCCTTTCAGGCGGCCGATGATCTTCTTCTTCTGCGGCCGTCCCAGCGCGTTGTTCAGGTACCAGACCATCTTGATGGCGGAGTCATTGGCCTCGGAGCCCGAGTTGGCGAAGAACACCTTGCTCATAGGTACCGGGGCGCGCTGGATCAGCATCTCCGCCAGGTCAATCATCGGCTCATGCGACTTGGCGGTGAAGGCGTGGTAGAACGGCAGCTTGCGCATCTGGTTCGCCGCCGCCTGCACCAGCCGCTCATTGTCGAAGCCGAGCGCGGCGCACCACAGGCCGGCGACGCTTTCGATATATTCCTTGCCGTTCTCGTCCCAGACGCGGACGCCCTTGCCGCGCGAGATCACCACCGGACCGACTTCCTGATGCGTCTGCAGATCCGTGTACGGGTGCAGCACGTTGGCGATGTCGCGGGCGGCGGCGGAGTTAGCGCCGAAGGGCGGGGGCGGGGTCATGGATGTCTCCTCACGTGACCGGTTCCCTGGAGTCTAGCCTTGATCGGCGCGAGAGGGAAATGCGGGTTTCCGCATTCGATGTGTCGATATCGTAGTCTGATGCCTGATATCACGTGCCATATGAGGACGCTGGTTAGAATTCGCCAAGCCGACCCGAAGGCATTCGCGGATGTGGTCGCGCGCGCAGGCAAGTCGTGTGCTGCTCTTATTGGTTCGGCGATCGCGGACTATCTGCGCCAGCAGCAGAAGCCTAATTTGCGGACGCCTTCGGCCTGTGGATAACCGAAGGCAAGGACGGCTTCGCTTCCCAGCACCGGGTCCGGGCAGAGTGGTAAGCGCCCTCTTTGCTACCAACATCCTGATCGACTACCTTCCTCGTCTTCCTGCTGCCAGGGCGGAACGGGCCCGTTACAGCGAGCGGCTTACTAGCAGCATTACCTGGATCGAAATCCTCGTCGGCGCCCCGCAAGAGGGCGTTCTGTCAACTCGCGCGTTCCTGCAGCATTTCGATTTAGTGGATCTTGATGAGGACGTTGCCGAGATCGCTGCTGAGTTGCGCCGTCGTCACCAGCTCACGTTGCCAGATGCGATCATCTGGCGTTGGCCCAGGCGCACGGTAAGCTGTTTGTCACGTGCGACAGAACAGAAGGGACATTCCGGCGGACAATTTGGGCATTCGCATTCGATACTGACCCGCCCGCCTTGCCGCCGCCCGCCGCGCCGCTACCATTCCCCGGCAACCAAGGGGGAAACCAGCCATGTGGCAGCCAAACAGCCGTTATCCTGATCCGTATGTCCGCAACCTGGACCCGAGCTTCGCCCCGTACCGGCTGGCGCTCGCCTCGGTGGAGCAGCTTTATACAGGCTGCCGTTGGTCCGAAGGGCCGGTGTATTTCGGTGACGGCCGCTACCTGCTGTGGAGCGATATCCCGAACGATCGAATTCTGAAATGGGAGGAGGAAACCGGCGCCGTCAGCGTGTATCGCAAGACGTCCTACAACGCCAACGGCAACACCCGCGATCGGCAAGGGCGGCTCATCACCTGCGAGCACCGCGGCCGGCGCGTCACCCGAACCGAATATGACGGTAGCCTCACGGTGCTGATGGACAGCCACCAGGGCAAGCGGCTGAACTCCCCGAACGATGTGGTGGTGAAGTCTGACGGGTCGATCTGGTTCACCGATCCGGTGTTCGGCATCCTTGGCTATTACGAGGGCGAGAAGGCCGAACCGGAAATGAAACCGGCGGTCTGGCGCATTGATGGTCAGACCGGCGAGGCGACAATGATGGCGGACGACATCGAGGGACCGAACGGCCTGGCGTTCTCGCCCGACGAATCGGTCCTGTATGTCGTCGCCTCGCGCGCCGAACCGAACCGGCTGATCCGCGCCTTCGACGTCGTCGACGGCGGCAGGAAGCTGGCGAACAACCGCGTGTTCATCGACGCCGCGGGCGGCACGCCGGACGGGTTCCGCGTCGATATCGACGGCAATTTGTGGTGCGGCTGGGGGATGGGTGATCCGGAACTCGATGGCGTCCGCGTCTTCAACAAGACCGGGGCGCCAATTGGCCATGTCGCGCTGCCGGAGCGCTGCGCCAACCTGTGCTTCGGCGGCCGTCATCGAAACCGCCTGTTCATGGCCGCAAGTCACGGGCTGTACGCACTCTACGTCAATACACAGGGCGTGGCGGGCGGATAGATACGCGTATTGGCGCCCTGCGGTCTCGCGCCGCAGGGCTGCGACACCTCACGCCTGCCGGCGGCGCCGGATGACCATGTGGTGCAGCATCCAACCGGCCAGGATGCACCCGGCAAACACGGTCGCCCACAACGCCGCCGCGTTCCAGTCTCCGGCGCGCATGCTCTCGATCGAAAGCCCTGCCAACGCCGCCGGATAGACATGGGCCGGGCCCCAGACCACCGCCGACGCCACATTGGCAATGACGAACTTCCGCCTGTTCATGCCGGCCATGCCGGCTACCAGTGGCACGGTGGAGCGCAGCACCGGGATCAGGCGGCATAGCGCCACGCTGTACACGCCATACCGGTCGAAGAATGCCGTGGCGCTTTCCATCAGCGTTGGACGTTTTGAAAACGGCCACATGCGCCGCAGCTCGTCCCGGTAATAGCTGCCAAACCAGAAGGAAATGAAGTCGCCAATCACCGCGCCCAGGATGGCCAGGACAATGTACGGAAGCATTGAATGACCGGCCATCGCTGCGGCACCGGCAACAGCCATCACGATCGGTGTTCCCGGGATGAGAATGCCGAGCACGGCCACGGCCTCGATGATCGCGGCGGCAAAGGTAACGGCTAGTGCGGCCGAGGGATATGTCGCGACCAAGGCGACGGCGGCATCGGTCAGGCTACCCAAAAAGGCGAACATCGTGCTCCTTGTCACCGGAGCGCGTACATTTGCTCCGTCGTCGTGTCGGTTTCCGCCGTTCGGCAAGAAACTCAGGATGATGCTTGGCCGCATCGCCAGATCAAGCGGCTTTCCAGGCTACGGAATTAAAAGATGGTATCCTGTTGGCCACCGCGCTGCGGAAAACTGCGGGTTTCGCGCCGATTCGCGTGCTTGTGCGCATGCCGCTTGTTCATTTTACGCGCTTCCGGATGACAGCGCTTTCAGGAAAATCCGAGCCTCGTGACCGGTTTCAAGTCCTGGTGACTTGTGGCGATAGAGCAGATGCCGAATATCCGTGGGCACCTGAACGGGACGGTCTTGGCAGTTTTGCCTTGCCGTACGGCCAGTTCGATGATGACAAGTACTTATTCACGGGAGTTTCTACGCATGCGCTTTCGCAGTGCGATTCTGGCAACTGCTCTGACCGGCCTGCCGTTGGCGGTTACGACACTGTCATCGTCGGCCAATGCCCAACCGGTGACTGGGCCCTATGTCAGCCTTGGCGCCGGTCTGCACGCGCCGATCGACCCAAAGGCGACCGTCTACGGGCCGGGCTGGGGCGGGCAGATCCACCTGAACCAGGGCTACGGTTTCAATTCCGAACTGGCGGTGGGCTACGGTATCGGCAACGGCTTCCGCTTTGAGGTCGAAGGCGACTTCATGCGCAGCAACGTTCGCAGCTTTGGGGGCACGCGCTTCCCGACGACCGCGAACGGCACCGTTCGCACCTGGGGCGCGATGGGCAATGTGCTGTACGACCTCGATGTCGGCTCGCCCTGGATCTTCCCCTATATCGGTGCCGGCGCCGGCTACCAGTGGACGAAGCTGAACGGCGTCTCGGCCATCCAGCCGGGCGGTCCGTTCGCGTTCGGCACGAATGGCCAGAGCGGTGCCTTTGCCTTCCAGGCGATCGTCGGCGCCTCCTTCCCGGTCGCGCGGGTGCCGGGTCTGTCGATCACCGCCGACTACCGCTTCATGGATATCCTGGGTGGCGAGAAGTACTACGGGCCGATTACCAATGGTGGCCCGGCTACCACTGGTACGGTGAAGCTGCATAACCAGTTCAACAACGAAGTGGTTGTCGGCATCCGCTATGCGCTGTTCACGCCGCGGCCGCCGGTCGCTGCTCCGGCCCCGGTGGCGGCACCAGCTCCAGCCATTTCGCGCTCCTATCTGGTGTTCTTCGACTGGGACAAGGCCACGTTGACCGACCGGGCGCGCCAGATCGTCAAGGAAGCCGCGGACAACTCGACTCGTGTCCAGTACACGCGCATCGAGGTGAATGGCTACACCGACACCTCCGGCACACCGCAGTACAATCAGGGCCTGTCGGTTCGCCGGGCGCGCGCGGTTGCAGCGGAGCTGGTGAAGAATGGCGTGCCGCAGGGTTCCATCAGCATCCAGGGCTTTGGCGAAACGAACCTGCTGGTCCCGACGGGGCCGAATGTGCGTGAGCCGCAGAACCGGCGCGTGGAAATCATCATCAAGTAGCTTCTTTTCGATGCTTCCTGAATGACTGGGCGGGCCGGGGGCAACCTCGGCCCGTTCTGCTTTCGCTGGCGTCGCAGCGGTTCGCTGAGGACGAGGTTTCGATGTTTTCAGGGCTTGGGTGCACCGGCACCGACGCGCCTGCATTCACACCGGCGGACGGCCGGGAATATGCGGGCGGCTAGTGGCCGCAATCGGCGGATGGCTTACAATCCGGCAAGTCTCCAGATTGCGGCCATGGACATCATGCACACCATCGACCTGCCACCGGACGATGTTCTCTGGGAACAGGTCCTCGCCCGCCAGACTGGCACGGAGTTCCTCTACGGCGTAACGACGATGGGCGTCTTCTGCCGCCCGGCCTGCCCGTCGCCGCGGCCGCTGCGTCGCAACGTGCGCTTCTTTGCCTCCACCGAGTCGGCCGAGGAGGCTGGATTCCGGGCCTGCAAGCGCTGCGATCCGAAGGGTGATCGTGCCCGCATTGCCCAGGCGGTGGTTCGCGACGCCTGTGCGTTCATCGAGTCGGCGGAGGAAATTCCATCGCTGGAAGCGCTGGCGGCCCGTTCCGGCTACTCGCGGTTCCACTTTCTGCGCATGTTCCGTGACCATACCGGCCTGACCCCACGAAGCTATGGCGAGGGCGTTGGCGCCCGCCGCCTGCAGGCGGCCTTGTCTCAGGGCGACCGGGTCGCCGATGCGGTGGCGGGCGCCGGCTATGGGTCGGAGAGTCGCGTCTACGAAAAAACCGGCGCGCTATTGGGCATGACGCCCGGCGCCGTCCGGCGTGGCGGCCAGGGGGAAGTGATCCGCACCGCCTTCGCCAATTGCCAGTTCGGTCGCCTGCTTGTCGGCGCCACCGACAAGGGTGTGTGTTTCATTGGCTTTGCCGAACCGGATGAGGCGCTCATGGGCGATTTGCGGCAGCGTTTTCCCAAGGCCAAGGTGACACTGAACGATCCGGCGCTGGCCGGTACGGTGCAGGTGGTGCTTGATTTCCTGCGCGAGCCGAAGCAGGCACTCGATCTGCCGCTGGACCTGCGTGGCACGGCGTTCCAGCAGCGCGTTTGGCGCACCTTGCAGCAGATCCAGCCGGGCGAAACCCGAACCTATGCGCAGCTGGCGGAAATGGCCGGCAATCCGAAGGCGATCCGCGCCGTCGCACGCTCCTGCGCCACCAACCCAGTTTCACTGGCCGTGCCGTGCCACCGCGTGATCGGCAGCAATGGCGACCTGACAGGCTATCGCTGGGGCGTGCCGCGCAAACAAGCGTTGTTAACCGAGGAGCGGCGCCTCAGCAGGAGGTGACAACAAGTTGCAGTGGCCCAGCCACCATCTCTGCGCTATCCGCTCGTCAGCCATCCCCGGGGCCCGTCCGCAGACGACGGAACCCACCGGGGGAAGGCGCCGGGGTTGCTACAAGGTCATCAGGTCAGCGCGCGAGGCGCGCACTTTGCCACGGACATCTATGCTGCCACCGCGTTGGCCGTTCACGTAACCGGACGGGCCGGCACTGAAACAGTGGTGTTCATCAGCGTTTACCGGCGGTTCTATTGTCGCCGGGACGGTCCAATCGCAGACTGTGGGGGTGGCCGGCCGCAAGCCCCAGCGTCACCGCATCCGGTTCGCTTGTGCGCGCAGCGCGTCAGCCTCGCGTTGCGCCTGCACGGCACCGTCATAATCGCCATCAGTCGCCCGTCGTTCGGCTTCCTGCTGCGCCCACCCAGCCTCATTCTGTGCGCGTTCAGCCGGAGGCGGTGACTGATCCGTGGTGGCTGTCAGCGCAGACGCCTGCAGGATCGAAACCATTAGGGTGAAGGCCAGGGTGATGCAGGCGGCCCCGGCATGGGCATCGCGCGTGCGTCGCCTAGAACGACGGCTGCCGCGCAGCAATCTCAGGACGTGTCGCATGCGAGGCCAACGTCCTGGCCGCACGCGCGTTTCCTGCGGAAGGTCACAAAAAGCGGCGGCCGCTTCGTGTTGGAGCGGCCGCCGTTTCGATCAGGCGTCGACGCGCGCTGTGGCCGACCCGGATACGACTTCCTTGCCGTCCTGGTTCGTCGTGGACAGTTTCAGGTCCACCAGGTTCTGCCCGTTTTCCTGCCGGCAGCCCTCAACGGTGATCGTGGTGTCGAGCGTGTCACCCGGCCACACCTGATTGGTGAAGCGGACGCCAAACTTCGTCAGGCGGCCATCGCCGACGTAATTGGTCAGCGCCTTGCCGGTCAGGCCCATCGTCAGCATGCCGTGTGCGAACACGCTGGGATAGCCAGCGGCCTCCTTGGTGTAGACCTCGTCCGTGTGCAGCGGGTTGTAGTCGCCGGACACGCCGGCGTACATGACGATCTGCGTGCGCGAGAGGTTCTCGACCACGCGCTCCTTATGGGTGTCGCCGACCTTCAGGGCGGACATCTTCAGTGCCATTGTATGTTCCTCTGCCTCAGCCCTGGTCCACCGGACGTTCCGTCGTGACGCCGACGCCACGCGCGATCATGACAAGCTCACCCTTCTGGTCGCGGTACTCCGTAACGCGTTCCCGGAAGGTCAGCTTGCCAGCGCGCTTGCTCTCACGCTCCCAGGTTTTGCCGGGCTTCGTTTCCACCGTCAGCACGTCGCCGGGACGCAGAGGACGGATATATTCATAATGCTGCTCTGCATGCAGGCCGCCGCTGGAGGACGCTTTGCCCTCGACGCCGCTGGCCGTCTTGCCGGAGCCGAACCACTTCTCGCCGGGCTTGGGCCGGAGGTGGTACTCAGGGTCGAACTGCGCCACCGCCTGGGCAAAGCTCGGCGGGGCAATGATGCCACCGACTTCCGTGGCTTTCGCCTTTTCGGCGTCGTGATACACCGGGTTGGTGTCGCCGACGGCGCGCGCGAACATCATGATGTGCGTCGCCTCGACGGGGAAGGTGATTTTGGCCAAGATTTTCCTCCGGTTGATTGAGCGGATGCAGGTTAGCAGGCTGAGCGAAAAGGGAAACTACCCGAGGGTAGGCCAATGAGGCGGCCGCTCCGGCGTGTGCGGAAAGAGGCGCTGCAAGCCTCTGCGATTCCAACATTTCAGGCACGCGGTCCGAGCGCGTCGGCGGAGTCGATTCGCTGGGTGGTCGCGCCGGGCCGCATGCCACGCGGGCGGCGGGTCTATGTTATCGGCGACGTACACGGCGCCTGCGAGAGCCTGGTGCGCCTTCACGAGCAGATCCGCGCCGACCTCGCCGCCCGGCCCTTGCCGGCCGCGGTGGTGGTGCATCTGGGCGACTACATCGACCAGGGGCCCGACAGCGCGGGCGTCATTCGCCTCCTCACGAGCAACCCGTTCCCCGGCCTGACTATGGTCAACCTGCTTGGTGACCACGAGCGTATGCTACTGGACGCACTCGACGGCGACCGGGCGGCAGCGACGGACTGGCTGTGGGCCGGCGGCAAGGCGGCTCTGCAGAGCTGGGGCCTGTCGCCTGACCTGCCGCGCGAGGATTGGGCGGAGGCGCTGCCCGCGACTCACATCGCCTGGCTACGCAGCCTGGCGCTCTCGCATCGTGAGGGCAGCTACCTGTTTGTCCATGCCGGGATCAGGCCCGGCGTCGATGTCAGGGACCAGAGTCGTGAGGACCTGCTGACCATTCGCCAGCCCTTCCTGTCGACGGAGCAGGATTTTAGCGTCGTCGTGGTGCATGGCCACTCATCGGTGCCGGCCGTGGCGGTACTGCCGAACCGGATCGGCCTGGACACCGGCGCCGGCATGGGCGGCAAGCTGACCTGTGCGGTGCTGGAGGATGACGTCATCGGCCTAATCGCCGTCTGACCCGGCGCCATCGCGCGGCCCGTCCTTCAATTCGGCGACGGTGAACCAGACCCAGATCAGATTCGCCAGCAGCAGCAAGGTGGTGATGGCGAACACCCAGCGAATGCCGAGGAACGCGGCGATGCCGCCGCCGCTGAGCGGGCCGAGCGAATTGCCGAGGAAGGTGGCTGAGGCGGTCATGCCGTAGATGGTGCCGCGCTGCTCACGCGAGACGGAGCGGCCGATCAGCGCGTTGGCGGTTGGCAGAATGCCGCCGATGAACAGGCCAACGGCGAAGCGCCAAGCCAGGAAGCTCCAGTAGCTGTCGGAAAAGATTTGTGGCGCGCTGGTCAGTGTCGCGCCGGCCAGGGAGATCAGCAGCACCTTGCGATAGCCGATAACGTCGCTGCGATTGCCCAGGAACGGCGCCGCGATGAGGTTGGCGAGGCCGGTGATGGAGAAGGCGATGCCCGCCAGCGTCGCCAGTTGTGGCGGCGATCCGATCAGTTCCTGCACGAACAGTGTCACCACCGGCGCAACCGTACGCGTGCTGAACTGCGCCATCAGCAGCACCAGAAACAGCGCCATCAGTGCCGAGGAGCCGGTCAGCAGGCTCATGCCGGACCACAGCGACTTCTTCCGGCCTGGTGGCGGCGGCGGGGCCGGGGTGAAATCCTCATGCACGATCGCCCAGACCAGGACGAGGCCAGCGATCGTCAGCGCCGCGCACCAGAAGAACGGTGTGCGGTAGCTCCCGGCGATGTCGGCCAGCACGCCGCCAATCACTGGTCCGATCAGCGAGCCGACCAGTTGTCCCGACGACAGCCAGCCCAACGCGTAGCCAAGGCGCCGTTCAGGGACTTGTGAGGCGACCAGCGCAATGGCGGCGGACGAAAAACCGGCGAACAGGCCCATGACGAAGCGGGCGCCGAAGAACTGCCAGACATTCGTCGACATCCCCATCAGCGCGGTGAACAGCGCAATGGCAAAGCTTGAGCGCAGGAGTGAAACCTTCCGCCCGTAGCGGTCGGCAACACGGCCCCAGACCGGGGAGGCGAAGGCGGCGACGAAGGAGGTCGCTCCGGTGATGATGCCCGACCACCAGAACACGCCGGAATCAGTCTCGACGCCGAGTTGCGGCAGCATGAGCGGAATGATCGGGCTGAGGAAGTTGATCGCGGCTGTCATGACGAACTGGATGAAGACCATGGCCCAGAGGGTCCGCTGCCAGTTGCGATCCTCGGGCCGCAGCCGAGGCTGTGCCGGGGCCGCGGGCCCGGTCGTGTTGGTCTTCATGTCGGTCATTGCCCGCCATGCTATCGGATCGCGCCGGGATGAAAAGGCGCGGGAAGATGTGGGCGGCGCTCTTACGGCGGACGGGCTGGTTTGCCTCCGCCAAGCCGCAAAGGCGTCGGGATGATGGTGCCACGGCGGTGGGTGATGAAGAGCCCGGTGCGATGTTGGCCCGCTTCACGACGGGTGCGCTTGCCTTGCCATCGCGCGTCGGCCCGTTCCGTAACGATTCGACGATCAGCAGGGTGAAGTGGCGCCTGCCATCGTCCCACCGCGAGAACGACGAGCGACTTGGCATCGTCGTGACTTCGAGGCGACGGCGGACATCCCGAGCTGCCGACCATCCATGGCGCACAAAGCCAGTCAATTTGACATGGCAGGGGCGGTTTGATCGACTTCTGCCCGCGTGTGCCGAGGGGAGCGGGCGCCTTGAAAGTCGTGATACCCGATGACTACCAGGACATGGTGCACCGCCTGTCGTGCTTCGATCTGCTGCAGGGTCACGATGTCGTCCGATATCGCGAGCCGGCGGCGGATTTCGAGCAGCTTGTGCAGCGTCTGCAATCGGCCGAGGTCGTGGTCGCCATCCGCGAACGGGTCGACTATTCACGCGCACTGATCGACCGGCTGCCCAACCTGCGGCTGATCGCATTGGTGGGTCGTGCAGCGACCACCATCGACTATGCCGCCTGCGCCGATCGAGGCGTCCTAGTGTCGACTGGTGCGAGCAATTCGCCGCACGCGCCTGCAGAGCTGACCCTGGCGCTGATGATGGCGTCGCGTCGCAATATCGTCGTTGAGGCGGAACGGATGCGCCGCGGCGAGTGGCCCTGTACCCTGTCGCATCGCCTGGCCGGCAGCACGCTCGGCATCTTCGGGCTCGGTAACATCGGCTCGCTGGTGGCGCGCGGCGGTGCCGGCATGGGGATGAAGGTGCTGGTCTGGGGGCAGGACTCCTCGGCCAAACGCGCCGCCGACGCGGGCTATGAAGTCGCTGCAAGCAAGGCGGACCTGTTTGCGCGCTCTGACGTGCTGTCGTTGCATGTCCGCCTGCGCGACGATACGCGCGGCATCGTTGGTCCGGCGGATCTGGCGTTGATGAAGCCCACGGCGCTGCTGATCAACACATCGCGGGCGGAACTGGTGCAGCCGGGTGCACTGCTGGCGGCGCTCCGGACCGGCCGGCCCGGTTTTGCGGCGGTTGATGTGTATGAGGAAGAACCCATTACCGGCGGCAACCATCCGTTCCTGGCGATGCCGAACGTCGTCTGCACCCCGCATCTCGGTTGGGCGGAATGGGATAATTTCGAGCTCTATTTCCGCGAGTGCTTCGAGCAGATCGTTGCCTACGCCAAGGGTGAAACGCTGCGCCTTGCGCCGGCGCTGAAGGGGAAAGTCTGATGGCCCAACCTGTTGAAATCCGCATTGACGACCGCCGGCCCTTCGCCGGCGGCTACAGCTTCGGTGGCGCCGGGCCGTATGAGCGGCTGAAGGGCAGGGTGCTGTTCGCCGTCGATCCCGATTCGCCCGCGATGGCCGATGTGGTCGATATCGGCAACGCGCGGCGCGGTCCCGACGGCCTGGTGCGTTTCGAAGCCGACTTCATGATCCTGAAGCCGGCGAACGGCAACGGCCGCGTGCTGTTCGACTATGGCAACCGCGGCCACAAGCGGGCGCTTCAGTTTTTCAACGACGCCGTGCACAGCAACGATCCGATCAGCATGGCACATGCCGGCAACGGCTACCTGATGCGCCGCGGCTACGGCGTGGCATGGCTGGCGTGGGAGGGCGACATCATGCCCGGCGACGGGCGCCTGGTGCTGGACGTGCCGGTGGCGACCGAGAACGGCAAGCCCATCACCGGGCGGGTGCGCACTGAGATCATCCTCGATGCGCCGGCGCACACGGTGCCGCTCAGCGGCCGCACGGCGGCGTGGTCCTATCCCGTGGCCGATCCGGCTACCGCCGTGCTGACGCGGCGGCGGTTTCCGTATGATGAGAAGGAGGTCGTGCCTCAGTCGGAATGGTGCTTCGGGCAGAAGATCGCCGGCGCCGCTGCTGAATCCGCCGGCGGCGAGACGGCGCTCGTGCCGTCCGACACGTTCATCCATTACCCGGCGGGTTTCCAGGTCGGCTGGATCTATGAACTGCTCTATACCGCGCGCGATCCGAAGCTGATGGGACTTGGCCACGTCGCGGTGCGCGACTTCGTCAGTTTCCTGAAATACGAAACTGGCAGCGGCAATCCGCTCGGAGGGACGCAGAAAGTCTATGGCTGGGGGCGCTCGCAGACGGGGCGCTGCATCCGCGACTTCGTCTATCGGGGCTACAACGCCGATACGGCGGGGCGGCGGGTGTTCGACGGCGTCATGCCCCATGTTGCCGGCGCCGGGCGAAAATGGCTCAACCACCGCTTCGCCAGCCCGATCGTGTCCGGGGGGCAGCAGTACGAGGATCATTTCAACATCGCCGACTCCTTTCCGTTCTCCTACGCCTGGAGCCGGGACCATCTGACCGGACGGGAAGATGCCATCCTGAAACGGCCGGAGACTGATCCGCTGGTGTTCCACACGCAGACGGCGAGCGAGTACTGGGTGCGCCGCGGGTCGCTGGTGCACACGGATACGCAGGGCAACGACCTGAAGCAGCCGGACACCGTGCGCGTCTATTTCTGGTCGAGCTCGCAACATTCGGCCAACCCGCTGCTGCCGGCGCCGTCGCGTGGCTTAGGGCAGAATTTCTCGAATTCTGTGGCCACATCTATGCTTTTCCGCGCGATGCTGGACGCGATGGATGCCTGGGCGACGCATGGCACGCCGCCGCCGCCAAGCCGAATCCCGACGCACGCGGACGGCACGCTGATCGAGTATAGCCGTTGGAAACGGCAGTTCCCCGCAATTCCGGGCGTGATGCCGCTGGCGGAACCCAACGCGCTGCCGCTGCTGGATTTCGGTCCGGATGCGGATCGGGGGATTCTGCGGGAGCCACCGGAGATCGTACAAGGCCGCAACGATCCGGATGGCGCGCCGGGTCTGCGCTACGCCGTGCTGGTGCCGTCGGTGGACGCGGACGGAAACGACGTCGCCGGCGTGCGGGTGCCAATGGTGCAGGTACCGCTGGGCACCTACACCGGCTGGAATCCGCGAGCGCGCGGCAATGGCCACGGCGTGCAGTGGCGGTTTGAGGGCAGCTACATCCCGTTCCCCGACACGCCGTCGGAGAAGGCGCTGACCTGTGACCCGCGCCGCTCAATCCAGGAGCGTTACGGCAATTGGCGTGAATACCAGGCGGCGATTGTTCGTGCCGCGGAAAAGCTGGTTGCGGAGGGGCTGATGCTGGCGGAAGACATCGAGCGCTGCGCCGACGCGGCGGTGGACTGGAACCGCGCGCGGCATGTCACCAGTCTGTAGCGGAGGAAACCATGATCAAAATGCTGGCGTTGCTCACCCGGAAGGAGGGCATCACCCACGAAGAATTTGTCAAGCATTGGTACGAAATTCATGGCCCGCTCGCGCACGCGGTACCGGGGATTCGCCGCTACGTCCAGTCGCACATCGTCGGCACGCGCAGCCGACCCGACATTCCGGACACAAATGTCGAGGTCGATGGCATCGCGGAGCTTTGGTATGACGACATGGCAACGTTCGAACGCGCTTCCGCCAGCCCGGAAATGAAGCGGCTGACCGATGACGGTGCGCTATTCATCGGCCGGATCAAGAGCTACGTCATCGACGAGCGTCAGATCATTCCGAAGTAGACGCGTGCCGCCGACCCGCGCGCCGCATGTTCAATGCCCAGTGGCGATTGGTAGACCCATGTACTGCAGGAGCTTGGATATGCCATTCCACGTGCCGGGCTGGCAGGCGGCCGCGCACAAAAGCGAAGCGATACCCGGATTCCGTATGAACCCGGGTACATGACCGGCCGCCCCGGCGGCGGCTACTCCGCCGCCCGAGCCGCCGGCGCAACCGCCTCATACGGGAAGCGCTTCACCTTCGCCATGTTGAGGCCCTCGATCCGCAGCAGGCGGGTATCCGTCTTCCGCTCCGGCGAGTGCAGCACGCCGACATCGTAGAGATAGGCGTCGCCAGGCTTCATCACATAGTCGCGGATCGCTTCCGCCTTGCCGGGCGCGCTGTCCGTCGGGCGCGCGAGGCACTTCCAGTCGGTCATGGTCGTCTCGCCGGCGGCCTGGCCGTAGATTGCCCATGACGGGCCGTGATCATGCGGCTTGCTGCCTTTCGGCCCGACATAGCCGTGCGCCAGGATGGTGAAGCCGAACTCGGGATCCTCGTACAGCACCTTCCGCTCCGGCGTGCCCTCGGGGATGTATTGCGCGACGAATGCGGGGTCGGATAGCGCCTGTCGCACCAGGTCGCGAATCTTCTCCCGGCCCGGGGTCCCCGGCTGCGCCTTCAACGCGGCGTGGCAGTCGGCGGCGAATTTCTCCAGCGTGATGGCCATGGCGGTTCCTTCCTCAGCGGTTCAGCGGCGGTAGGGGTAGCAACTCGCACGATCCAGCGTGATGCCGAAATGGCTCCCAAGGGCGGCGATGGCCGACGCATATTGCGGGTACGGGTCGGCGTTGCCAGGGCCGACGACGATGCAGCCGCCATTGCCCTTGCCTTTCGGCGGCAGCATCGCCGTCACCAGCGCCTTGCCGTTCTCGTCCCGCAGCGTCAGGAACAGCGGCATCGAGCGCCGGATATAGGCTTCCTTGTTGATGTCCTGCTCGATGTACATGACCCCGGCCGAGGGTTGGAAGCTTTCCTCGGCGCGTTCCCGCTCCCGCCGGAAGTGCTTCTCGACCGCGTGGCGCATTTCCAGCGACTCGTTCGCCGCTTCACCCTCAGTCACCAGCCGGAACCAGGTCAGGTTGTTGGGTGCGTCGCAGACATACTCCATAGCTCGTCTCCACCCTGGCTTGGATTGGTCTGATGGCCCAGCCTAGTATGGAACCGGCTGGTGGGCAAACCGCCGGTTAGCTGGAGTAGGGCGGGAACAGAATGCAGGTGGATGGGGATTCGTTCGACTACGTGATCGTCGGCAGCGGCGCGGCCGGATCGGTGCTGTGCAAGCGGCTGACCGAAGACCCCGGTACGACGGTCTGCGTGCTCGAATGCGGGCCGCCGGACCGGCATCCGTTCATCCATATCCCCGCCGGCTTCATCAAGATGCTGTTCAACCCGACCTACACCTGGCAGTTCCAGACCGAACCGGGGGAGGGCATCGGCGGCCGCCGCATCCCTACCACGCAGGGCCGCACCTTGGGCGGCTCAAGCTCGATCAACGGCATGGTCTACAACCGTGGCCAGCGGGCGGACTTCGATAACTGGGCGCAGCGCGGCAACCGCGGCTGGGGCTATGTCGACGTGCTGCCGTACTTCAAGCGCACGGAGCGCCGCATCGGCGTGGCCGACGACCGCATCCACGGGCGCGAGGGCTCACTGCCGGTTACTGACAATGACTGGATCCATCCGGTGAATGAGGCCTTCATCGCCGGCGCCCAGGAACTCGGTATCCCCCGCAGCACGGACTACAACAGCGGCGACGACCAGGCCGGCGTCGGCTACTTCCAGCGCGCCATCAACCGCGGCTTCCGCCACTCGGCGGCGCGCGTGTTCCTGCATCCGGCGAAATCCACCGGCCGGCTGGATGTGCGCACCGACGCGCGGGCGGCGAGGGTCCTGTTCGACGGCACCCGCGCCGTTGGCGTCGAATATGTCGACGACCGGGACCGCAAGACCCGCACCCGCGTCTATGCGCGCAAGGAGGTGATCGTTTCGTCCGGAACGGCCAACACTGCCAAGCTGCTGCAGATGTCCGGCGTTGGCCCGGCCTGGTTGCTGCAGCAACTCGGTGTGCCGGTGGTGGCTGACCTGCCGGTAGGCGAAAACTTCCGCGATCATTACTCGGTGCGCGTCGTCGCACGGGTAAAGAATATAACGACCATGAACGAATTGTCGCACGGCATGAATCTGCTGGGCCAGATCGCTCGCTGGATGATGGGCAAGCCCTCGATCATGGCGCTGACGCCCAGCGTGGTGCATTGGTTCTGGAAGACCGAGGACACGATGCAGCAGCCGGATGTGCAGGGCGTGTTCAGCCCGGCCAGCTACAAGCAGGGTTTCGTCGGCCTGCTCGATGACTATCCGGGAATGACCTGCGGCGTCTGGCAGCACCGGCCGGAGAGCATCGGCCATGTGCGGGCACGCTCGACCGATCCGTTCGAGGACCCGATCATCCAGCCGAACTATTTGCAGGACCCGATGGACCGGCGCGTGCTGGTGAAGGGCATGCGGCTGGCGCGCGGCCTGCTCCACACCAAGGCGCTGGCGCCG
>JAFEFW010000667.1 GCA_018240405.1 Pseudomonadota bacterium
CAACGCGTACAAGAATGAGCGGACCTGCGGCATCCTGTGCGAGGACAGCGACGCCGGGACGATCACCTTGGCGGAGCCGGTCGGGCTGATCTGCGCCATCGTGCCGACGACCAACCCGACATCCACCGCGATCTTCAAGGCGCTGATCAGCCTGAAGACGCGCAACGGCATTGTCTTTTCGCCGCATCCGCGCGCCGCGCGCTCAACCTGTGAGGCAGCGCGCCTCGTACTGCGGGCGGCGGTAGCAGCCGGCGCGCCGGACGGCATCATCGGCTGGATCGAGCATCCGACAGCCGAGGCCTCCCGCGACCTGATGCACCATCCGGACATCAACCTGATCCTCGCCACCGGCGGGCCGGGCATGGTCCGGGCGGCTTATTCCTCGGGCAAGCCGGCCATCGGCGTCGGCGCCGGTAATGTGCCGGTGGTGATCGATGAGTATGCCGACATCAAGCGCGCAGTGGCCTCCATCCTGATGTCGAAGACGTTCGACAATGGCGTGGTCTGCGCCTCGGAACAGGCCACCATCGTCGTGGACCAGGCTTACAACGCTGTGCGCGACCGGTTCGCCCGGCATGGCGGCCACATCCTGTCGGCGGCCGAAGCCGAAGCGGTGCGCGGCCTGCTGCTGATCAACGGCGTGCTGAATGCGGCCATCGTCGGCCAGTCGGCGGCGCGGATCGCGGAGATGGCGGGCCTCACGGTGCCGGCTTCGACCAAGGTGCTGATTGCCGAAGTGGACGACGTGGGTGAGGCCGAAGCCTTCGCGCATGAGAAACTGTCACCCACCCTCGCGCTGTACCGCGCGAGGGACTTCGACCAGGCCTGTGACATGGCCGCCGCCCTCGTCGCTCTTGGTGGCATCGGCCATACCTCGGTGCTCTACACGGACCAGGACCTGCAAGGGGTGCGCATCCGTACCTTCGGTGAGCGGATGAAGACGGCACGCATCCTGATCAACACGCCGTCTTCGCATGGCGGCATCGGCGACCTTTATAATTTTGGGCTGGCGCCCTCACTGACGCTCGGCTGCGGTTCCTGGGGCGGCAATTCGATTTCGGAGAATGTCGGCCCGCGGCACCTGCTGAACACCAAGGTCGTGGCCAAGCGCGCCGAGAACATGCTGTGGCACAAGCTGCCGCCATCGATCTATTTCCGCCGCGGCTGCCTGGCCTTTGCGCTGGAAGATCTGCGCGGCAGCAAGCGCTGCCTGATCGTCACCGACCGGTTCCTGTTCGAGAGCGGGCGCGTACAGGAGACGCGCGGCATTCTGGAAAGCCTGGGCATGGAGGTGCAGGTCTTTTTCGAGGTCAGCGCGGACCCGACGCTCGCGGTGGTGCGCAAGGGCCTGGCGACGGCCAACGCCTTTCAGCCCGATGTGATCCTGGCCTTCGGTGGTGGCTCGCCAATGGATGCGGCCAAGATCATGTGGGTGATGTATGAGCAGCCCGACGTCGCGTTTGAGGATCTGGCCCTACGCTTCATGGACATCCGCAAGCGCATCTACCGGTTCCCGACTCTCGGCGTGAAGGCGAAGCTCGTGGCGGTGCCGACCACCTCCGGCACGGGATCGGAGGTGACGCCGTTCGCGGTCGTCACGGACGAAATCACCGGCGTGAAGTATCCGATCGCGGATTATGCGCTGACGCCCAACATGGCGATCGTTGACGCCAATCTGGTGATGGATATGCCGAAGCCGCTGACCGCGGCCGGCGGCATTGACGCCGTGACGCACGCGCTGGAAGCCTACGTTTCCGTCGTGGCCAACGAATATTCCGACGGACAGGCTCTGGCGGCACTGAAGCTGCTGAAGGACAACCTGCCGGCTGCCTACAGCAAGGGTGCGTTGGACCCGCGGGCGCGAGAAGCGGTGCACAACGGCGCGACACTTGCGGGCATTGCCTTCGCCAACGCCTTCCTGGGCGTCTGTCACTCCATGGCGCACAAGCTCGGTGCCGAGTTCCACCTGCCGCACGGGCTGGCGAATGCGTTGTTGATCAGTAACGTGATCCGCTACAATGCCGCGGATATCCCAACCAAGCAGACAGCCTTTTCGCAATACGACCGGCCGAAGAGCGTGGCGCGCTATGCGCAGATCGCCCGCCACCTCGAATTGGGCGGCAGCCGGGACCATGAGCGTGTGGTCCGCCTGATCGCCTGGGTCGATGAACTGAAGCACGCACTGGAGATTCCATCGTCGATCCAGGCCGCCGGTGTGCCGGAAACCGGCTTCCTGGCGGCGGTCGATCGCATCGCCGAAGCCGCCTTCGACGACCAGTGCACCGGCGCCAATCCACGCTACCCGCTGGTCAGCGAGCTCCGGCAGTTGCTGCTCGACAGCTATTACGGCCGGGCCTACGGGCATCAGGACACGGCGGCCGGCCAACCATTGGCGGCGGAGTAGAGCCTGATCCCTCCCTGAGCCCAGGCGGGCCTTGCGGACGAGTTCCAGTCGCCGCCGGGCATCACGACTTCCGTGATCACGCTTCCGGCGCGATGCACAGGCTGCGCATTTTGCTACGCTGCATCTATGGATTCGATTGCCGCCCCGGAACTTGAAGCTCTTGTCGACCGCTACTACGAGCCAGGCGACCTGACGCGGAAACGGCAGTCGTACCTGGCGTCCTACGCACGGGTACTGAGCGGGCGCCGCAATGAGGCTCTGGCAATCCTGGAGCTTGGTGTCTCCTCCGGCGCGTCTCTGCTGTGCTGGCGCGACTACCTGCCGAACGCCACGATCATTGGCATCGACATCGCAGCGCCGCCGGAACGCATCCTCGGCCAGGACCGCATTGTCGTTATCCGCGGCAGCCAGGACGATCCGCTGACACTCGACAAGGCGGCCCAGGCAGCGGGGCGGCCGTTCGACCTGATCGTCGACGACGCCTCTCATATTGGATATCTGGCGAAGCGCTCAATGCATTACCTGTTCCCGCGCTGGCTCGCCCCAGGCGGGTGGTATGTGATCGAGGATTTCGGCACCGGCTTTCTGCCGGAATATCCCGACGGTACTGCCTTCTCGCAACCGGACTGGACGGACGCGCAGCCGGGTACGCGCGAGTTCCACAGCAGCCAGTTCGGCATGGTTGGCGTGGTTAAGCAACTGATCGACCACATCATGCAGGACGTGATGACGGGCACGCCCTCCTACCTCGCCATCAAGCGGCTGGTCGTCGAAGGCAACATTGCGTTCATTGAAAAGGCTGCCACGCCCGGCGGTGCCTGGCCGGGCTATATCACCCATGCACCGCGCCCGCGTGCCGAGGTCGAGTCACCGCCCACCGCGCCGTTGGTGGCGTCGCCGGTTCCGCCCGTCGTCCAGGCTACGCTGGCAAATCACGCCGACCGGATCGGCGAATTGGAGCGTGTCATCGGCAGCTTGCGCAAAATCCTGGCTCCGGCGCTGCGGCTGCGGCGGCTGATGCGGCGATAGAGTGCGGGCTCGCGGGACGCGGCTGGCGCCGTCAGTCGTCAATCCAATGCGGACCGATCGTCCTATGGTCACCGATGTCGATGCCGTTGTGCCCTCCAGCCTGCTGGACGAACAGGCTGGACAAGTGCTGCCCGACCTCATCGGCGAAATCGGGGCGGTCATAGCCACTGCGCAGGGTGACGCGATAAGCGTGCGTCATCTGGCTGTCGCAATAAATGCTCGCGATCCGCCCGCGCATGGCGTCCGGCAGCTCGCGCAGGGCGTACGCCATCCGTTCAAACTCAGAGGCCTGACGGTAGCGGCTTTGCACAACAACTCCGTCGACGACAACAATGTCAAATGGGGAATTGGGTGACGTTTCGGAGGTAACCATGTCTGCCTCGAAGGATAGCCGTAGGCAGAGCCCTAGGCCGGTCAATGCAATCGCTCATGCTGCATTCAGCGCCAGTGCAAGCAGAGCGCCAGGGTCAGGCGTAACGCGTCAACGTGTTCAGTCCTTTGCCGCCGTATGGCAGGAAAGACAAGAGCCACATCGGGCCTCCGTGGTTCAAGGCTGAAATTGCAGCCATGCACCACGTTCGGACACGTGCCGCCGCATTGATTGTTCTTGAGCAGCACAGACCTGAGGATGTTCCTGCCGCGCTGCGGATGGCGCCATAGCTTCGCCCAGACCCAATCACCATCCGGCTAGTTTCGGCCAGTCTCGCGCCACGATGCACGCGATGCGCGGCCGTGCTACGGCGATGCCCGCTTCCGCCGTCGCATGTGCTCCGGCGTTTTCAGCATTGCCGCCGCCGCCGCCGACAAGGCCAGCGACGCACCCATGACGAAGAACGTGTCGCTGAACCCCATGATCAGCGCCTGCTGCTTGACCTTCATCCCGATGGCGATGATCGCCTTATGCGCCGCCACGGCCGGGTCGCTGACGCCATGCGCGATGAAGTACTGCGTCAGTGCATCGATCCGTTGCCGCGTTGCCTCGCTGAACACCGACACCGAATGGGTCAGAATGTTGGAGTGGTACTGCTCGCGCACCGTCAGGAAGGTTTGCAGTGTCGCAATGCCGAACGCGCCGCCGAGGTTGCGCATCATGTTGAACAGCGCTGAGGCTGATCCGGCCTGCGCCGCTTCGATACCCGCGGTGGCCAGGGCCGACAGCGGCGAGAACAGCAGCGCCTGGCCGAGCGCGCGGACGAGGTTGGGGATCAGCAACTGGTCGGCGCCGACATTGGAGGTCAGCCAGATATTCATGAAATTGCTGATGGCGAACAGCATCAGCCCGGTGGCGCACAGCACCTTCGTATCGATCAACTGCATCAGCCGTGGCACCAGCGGGATCAGCAGCAGTTGCGGCAGCCCCATCCAGGCCAGCACCCAGCCGATCTGCAACGAGTTGTAGCCCTGCACCCGCGCCAGGTACAGCGGCATGATGTATGACGAGCCGAACAGCGTAATGCCCAGCAAGGTGTTTGCGAGCAGCCCGAAGCCGAAATTGCGCCGCTTGACAAGGCGCAGGTTCAGCAGCGGCCGTTCTACAACCAATTCGATGATAATGAACGCCGTCAGCGACACCGCCGCAATGATCGACAGTTTCACGATGAACGGCGAGCCGAACCAGTCTTCCTTGTTGCCTTCCTCGAGCACCGTCTGCAGGCAACCGAGTCCGACCGCCATCGTTGCGATGCCAAGCCAGTCGCCGGTGCGCAGCAACGACAGCCGCATCGGTGTCGATGGCAAAGTCGCCCATAGCATGCCGACCATGACCAGGCCCGGGGCCAGATTCAGGTAGAACACGGCTTTCCAACTGAACAGTTCCGTCAGGTAACCGCCGATGGTCGGGCCGATGGCCGGTGCGAACGTCGCCGACAACGAAAACAGCGCCAGTCCCATCGGCAGCTGCGCGCGCGGCAGGGTTGTAATGATAATAGTGAATGCCGCCGGAATCAGCACGCCGCCGGCAAAACCCTGAATCGCCCGCAGCACAATCATCTGCTCGATGTTCTGCGCATAAGCGCAGGCGATCGAGAACACCAGGAACAACACCGCGTTGGTCAGCAGGTAGCGGCGCATGGAGAATACCTGCGCCAGCCAGCCGGTCAGCGGGATGACGACGATCTCGGCGACCAGATAGGCCGTTGAGATCCAGGCACCGTCATCCGTCCCGGCGCCGATTGCACCCTGGATATCGGACAGAGAGGCGTTGACGATCAGGATGTTCAGGACCGCCATGAACGCGCCGATCGCCGCCCCGATCACAGTGACCCAGATGCGAACCAGGCTCGGCGCGGCCTCCGCCCCTGCCGCGGCGGCGGCGCCTGACATGGCTTAGTGCGTCCCGGCGAGCTGCGTCGCCTTGGTGTCGATCGTCGGAATCACGGACATGCCGGATCGCAGGCGGCCGGCGCGTGCGATGTCGTCGTCGATGACAATCTTCACCGGGATACGCTGCACGATCTTGGTAAAATTGCCGGTGGCATTATCCGGCGGCAGCAGAGCAAATTCCAGCCCACTGGCCGGGGAGATACTATCGACTCGGCCATGCACAACCAGCCCCGGTAACCCGTCCACGGTGATGTGCACCGGCTGGCCCGGCCGCACGTGCGACAACTGCGTTTCCTTGTAGTTGGCAACGATATAGGCGGCCTGCAGCGGCACCACGGCGACCAGGGGCGTGCCGGCGGTCACGTACTGGCCAACTCGCAGGCTACGTGCACCGATCGTGCCGTCGACCGGCGCGACGATCGCTGTGTAACCGAGGTTGAGTTCCGCCTGTCGTTGCAGTGCCTTGGCACGCGCCACCTGTGCCTGCGCCTGATTCCGAGCGGTGGCGAGGACGTCGATCTTGCGTTCGGCCGCAGTGACCGCGGCCTCATCGCGCTGCACCTGGGCGATGATCTGGTCGAGCGATGCCTTGGTCTGCTGCGCGCGCTGCATTGTGCCGGCGCCGGATTTCACCAGGTTCTGGTAGCGCTCCGCGTCAGCCTGAATGAAGGCGAGGTTGGCTTTGGTCGCCGCCGCGGTCGCCTTTGCCTGGCCGATCTCGGCCTGCTGCAGGCTGATCTGCGCATCATAGTTACGCACCGCCGCCTCGGCCGCGGTCACGTCGGCCGTGGCTTGATCAAGGGCGGTGCGATAGTCGCGGTCGTCGATACGGGCAATCGGCTGGCCGGCCTTCACCGGCTGGTTGTCGGCAACCAGAACCTCGGTGATATAGCCGGACACTTTCGGCGCGATGGTGGTGTAGTCAGCCTTGACATAGGCATTGTCGGTCGACACTTCGTACTGGCCGAACTGCCAGTATTCGTAGCCGTATCGCGCCGCGACCGCGAGCACGGCAAGCCCGAGGATGGCCAGCAGCAGACGCTTCACCAAGCGGCGGGGCTCGGACCTGACCGGGGGTTGAGCAAGGTCCGGGTCACCGGAGCGAAGCAGTTTGACGCGCATGGCAGCTTACACATCCACCACTTCGCTGGTGGGCGCAAATTTTCGGTCCGCTTTGTTGCGGTCGTGCCGGCGCGGCGGTGGCGACAGGGTGCCGGAACTGGCGATCGGTGCTCTAGTACGGGAAGGGTCTGGCGCTGGATCGCCGCCTGCCACGCGGGAAGCATTCTACACCTCATTCCTCCCGCTCATCCTTCCGGGAGAGTTCCAGCGCTCGCCCGTAGACAACCTTTCGCGGCAGACCGGTCGCTTGCGCAACGAGTGCCGCGGCGTCCTTTACCGACTCGCGTTCCAGCGCCCGCCTTAGCCGGCCATCGAGATCCTCGACATCCTCGTCATCGGCTGGCCCTAGCAGCAACGTGATCTCACCTCGTGGCGCGTGGGCCGCAAAGCGGGCTTCCAGCTCCGACACCGCGCCGCGCTCCACCGTCTCGAACCGCTTGGTGAGTTCCCGCGCCACCGCAGCGGACCGGTCGCCGAAGATCTCACGCAGATCCAGCAGCGTTTCGCACAGCCGGTGCGGTGCTTCATGCCAGATCAACGTGGCGCGCAATCCCGCACGTTCGGCAGCACGCAACGCGCTGAACGCCGCGCGACGCGCAGCCTTCTTCTGCGGGGGGAAGCCGAGGAACAGGAATGGCAGGGGCGGCAGACCGGACAGCGTCAGCGCCATCATCGCAGCATTCGGACCCGGCACCGCCGTGACATGCAGGCCCTCGGCAATGGCCGCTCGCACCAGCCGATAGCCCGGGTCGGATACCAACGGCGTGCCAGCATCCGATACCAGGCTGATCGTCTGTCCCTGCCGCAGGCGCGCCAGGATCGCCGGGATTCGGGCATCCTCATTATGATCGTGCAGCGCCTCTGTCCGCGCCCTGA
The DNA here is from genome assembly GCA_018240405.1 of Pseudomonadota bacterium. GTDB lineage: Bacteria > Pseudomonadota > Alphaproteobacteria > Acetobacterales > Acetobacteraceae > Rhodopila. The sequence goes on from JAFEFW010000667.1 coordinate 7,754, forward strand.
TCCCCAACGCCGACAACAGCGTTCCGGTATGGCGGGTGTCTTCGCACAGTATCAGATCGGCGCGCTCCAGCGCCTGCCGGGCGCGGATTGTCAAATCTCCAAGGTTGCCGATCGGGGTGGAAACAAGCACAAGGCCAGAGAGCGAGTCGGATAGGTCGCCTCGCGGTTCGGCGGGAGGTTTGTCGAATGCTGGCACGGGCCGGTTCTCTCCTGGTCTGCGTCCTCATGCTCGCTGGTTGCACAGGGGCAGGGCCGTATGGCTACCAGACAGGTGCCCCGACGTCGCGGGTGCCGGTACCCGGCGGTCCGATGGGCGGCCCGGGGCCCGGCGTTCCCGGACAAAAGGTTGCGATCCTGTTGCCGATGACCGGCCCGATGGCGGATCGCGGGCAGGTGCTGTCACAGGCTGCGCAATTGGCGCTCCCGCAAGGCGGCTGGCCGGCGCTGGACGTGATCGATACCGGTGGATCCGCCGCCGGAGCCGCGAAAGCGGCGCAGACCGCGGTGGCGAACGGAGACGCAATGATCCTGGGGCCGCTGACATCGGCGGAAACGGGCGCTGTCGCGCCTGTGGCCAAGGGAGCTGGTATCCCCGTCCTGGCGTTTACCAATGATGCGGCGCAGTCGCAGCCAGGTGTCTGGCCGATTGGCATCACACCGGATCAGCAGGTGCGCCGCCTTGTTGCCGCGGCCCAGGGGCAGGGCAAGACCAATTTCGTTGCTCTTCTGCCGGATACGGATTTCGGCCGCGCAATGGGTTCAGCCTTGACGAAGGCAACACAGGCGGCCGGCTTGCCGCCGCCCGTTATCCGCACCTATGGCGGCGGCATGCAGTCCATCACCGCAGCCATCAAGGACGTGTCGGGCTATGCCAGCCGCCGCGGCGTGATCGACGCCAAGATTCGTGAAGCCCGAGCCGCCGGTACCGCCGAGGGCAGGCGAGAAGCGCAGGAAATCCTCAAGACTTCGGTCCCGCCGCCCAGCTTCAACGTGCTGCTGCTGGCTGCTACGGGTGATGCGCTGGCGGAGATCGCCTCGGTCCTGCCGTACTACGACATCGACCGGTCTTCAGTACAGATCCTGGGACCGGCGTTGTGGTCGTCACCCTCCAGCGGGTCCGGCGCGGTGTCCGGAGGATGGTATGCCGCGCCTGACGGCGCCGCGCGCAGTTCCCTGGAGCAAAGCTATGCGGCGAAGTATGGCGGTCCGCCGCCGCCGCTCGCCGACCTTGCCTATGATGCGGCATCGATCGCCCGGGTGCTGGGGACCACGCGCGGGTTTGATGTCACAATGCTGACGCAGCCAAGTGGCTTCGTTGGCGCAGATGGCTGGATGTCCTTCGCGCCGGATGGTCACGTGCGTCGTGGTCTCGCGGTATACCGTGTCGGTTCGGGCGGATCCGAAATGATCGAACCGGCGCCGCAGTCTGCGAGCACGCCGGGGTCGTAGTTCAATCAGGGGACGCCCGCATGCGGCGTCCTGTCGCGCTGGCTGGCCTTGTTACTATCCGCGCCGCTGGCCGGAACGATGGGCTTGAGCGTCCGTCGTGCCGTTGATCGCCGCCTGGGTACGTGGGATGCGACCGTTTGAACTCACAAGCTGCCTGCAGCGACCGCTTTCGGTAAGCTACCTCTGGAGCCCGATGAACCCAACCAGGCGTTCGGCCTCCGCTACGATCGGGTCGGCAATCGCCGCCGCCCGCTCCGCGCCAGCCTGCAGGATGCGGACAATCGAGCCCTCATCGTCCAGCCAGCGCCGCGTCTCGTTGTTGATCGGCGCCAGCTTCTCGACCATCAGCTCCGCCAGCGCCTCCTTGAACGTGCCGAAGCCCTTGCCGCCGAAATCCTGCAGCACCGAGGCATGGTCGGTCTCGGCCAGGGCCGCGTAGATGCCGACGAGGTTGCGCGCCTCCGGACGCCCCTCCAGGCCGGCAACCGCATCAGGCAGTGGCTCCGGATCGGTCTTCGCACGACGGATCTTCAACGCGATCGCATCGCCATCGTCGTTCATGTTGATCCGGCTCTGCTCTGATGGGTCGGACTTCGACATCTTCTTGGTGCCGTCGCGCAGGCTCATGACACGGGCGGCCGGGCCCAGGATCAGCGGCTCGATCTGCGGGAAGAATTCGACGCCATAGTCGAAGTTGAACTTCTTCGCGATGTCGTTCGCCAGCTCCAGATGCTGCCGCTGATCGTCGCCAACCGGCACGCGCGTGGCGTGATAGGCATGGATGTCCGCGGCCATCAGGTTCGGATACACATACAAGCCCGCGGACGCGTTCTCGCGGTCCTTGCCGGCCTTGTCCTTGAACTGCGTCATGCGGTTCAGCCAACCGATCCGCGCTACGCAATTGAAGATCCACGCCAGTTGCACGTGTGAGCGGACGGAGGATTGCGCGAACAGGATGTGATTTTGCGGATCAACCCCACAGGCGAGCAGCGTCGCCGCCATCTCCAGCGTCTGCTGCCGCAGCGCCTTGGGGTCCTGGAACACCGTGATCGCGTGCAAATCCACGACGCACCAGATGCACTCATGGTCCGACTGCAGCCCGACCCAGTTGCGGATCGCGCCGAGGTAGTTGCCCAGGGTGGGAATGCCGGACGGCTGAATGCCGGAAAAGACGCGTTGCATGCGAGCTAGGTCTCAATCGATGGAGCGGGACTGATGGCCGATGCCTCCGCGCCGCGCAAGCGACGACGGGACATCACACGGCCGATCTCGCGCAGATCATAAGCGCCGAACACCTGCGCCGCGACTGCATACGTCAGCAGCCCAGCCGTGATCAGGGCGCCGAGCGCGAGGAAGCGGATAAGGCCGTGGGCTGGCGCGGTGGTGAACAACAGCCGGTCGATACCGATCAGCACCGCGCCCATTGCCAGCGACGCTGCCAACATGCCAACCAGGCGCCGCAGCAACTGGTAATCCGGCTGCAGATAGCCCTGCCGGTGCAGCACGACGCCCAGCAGGATGCAGTTGCAGATGGCCGCAAGGCTTGTGGCGAGCGCCGGCCCGATATGCGCCAGCGGGATCATGAAGGCGACGTTCAATGCCAGGTTCAGCACGACGCAGGTGACGCCGATCTTGACCGGCGTCACCGTGTCGCCGCGTGCGAAGAAGCCGGGTGCCAGCACTTTCACCAGCACGAAGGCCGGCAGGCCAACGGCATAGGCCGCCAGGCATTGGGCGGAGAGCGTCACGCTCTCGATGGTGAACTCGCCGCGGCCGAACAACACCAGCACGATCGGCCAGGCGCACAGGATCAGGGCCAGCGCGGCTGGGATGGTCAGGAACAGCGCGTATTCGATCGCGCGGTTCATCGTGCCGCTGGCTGCCTCGGCCTCACCGGCGCGCACCTGGCGGGACAGCAGCGGCAGCAGCGCGGTGCCGACCGCCGTGCCGATCACACCCAGCGGCAATTGCTGGATGCGGTCCGCGTAGTACAGCACCGAGACCGTGCCGGGCGGTAGCAGGCTGGCGATGATGACGTCGATGGCCAGGTTCAACTGCGTTACGCCGGCGCCGACCAGGCCCGGCGCCATGCGGCGGAACAGCAGCCGCATCTGCGGCGTCAGCCGCGGCCGCGGCAGCTTGATCGTCATGCCCGCCCGGCTGACCGCGATCATCAGCAAGGCAAGCTGCGCCACGCCCGAGATCGTCACGCCCCAGGACAGTGCATGCCCGACTGTCGGCACATACGGCGTCATCCACAGCATGCAGGCGATCGAGATGATGTTGAACAGGACATAGGAGGCGGAAGCCGCGGTGAACCGCTCCAGCCCGTTCAGCACGCCGGACACCAGCGCGGCGAGGCAGATCAGGATCAGGTACGGGAAGGTGATGCGAGACAGGTCCACGGCGAGGGCGAACTTTGCCGGCTCGTCGGCGAAGCCCGGCGCCAGCACCAGCATCAACTGCGGCATGAAGATCTCGCCCGCGATGGTCAGCAGGCCGAGCCAGAAGGTCATGACGGCGAAGGCTTCGTCAGCGAAGCGGTGGGCGGATTCCTTGCCCTCGGATTGCAGCAATCCCGAGAAAGCGGGAACGAAGGCGGCGTTGAACGCGCCCTCACCGAACAGGCGGCGGAAAAGGTTTGGCAACTTCAGCGCGACGAAAAAAGCGTCCGCGATTGGTCCCGTGCCGGCAAGTGCGGCAATCAACATGTCGCGGCCGAAGCCGAGGATGCGGCTCGCCAGCGTCCAGACGCCGACGGTGAGGATGCCTTTCAGCATGGTTTACTCGTCGTCACCACATAAGCTGCACCGGACTGTCGGACGATCCAGCACAACCTCTCCCCCGCCAT
>JAFEFW010000668.1 GCA_018240405.1 Pseudomonadota bacterium
TCGTCCTCCTCGTGCAACGCCACGTCGGCGAGGTTGCCGTACACCTTGTTGGTGCTGGCAAAGATCACCGGCGTCTCCGGCGCATGCAGGCGCACCGCTTCCAACACGTTCAGCGTGCCCTGGGCATTGACGGCAAAGTCGTCCTGCGGATCGATCAGGCTGGAGGTGACCGCGACCTGCGCCGCCAGATGGTAGACGGCGGCGGCACCTTGTACAACATCCGCAACGGCCTTGCCGTCGCGGATATCGCCGGGCACGGACTGCAACCGACTGCCGTGGCGCGACGCCAGCCAGGACAGGTTGCGCTCCACACCGGGGCGGCTGAGATTGTCGAGCACGACGACGTCGTTGCCCTCGCGCATCAGGGCGTCGGCCAGGTTGGCGCCGACGAAGCCCGCCCCGCCCAGGATCGCCACCGGCGGCGCCTTGCGCACGATGCGTGGCGTGGCGGGGGTAGTGGCCGGGCGCGTTGTCGTCGCGCCGCCGGATTGCATGACCCGCCGCAGCATCTTCGGCCGTCCGGCGGTGTCCGTCACGCCGAGATGATAGTGGCGCGGATCGAAATAGACGCCCTGCTGCACGGCGACGTGGCGTGGGATGTCCTGCCAGCCGTACCAGTAGAGCCGGTTGGCCGGCGCCGCCATGGCTTCCTGGAAGCGCTCCACCTGCGCCGTCTCGTCGTTGCGCCAGGTCGAATAGCCGGCTTCGGTGATCCAGATCTCTGCCGCGGGATTGTAACGATCGAGCACGGACCGCATGGTCGCCAGGTGCGAGTCATAGCCCAGCCAGCCGCCGGCTTCGCTGTCCCAGGTGCCGGGGAAGGCGTGGAACCCGACGGCGTCAACGGTTTCCAGCACGCCGCGCTGGCCCATCAGGTCCAGCCAATGGGCGTCGAACGGGCATGGTCCGCCCAGCACCGGCCGCCAGCCGCGGTGGCGCGTCCACCATGTCGCAGCGCCGATCATTTCGCTGAACAGGTGCCAGCCTTCGTCCTCCCGCCAGTCCCAGTCCAGCAGGTTGTTGGGCTCATTCCACAGTTCGACATGCTGGAAGTGGTGGCCGTAACGATCCAGCACGTGATCGACGAAGTCGGCGAAATCCCGCAGCCGCCGCGGCGGGCCGGAGGAGCGGCCGGTGCGGGACAGCGATGGCGGCGTGTAGTGCAGGCAGGGCAGCAGGTCGAGGTGTTCGCTCAGCGTCGGGATCAGCCAGTCGTACCAGGCCGCGCCATCCGGGGTGTGATAGGTTGCCCATGACAGATGGGTGCGGACGTAGCGTGCGCCGACCTGGCGCATGCCCTCGATTGCCTGCAGGACGCGGTCATGCTCACCCGGACGGAACCATTCGACGAAGCCGAAATCGCGGCGGCCCGTCATGCCACCAGCCCGTGTTGTTCAAGCTCCCGCTTCGCGTGGTCGCCACGATCGGCCGCGGTGGAGCGCGAAATCCACTCGGCCAACTCGTCCAGCGTATCCTCCAGGCGATGCGCCGGCCGATACCCCAGCCGCTGCCGCGCCTTGGTTATGTCGGCAAAGCAATGACGGATGTCGCCTGATCGTGCCTTGCCCATGATGTCAGGCGCCAGGCGGTCGCGCCGCATTGCCTTGGCCAGCATCCGGGCCACGGCTTCGACGGTATAGGAGTGGCCGCTGCCGATGTTGAAGACTTCGCCGGCCACGCCCGGCGTCTCCATGGCGAGGCGAAACGCCGTCGCCACGTCACGAACATGTACGAAGTCCCGTCGCTGCTGCCCGTCCTCGAAGACCAGCGGCCGCTGGCCGTTCAGCAGGCGCGAGCCAAAATTGGCCAGCACCCCGGTGTAGGGATTCGACAGTGCCTGGCCCGGCCCGAAGACGTTGAACAGGCGCAGCGCGACTGCCTGGAATCCGTAGGCCGCGGCGACGATCAGGCAACTGCGTTCCTGGGTGTATTTCGTCAGCGCATAGATCGAGGCGAGGTCCGGCTCCTTGGTTTCATCGGTAGGCACCGGCTTCAGCGGTGTAACGTCGTCCAGCAGCGGGTCCCAGCCAAGATCGTTGCGTCCGTTGCTACGGCGCCCCGCGGCGGGACGCCCATCCGGCGTGACATAGCGGCCTTCACCGTACACACTCATGGAGGAGGCGATGACCAGGCGCTCAACCGGCCGGGCAATCAGTTGCTCCATCAAAACGGCAGTGCCCAGATCATTGACGCCGACGTAGCGGGCGATTTCGTACATGCTCTGGCCGACGCCGACCTCGGCTGCGAGGTGAAACACCCCGTCGACGCCGTGCAGCGCCGCGCTCACCGCCTCGGGATCGCGGATGTCGCCGCGGATCAGCTCGATTTCGGGCGGCAGGCCGAGCGGCGAGGGGCCATGGACCTGCTCGAGCAGGTTGTCGAGTACGCGGACATGGTGACCGTGCGCCAGAAGTTCGCTGCTGAGGTGACGGCCGATAAATCCGGCACCGCCTGTCAACAGATAGGTTTTTGACATCGATCCGGTTGCTCCAAGTCGGTGTGGGGGCCTTAACCGACAGGGAGCGACATGGTTCCGGATGATGAAGTCACAGATGTAGAAGTTCTGGAAGAAGAAGATGGTTTCACGGCCTGTTGTTGGCCCGCGCCCGGTTATACCTGGAGCGTTCCAGGCATCGACTGCGTATTTCGCCCGCTGTCATCAGGTGTAGCAGTACCAAGCCGTAACGCCGCGCTAACGGATCAGTGACCGGCAACTGTCATAACACGCCAGATCGGGATTTCCGTCGCAGAATTGCGCTTCTGTACAACAGCGCAAGCTTCGGCCTGAACACGTTAACGTGGTGTCTGGCCAGCCGCCGGTCGGCGTCGGCGGACGCGTCTCAGTCTTTCCGAAGGCCGCGCACGGCGGCCACACCCTTCGGCGTCAGTTCCAGGTGCCAGTGGCATTGCAGCGCGCCCTCCGGCAGGCGGACCGGGTCGTGCAGCAGGCCATCGAACACCGCGCCGGCCACCGCGTTGCGCCACGCCTCGGGTGAGGCGGAGCGGCCCGCCGCCTCGGCCAGCAGGCTGATGCCGGTATCGGCGTCGGGCGCCGTCAGCCGGTGGTGAAACGCCACCAGCAGGACGGCGCTGGTCAGCCGGTCGGCGCTCATGACACGACGAGGTCGGCGTAGGCCGGATGCTTCTTGATGTATCCGGCAATGAACTCGCATTCAGGCGTCAGGCGCAGTCCGCGCGCGCGGATGTCGTCCAGCACCGATTGGGCGAGCGCCGAACCGATGCCGCGGCCGCCCAGCGATGCCGGCACTTCGGTGTGCATCAGGGTGATGTGGTCACCCTGGCGCACATAGGTGACGAAGGCCGTGGCGCCGTCCACCACCATCTCATAACGGTTGCGGGCCGGGTTATCGGTGGCGTTGGGCATGCGCTGGTTTCCTCATCCTGCGGCAATTCAAGGCAATGCCAGGTATTATGGATCGTCTGGCGTGATGCCGGCCCGCACAATCTGGCGAGAGCGGATGTGCGACGGGATGGAATTCTACGCCGCGGCACCCCGGCCGGAAACCCCAATGCCCGACACCCGGATGCGCGGCCCTCGATGCCCGGCCGCCGTGTGCGGCATGATCCGCAGCCGCATGCCGGCCGGTGCGCGGAACCTGATCGACCGTGCGCGGCCCTGGTGCGATACTGTGACGATGCCGTCCTGTATCGGATCCGGACACCGCCGCATCGCACCGGCCGAAAGCCGGGAGCCGTCGTGATCGGACGCGTGCCGGCGTCGCTGTTCGCCATCGTCCTCGGACTCGCCGGGCTGGGCATGGCCTGGCGCCTCGCGCCGAAGCTCTGGAGCGTGCCCGCCATCGCGAGCGAGGCGATCCTGCTCTGCGCCGCCGGCGTCTGGGCCGTGCTGATGCTGCTGTTCGCCGCGAAGTGGCTGCTCGCGTGGCCGGCAGCGATGAGTGAGTGCCGGCATCCCGTACAGTGCTGCTTCGTCGCCCTCATCCCGGTCACCACCACGCTGATGGGCGCCGCCGCCGCGCCCTATCACCACGCTGCCGCCCTGGTCCTGTTCGTGGCCGGCACCGGCACGACCATCGCCTTCGCCGCATGGCGCACCGGCACGTTGTGGCAGGGACGGCGGGACCCGACGGTGGCGACGCCGGTGCTGTACCTGTCCTCGGTGGCCGGCTGTTTCGTTTCGGCGGCGGCGGCCGCTTCGGTGGGCCTGGGGGGATGGAGCGCACCGCTGTTCGGCGCCGGCGTGTTCTCCTGGCTGGCGATCGAGTCCGTTCTGCTGCACCGGCTGCAGACCGCGGAACCGATGCAGGTGGCGCTGCGGCCGACGCTGGGCATCCAGTTGGCGCCGCCCTCCGTGGGGACCGTCGCGCTGCTGTCGGTGCCGGACCCGCCGCTGCTGGCGGCGCAGATGATGCTGGGCTACGCGGTGCTGCAGGCCGCCGTGACACTGCGCCTGATGCGATGGATCGGCGCCCAGCGCTTCACCGCTTCCTACTGGGCGTTCAGCTTCGGACTCGCCGCACTGGCGGCCGGCACCATGCGCCTGCGGGAGCTCGGCGACGACGGGCCGCTGGCGCTGCTGGCCTTGCCGGCGTTCATCCTCGCCAATGGCGTCATCGGCCTGCTGAGCCTGGGGTCGCTGTGGCTGCTGGTCACGGGCCGGCTGCTGCCCGACCGTGCCGCGGAGCCGGCGCCGCCGGCCTGATCACATTGTTACCGGCGCCTCATACCAGGCGCGGGCTGCCGGCGTCTCCGCCATGGTCACACGGATCGACTGCAATGCCTCGGCGCCGTCACCCAGTTCGCCGCGGCGGATGGCCGCGCAGACCGCGCCGTGGATGTGCCGGCACAGGAACTCCGTTGTCGTCAGCACGCCGGCGAACTGCGGCAGCGCGTCCAGGTCCTGGTAGTGCAGCGGCGCCAGCACCGCCTTCACCACCGCCTGCGCCCGGCCCATGTCGATGACCACGTTGTGCCGCGACAGCGCCGGTCCGGTGAATGCGACATTGACGATGTAGGTGGCGCCATGCTTCGCCGCGGCCGGGCCGAAGAACGGGTCCGGCAAGGCATGCGCGACCATGATCGTTTCACGTACCTCGACAGCAAACACCCCTACCGCACCTCCACCAGTTCCAGCGCCTCCCGGCTCGGTCCCTCGATCATCACCGCGCGCGTCTCGCCGAGGCGATAGGGCTGTTCCAGAAATACCACGCTCTCCCCACGCAGCTTGTCGACCCAGGCGTCCAGATCCGCGACGCTGAAGGCGATGTGGTCCTGCAACTGCCCGCGCGACGGCGCCAGGGGCTGCTCTCCCTGGTTGCCGTACCAGGACAACGCGACATCGCCGAACATCACGCTGCCGCGCGGATGGCGGAACATGCCCTCCCGCGTCAGCGACGGCCAGGAGCGGTCGGGACCGCGCTTCACCTGCCGCTCCGTGGAGCCCGGCGGCGGCACCGGATCGCGCGGCCGCGGCGTAGCGTTCAGATGCGTCACGTACCAGTCCACCGCGGCGTACGGGTCCTCCTGCCACAGATGCACATGATCGAAACGTTCGCCGGGATGGTCGCCGACATATTCCACCAAGGCACCGTCCGGCCCGCCCATATAGGCAAAGCCGCCACCGCCCGCCGGCTTCACGCCCGCCGCCTGCGCTGCCGCGATCTGCGCCCTGGTCAGGCCCGGCGCGCCACCCGGTATCGCCGGCCAGGTGTCGCTGTTGATCCAGACCGAGCCGCCCTCGTCCGTGGTGTAGAGGGGTTTCAGCTCGACCTCTGGCCGCGACAGGTAGCGGGCGATGTTGCCGCGCACATCCGGCACGTGCCAGCCGAAGTGCCAGATCGCGCTCTGCGGTTCGGTGGGCGGCGGCGCGTCGACCTTGGTGAACAGGATCATCACGTTGTTCGGCGACAGCAGTGCCGGCAGCCCGGCCCAGCGTCCCCTGGCGGTGCTGGGGAACTGCCGCGTGTAGAAGCCGATCGCCGCGTCGGGGTCGGGCGAATTCAGGTGCAGGCGATGGAAGCCCGGTGTCGGCAGCATGGTGGCGAATCCTCCTGGCCCGCCCGCTCTGCGGCGGGTTCCGTGGTGAGCAGGATCGCACGCCCGCGACCCTGGTGCGCCGGAGCCTAGCACGCCCAGCCACCACGGCCACGGCCACGGCCATGGACGCCGCGGCCCGCAGCCCGGCACGCCAGGCAAAGCGCAACAGCGCCTCAAGCAAACGTGAGCGCCGGGCAGGGTTCCGCGGGACGCGTCTTGTCAGCGGCGGGACGGTGCGGGAGCGTGGCGGCCGGAAACGCTCCAGGAACGACGTCCATGCCGCATGATCAGCCTCCGCCGGCGACGGCTGCCGCCGCGGTGACCCTTCCGGCCGCGCACCGTCCGGCGCGGCGGACGCTGGTGCTGGCAGCCTGCCTGATGGCGACATTCATGGCGGCGGTGGAGAGCACGATCGTTGCCACGGCGATGCCGACCATCGTTGCGGAGCTGGGCGGGTTCAACCTGTTCTCCTGGATCTTCGCCATCTACCTGCTGACGCAGGCGGTGACCATTCCGATCTATGGCCGCCTCGCCGACATCTACGGCCGCAAGCGCGTGTTCTATGCCGGCGCCGGGTTGTTCCTGATCGGCTCCACGCTGTGCGGCTTCGCGCCCAACATGCTCTGGCTGATTGCATTCCGGGCCTTGCAGGGCTGCGGCGCCGGCGGCGTGCAGCCGATCGCCATGACGATCTGCGGCGACATCTACACGCCGTCGGAGCGGGCACGCGTGCAGGGCCTGATCTCCTCGGTATTCGGCGTTGCCGCCGTCGCCGGGCCGTCGCTGGGCGCCTGGCTGGTCGAGCATGCGGCGTGGGAGGTGGTGTTCTGGATCAACCTGCCGGTTGGCGCCGCCGCCATTGCCATGATCGCCATGTTCCTGAAGGAAACGGTGGAACGCCGGCCGCACCGGGTTGATGTTGTCGGCTCCGTCCTGCTGGCGGCCGGGATCGGCGCGCTGATGCTGGTGCTGATCCAGCGGGCGGATTTCAGCACTGGCACCTCGGTGGCGATTGCGCTGGCCGGCGTGGCAGCGTTGGGCGTGCTGCTGCTGCATGAGCGCCGGACTGCCGAACCAATGCTGATGTTCGGCCTGCTGCGCGAGCGGGTGATCCTGGTCGGCAGCGTCGGCAGTGGCCTGGCCGGCGCGGTCATGATGGGCATCTCGGCCTTCCTGCCGGCCTATGTGCAGGGCGCCATGGGCCAGACGGCGACCATGGCCGGCCTGGTGCTGGGCGCGATGTCGGTAACCTGGGCGCTGGCGAGCATCTTTGGCGGACGGCTGATGGTGCGGACGACCTACCGGCTGGCGGCGGTGCTGGGTGCGCTGGCGCTGATCGCTGGCTGCGTGCTGCTGGTGACGCTGACGCCAGAGCGCGGCGTGGCCTGGGCCACCGCCGGATCACTGATCATCGGCATCGGCATGGGCTGCTGCAACACCGCGTTCATCGTCTCGATCCAGGCGGCGGTGCCGTGGAACCGGCGCGGCGCGGCGACGTCGTGGTGCCTGTTCCTGCGCTTCATCGGCCAGGCCACGGGCGCCGCGGCGTTCGGCGCGGTGCTGAATGCGACCATCACCAGTCGGGCACCACAGGCGACGCATATGCTGGACCGCTTGCTGGACCCGGCGCAGCGCGCCGCCTTGCCCGAGGCGCAGCGGACCGACCTGATCGGGCTGGTCGCGTCCGGGCTTCACAACGCCTACTGGCTGGGCCTGGCTTTGTCAGTGGCAACGCTGCTGCTGGTCTTCCTGCTGCCGGCACGGTTGAGTCCGGCGCAGCAGTCGCTGCGATAGGCGGACCGTCGGCCGCCGTCAGGGTGCGGGCGTATTGCTGCCATGGGGTAGATCTGTGCCGCGGTTGGCTGGGTGATTCACCGCCAAGCCGGCATGGCGCCACGACGCTGGCACCTTCGTGTGGCGTCTCTCGGGCGACCGCGGCGGCTTGCGCGCCGTAGGCACTTCGGGCCGCTTCGCCGCTTGGGTCTCGCGGCTTTGGCGCTGCCGCTCCCGCCGCGAAGCGGCCACGATACTAGCAGATCGTTTCCATGGAACCGAACCTATGGCTGCTCTCGACCCATTTCGGACCATGAGTTTGGTTTGTGTGCCGACTAGTAATGACCCAGAAGAGAAGCTTGGACACGCTGTTGAGCGGGTCTGCTTCGTCGTGTCGAACGGCCATTCCGACCTGCGGGTCGCATAGGGCGGTGCCCGCCGACTTGTTCGGCCTCCGTTAGCTCGCTCTCGTTGGCATCGACCCTCCGAGTTCTCGTGCCATAGCCACCAGGGCCTTGAAGGCAGCAGACTGATTCTTTCGGGAGGGGTAGTAGAGGCACAGAGGCGCCAAGTCGGGCGTCCACTCCTGCAGGATATGGACCAGGCGACCGGCGGCGATGTCGTCGCGCACGTCGGATTCAATCACGTAGCCGATGCCGTAGTCGGCGAGGACGGCGCAGCGCACAAGGCTCACCTCGTCCAGTGTCAGAGGGCCGGCGACATCCATCTGAAGGGGCTGGCCGTCCTTCTCGAACCGCCAACGGTAGAGGCTGCCGTCGGGTAGCCGGACACGGATGCAGGCATGGCCCAGAAGGTCCGGGGGGACCTTCGGTGCGCCGTGGGCCTTCAGGTAAGCCGGCGAGGCCACGACCGCATTGCGGCGGGGCAGGCCGAGAGGAACCGCGATCATGTCGGTGGGCACGAGGTCCAGGCCGCGGATGCCGAGATCGAAGCCGTCTGCGACGATGTCGACGAGCCGTCCCTCGGTGACGAGGTCCACGTGCACCTCCGGATAGCGCCGCAGGTACGCCAGCAGCACCGGCGCGAAGACCTCCCGCGCCGCCGCCGCAAAGGCGTTGATCCGCAGAGTGCCTGAAGGCGTGGCCTGGTGCGATCGCGCCACATCGAATGCCGCATGAATGTCCTGCAACGCCGGGCCGACCTGCGCCACAAAGGTTCGGCCCGCATCCGTAAGGGAGACGCTGCGCGTCGTGCGGTTGAACAACCGGACGCCGAGGCCGCGCTCCAGTTTCGCAATCGCGTTGCTGAGCGCTGTCGTTGACAGCCCGAGCTCGAGGGCCGCCCCGTGGAAGGACCCCCGCTGCACGATCGCCAAAACCGCTTCGAGTTCGACCAGACCCGGCCTGCTCATTATCCCGCTTTTCGCAACGCCACGTCCTGCTTTGTGCCGATGATCGCGACGAACGTCCAACTTAGATTGCGCTGGTCAGCTCATACGGAGGACATGACCATGCAGTTGCCCGACAGCGTGAAGGCGTTCTTTGACGCCAGCCTGCAGGATGGCCCGGAGGTTCTGAAGGCTGCGTTCCTGGACCATGCCGTCGTGCGGGACGAACGCACGACCCGAGAGGGCCTTCCCGCCATCCGCGCGTGGTGGACGGCCGCCCGGCAAAAGTATCGGCACACGGCGATGCCCATCGAGATGACCGGAACGGGCGACGCCATCTCCGTTCGCGCGGTCGTTACGGGCCAGTTCCCCGGCAGCCCCGCAACGCTGACGTACACCTTCAGACTGCACGACCAGAAGATCGCCGAACTGGAGATCGGGTGATGACCGAGTTCCTGATGCTCCAGGGCAAGCGCGTCCTCGTCTCCGGGGGCACGAAGGGGGCGGGCGCTGCCACGGTGTCGCTATTCCGGGAGCTGGGTGGGCGGGTGCTCACGGCCGCACGTTCGAAGCCCGCAGTACTTGCGGATGATACCTTCGTGGCTGCCGACCTCATGACCGAAGAAGGGTGCGCGAGCGTGGCGGAGGCCGCCCGCCGGCGTCTTGGCGGAGTCGACATCGTCGTGCACATGCTGGGAGGGTCGGCAGCCCCCGCAGGGGGCTTCGCCGCTCTGGGCGAGGCCGAGTGGCGGCGGGAACTCGACCTCAACCTGTTCCCGGCCGTGCGGCTGGACAGGCACCTCGTCCCTGAGATGGTCCGGAACGGCAGCGGGGTCGTCATCCACGTCACCTCGATCCAGCGCCTGCTGCCGCTGCCGGAGGCGACGACGGCCTACGCCGCCGCCAAGGCCGCCCTGTCGACCTACAGCAAGAGCCTTTCGAAGGAGGTTTCGCTCAAGGGCGTCCGGGTCGTCCGCGTCGCCCCGGGCTGGATCTACACGGACTCGTCCAATCACCTGGCGGAGCGTCTCGCCAGGGAGGCCGGCACGGATCTGGAAGGCGGCAAGAAGATCATAATGGACTCGATCGGCGGCATTCCGATCGGGCGCCCCACGCGGCCCGAGGAGGTCGCCAACCTCATCGCCTTCCTGGCGTCGGACAGGGCGGCGACGATCACCGGGACAGAGTTTGTCATTGATGGCGGCACCGTGCCCACGGCCTGACCCTCGCTCATTCCCTTCTGCATCGGACCAGCAAGCAGCCGCGGCGGCCCCCGCCGCGGCAACGATGGAGTACATCCATGACCAGGCTGACCCTTTTGGCCGCGACCGCCGCGATCGGCCTCGTGCCTTCGCCGATGGCGCCGAGAGGCGGAGATCAGGCGGGCTGTGCAGGACCTGCGCCGGCTGGATGCGTACCGACTGCGCAACCTCGGCATCGTCGACCGGAGCGGGATCGAATTGGCCGTCCGTCACGGCCGTGATCCCCGCACGACTTCGGGCGACTGATTGAATCTCTGACCCCGCGGCCTGGCGCTCAAGCGTGTCGGTCGGTCAATGCAAATCACACCCCAAACAGAAAACGAAGGAAGGATGGCATGGACCATTTCCCAGAACGAACCGCCTTGGGCGGTGAAAGCGCGGCGTCGCAATCAACCGCATTGTCTCGCGCGTTCGACTTCATCGTCTGCGGGGCCGGCTCGTCCGGTTCGGTCGTCGCGGCGCGGCTGGCGGAAGACGGTCAGGCGACCGTACTACTGCTGGAGGCCGGCGGTGATGACGAGGCCACGGCCGTGTCGGACCCGGCGCAGTGGCCCGCCAATCTCGGCACCGAGCGCGACTGGGGCTTTGTCGGCGAGCCTGCAGCCGGCCTTGGCGGCCGACGTCTTCCCCTGAGCATGGGCAGAGGGCTCGGCGGCGGCTCCGCCATCAACGTGATGGTCTGGGCGCGTGGGCACCGGGACGATTGGGATTTCTTCGCCCGGGAAGCCGGAGACGAGGCCTGGGGCTACCCATCGGTCCTTGGCTACTACTGCCGCATCGAGGACTGGCAGGGCACGCCAGATCTCCTGCGACGGGGCCGGGGCGGGCCTGCCTACGTCGAGCAGCCCAAGGCGCCGCAACCCATCGCGGAGGCGCTGGTCTCCGCCGCGGGGATGACCGGCATCCCCGTCTTCGACAGCCCGAACGGCGCGATGATGGAAGGCAACGGGGGTGCGGCGATTGCCGAGCTTCGCGTGCGCGACGGCAAGCGCCAGTCGGTGTTCGCGTCCTATGTCCGCCCTCGGATGGGACAGTCGAACCTGACGGTCTTGACCGACGCGCTGGTCACGCGGGTGCTGCTCGACCGTTCACGGGCCATCGGGGTCGAAGTCCTGCACAAGGGCGAGCGGCTCCACTTGCGTGCCCGCTGCGAGACGGTGCTGTCGCTCGGCGCCGTCCATACGCCGAAAGTGCTGATGCAATCCGGCATCGGCCCCGAGCAGGACCTGCGAGCCCATGGCATCGGTATCGTGCAGCACCTGCCGGGCGTCGGCCAAAATCACCAGGACCATATTGCCTTCGGCTGCACGTGGGCCTACCGCAAGCCCCAGCCGATTGGAGCTGGTGGGTGCGAAGCGACGCTCTACTGGAAGAGCGACGCTCGCCTGGCCGCACCGGACATCCTGCAGTGCCAGCTCGAATTTGCAGTGCCCGCGCCTCCGGAGGCCGGGATCGCGACCCCCGCATTCGGCTGGACGATGTTCACCGGCCTGGCGCAACCCAAGAGCCGCGGCCGTCTGCGCCTCTCCGGGCCGGATCCTCGAGACCCGATCCTCATCGAGCCCAATGCCCTGAGCGAACCGGAGGACGTGGCAACCGCGCTCGCAGCGGTCGAGCTCTGCCGCGAGGTGGGCAACCGTCGCGCGTTCGAGGCCCTTGTCGCGTGCGAAGCCGCGCCGGGATCTCGAGACCGCGCTGGCCTGCTCGATTTCATCCGGACGTCTGCCGTCACCTACTGGCACCAGTCGTGCACGGCGAAGATGGGGCGCGACGCGATGTCGGTCGTCGACGGTCGCCTCAAGGTCTACGGGATCGACGGGCTGCGTCTTGCTGACTCGTCGATCATGCCTCGGATCACCGTCGGCAACACCATGGCGCCCTGTGTCGTCATCGGCGAGCGCGCGGCGGACTTGATCCGGCAGCAGCACGGCCTTGGGAAAGGCGCGAACGGCTTCGGATCCAGCGACGCGCTTCCGCAGCACGTCCGCTGAACGATCGCCGGCGTGGTGAGCCCGTCACCGCGCCGGGCCACTTCACCTGTGGAGCGGGTCACCACGCGCTTCAGGAGAAATGACGTGCGCACAAGAACGACCACGGGCTCGACATCCCACGGTACGATTGTGATTGAAGAGGGCGGAGACGGGTTTTCATCGTGTTCATTCACGGCAACCCGGCCTGTCGAGGCGTGTTTCGCAAGCAGTTCAATGTGCCCGCGCTTGGAGGCTACCGCCTGATCGCGCTCGACTTGGCCGGTCACGGTGACTCCGAGGATGCGATTGATCGCCATCGTTAACGGCGAACGCGACAGTATCGCTAACCTCAACTACATCGACCGTGTGCCCTACGCTAATCGCTGCCGGAACAGGTGCTTTCGCATTCCGAATGCTTCCCACTCTCCTAACTGGGACGCCTCGGACGAAATGAGTGCACTCCTTATTAATTTCTCGCGCCATACCGGCGAGTGACCCGAACTACGTGGCAATCTACTCTCGCGAGCACCTTGCTGCGCGAAGCAAGCGTGAAGAGGTCGTGTTTTGGATGAGAGCGGCCCTTCCAGGCGATGCGCACGAACGGCTGCTTCTGGCGCGAAGGCGGAGTCGATATTGCCCCCCTGAATGGGTCGGCTGTCCACCCAGAGCCGCCCTTGAACGGCGGTTCGTGCCGCCACTCAAAGGCGTCTTTCATAGGCCCGGTTCCACGGAAACGCCGTACTACGTGTGCACTGTCAGCGGTTACCGATGGCCCCGAAAGGAACGCGCCACGGTCTTGGCGCCGTGGCGACCGGGCGGTTCAAGCCATCGCATCCGCCGCACCGATGATGCGATCAATGGTACAACGAATGCCTCGGGCTACCGCTTCGCAGCCGCCTGCCTTATCGCTGCCGTCGCCGCGGCAGCCTTTGCACCAAGTTCGGGACCGGCCTCACGTGCCGCGTGCTTGCCCTGTTCCGACTGTTCGATCAGTTGCTGCCAGACCGTCTCACTGGCGTGTTTCAGCACCGCTTTCCGATAGACCTCGGGAATATCCCCGAGCGTGTGCCAGATCGCCGCGACCAGCCGCTCCGTGTCGCGTGGGGCGGCGATTTCGTGCTCCGTCATAAAACCATGCTCCGATCCGGCCATTCAAGCTGCCAACGCAGCACGAGCGAAGCGGTTGCCGGTCAGTGTGGCCGCTAGCCGCCGGCCTTCATCAGCTTCTGCATCATCGCCTTCCAGTCGAGCCCGGGCGCCGCGGGCGCGGTGACCGTCACCGGACCGGCCGCCTTCAGCCGTTCCAGCGCCCGTTTCGTGCTGGCCAGATCGTATTCGTGCTCCGGCTGGGGCAGCCCACTGCCGCCGGGCAAGGTCACATCCAGCCGCAGCCGGATCAGGCTGGCGGAGGGGAACGCGCCAGCCAGCGCCGGCAGCGCCTCGGCACCGGGCAGGCAGTGCAGCGCCGCATTGCATGGCAGTTCCACCCACGCCCCCTGATCCAGCCGCAACCACACCGCGACGCCCAGCACCGACCCTATGCCTTTCTGCGCGCCAACGCCGCGTACGATCACCACCGGGACCAGCGCGCCGCCGATCGACTGCACCTCCAGCGCCACGCCGTAGCCGGCAAATTGCAGGCTGGCGTCCTTGTGCCGCAGCGTACAGCCCTGCGCCGGCGCGGCCTCCGGACAGCTCAACCGCCACGTGCCGATCGGCTCTGGCGCTGGCGCCGCGGCACCGGCCATCAGGCCGCCGGCAACGGCCAGGGCAGCGGCAATCCCGTTCTGCCTCTTTCGTGACGAGCCGATTCCTGTAAGCCTAGGTTGCATGAACGACGCCGTATCATCTCCGCTGCCGGGACAGGATGCCGCACTCCTGGATCAGGCGCTCGCCCTGCACCAGTCGATCGTCACCCTCGATACCCATATCGACATACCATGGCCCACCGGTCCTGACCCGTTCCAGGAAGGCACCCGCCGCGTCGACGTGCCGAAAATGCTGCGTGGCGGCCTCTCCGCCGGCTGCTTCGTTGCCTATGTGCCGCAGAATGTCCGCATCATCACGGCGGAGGAAGCGGCCTATGTCAGGGCCATCGCCATGCTGGACCGGATCAACGCCATGCAGGGCCCGGACGCGCCGATCAAGGTACAGATTGCGCCCAATGCCGGCGCCATCGAGGCGGCGAAGCGCGACGGCGTCCCCGCCATCGTCCCCTGCGTGGAGAACGGCTTCGCCGTCGGCACCGACGTCACCCGCATTGCCGAGTTCCGCAAGCGCGGCGCGATCTACATGACCATGACCCATAACGGCCACAACGCGCTGGCCGATAGCTGCAACCCGCGCCGCGACCTCGGCGACCGGGAAGTCGAGCATGGCGGGTTGTCGGCCATGGGCAAGCAGGCCATCGCGCTGATGAACAAGGTCGGCATGCTGGTCGACGTGGCGCACACCTCGCGCGACACGATGTTGCAGGCGGCCGAGGCGTCGCGCTCGCCCATCGTGTCGACCCATTCCTGTGTCAGCGCGCTGTGCGACCACTCGCGCAACATGGTGGACTGGCAGCTGGACGTGATCCGCGACGTGAAGGGCGTGATCCAGATCACCGCCGTCGCCGCCTTCCTGAAGCCGAACGCCAAGCCCGAGGATGTCACGGTCCGCGACTTCTGCGACCACGTCGATTACGCCGTGCGCCGCATCGGCATCGACCATGTCGGCATCTCGTCCGACTTCGACGGTGGCGGCTGGATCAGCGACTGGACCAGCGCCGCCGACTGCCCGAACGTCACGATCGAGTTGCTGAAGCGCGGATATGACCGCGGCGCCCTTGAAAAGCTGTGGGGCGGCAACTTCCTCCGGACGATGCGGGAAGCGGAAAGGATTGCCGGCTGATGCGATGGGTCACACTCCCCGGCGGCGAAAAAGTCCCGGCGCTCGGCCAGGGCACCTGGTACATGGGCGAGAAGCGCGGTGCCCGGAAGCAGGAGGCGGACGCCTTGCGCCTGGGCATCGACCTGGGGATGACGCTGATCGACACGGCGGAGATGTACGCCAGCGGCGGCGCCGAGGAGGTTGTGGCGGACGCCGCCGCGGGCCAGCGCGACAAGCTGTTCATCGTCAGCAAGGTGCTGCCGAGCAACGCCTCGCGCGGCGGGGTGGCGTCGGCGTGCGAGCGGAGCTTGCAGCGGCTGAACACCGACCGCATCGACCTGTACCTGCTGCACTGGCGCGGCAGCTATCCGCTGGCCGAGACGGTGGGTGCGTTCGAATTGCTGAAGCGGCAAGGGAAGATTCGTTATTGGGGCGTTTCCAACTTCGATGTCCGCGACATGACGGAGCTTGTTGCGCTGCCTGGCGGAACGACCTGCGCCGCAAACCAGGTGCTGTACCACCCGGACAGCCGCGGCATCGAGTTCGACCTGCTGCCCTGGTGCGCGCAGCGGGCCATTCCGGTCATGGCATATTCGCCGCTGGGGCACACGGTGCGGCGGCTGCTGGGTTCTGGGCCGGTCAAGGCGGTGGCGCAGCGGCATGGCGCGACACCGGCGCAGGTGGTGCTGGCCTGGGGGCTGCGGCATCCGCATGTCATTTCCATTCCGAAGGCGGCGGATCTGGCGCATGTGCGGGACAATGCGGGCGCCGCCGACCTGGTGCTGACCGCCGAGGACCTGGCAGAGATGGACGCCGTGCACCCGGCGCCGACGCGCAAGCAGCCGCTGGATCTGCTGTAGCGGGCATCAGCCTGCTGCCGCCTGGGCACGTATTGGGTTTTCGCCGGATCGGCCGGCGTCCCTGGTGCCTTCTATCGGCGCCAATGGGCGCCGGCGGCCATGAGCGGAAGAGCATGGATGCCGCCGCCATTTTGCCACACCACTCGTACCCACGGTGCCTGATGACCATCGAGCGAGCCCGCCACCGCCGGCGGTAATATTCTCCAGCCCCCTTGCGCCGACTGTTCCCGGTCCCTACCTGTCGCGCCATTAGAACGAAACGCGAATTTCAGCCCCTCGAACTTCAGCCCGGTGAACGACAGCGTGCCCACACCCCCAGCCTCGCCGCCTCCGCCCGCAGCGGAGTACGACCGCAACGCGATCTTCTCCCTCGACGGGCCCATCGACCCTCTTTTCATGGACGAGTCCGTCCGCACGCTCCTGCGCACCATGCCGCTGGAGACCGAGGAGCCGGATAGCTGGATCTCCCGCCGGATGTTCACGGCGCTCTCCGCGCTCGCCGCGCTGCATCCCCGCGACGAGATCGAGGTCATGCTCGGCGTACAGGCGGTCGCCGCCTACCAGGCCGCCTCGACCGGCTGGTACCTGGCGATGAACCACCATCTGCCACGGGGCGACAGCACCCGCCACCTCAATGCCGCTGCCTCCGCCGCGCGCACCTTCGATACGATGATCAAGGCGATCGAGCGCCGGCAGGCGAAGCCGCTCTCCATCCCGATCGGCCGGCCGCCCTGCCAAAGCTGGGAAGAAGCGGATCCCGTGGGCCAACTCGACGCCTGGTGCAATCGCCTGTGCCCCGAGGAACCATACGACCAACCCAGTCCCGTCACCTGGACGCCGGAAGCGCTCCGCACGGCGCGGGACATGCGGGACGCGGAGGAATTTGCCGCCGATTACGGTGACCTCGACCTGACGAACACGCAAGGCATCGAGCCGGACGGTGGCATCGTCGTTTCGGAGCAGCCGACGACGCAGCAGGAGGCCTATATGGCCCGCCGCTACGCGCTGAACCTGCGCGACCAGCACCGGGCCAACCTGAAGGCGGGCCTGAAGCAGCGGCCAAAGATCATTCCGTTCCGCACCGGCGACAGAATTCCCTGACAGGTCAGCCGCCATGACACCACACGAACAACCGGCTGCCGCCGAGGCGCCGATGCTGACCATCGTGCTGAACCTGCTGGCGCCGCTGCTGGCGGCCTGCGGCCTCACTGACCTCGCCTTCGCCCGCCGGGCGGCCGCGGAGGCGTTGGCGAGCCATGGTGCCGAGGGCACGGTGCAGTGGCTCGCCGCGGCGCAGATCGTGGGCTACGCCGCCGCGGGCCTGGACACGCTGCGGGTTTCCGCCGCGGCGCCGCCGGACGGCATGAAAGCGATGCGTGACACCGCTTCACGCCTGGCGGCCGCCGCCGCGCGCGCCGGCCGCGCGCTGACGGAGCACTGCCACGCCGGCGGCCCAGTATATGGGTCCGGCAGCGGCCCCGCCGCCGACTCGCACGCCGGACCGCCGGAGGAGGCGGTGCTGGCGGCCCTGCATAGTGTCTCGGCGCAGGTCCGTGCCGCGCAGGCCCGGTTCCACGACGCGGCGGATCGCTGCGCGCCGCCGGCCGGACTGGCGTCCAAGAGCCGGACGGACGCGCCAGCCGAAGCGAACCAGCCGCTTCCCACCGGCGGGCCCCGGCACGTCACCGATCGCGTAGTCGCTCGGCCGCCGGATCCCCCGCCGCAGGCGGATGGGCCGGCCGCGCCGTCCGGCGGTGCCATGGCCGGGCCTGCCGGGACCGCACTGAGCGCCAACGGGGCGGCCGGCTTGCCTGCTCCATCTCCAGCAGCGGCCGGGCGGGCCGCCACGGTCAAGCCGACGGCGTTCCGGCCCGGCCGCCTGCGCAAGCCGGGCACGCACCCGGCCAACGCGCGTGAGGTTTCCGCGGAGCCATGCCTTGTGCCCTTGCCAGCAGGCAGCGATGCCGATCGGACACGCCGCCTGGCATGGGCCGGCGCGATGACACAGGTGGCCGGGGACTGTGCCGTTCGATTGCCGGAACTGGCTCCGCCGCAACGGCGGCTCGAACGGCTACGTATTCAGGCGCTGTCCAGCGTCGCCCAGTGCCTGGTTCAATCTGATGGCCGCTACACAGCGTCTATATCAATGTAGCGTCTTGTGTCGTGGCGAGTGGATCCGCCCGTGTGCCGGTACCAGTGACGGTCGGGCGCGGCGGTGACGCCGGCCGGGGGACAGCCAAAGACCGACCGTGACGTCAGCCCCGGCGCTGAATCAGCGGCATTAGCGCCCCTTTCGAGCCTCGGCGCACGTAACCAGGCTCGTCTGGCTCTGCCCACCCGCATGAGCATAACAGAAGGAAAACACGTTGCCGGCAAACGTGCCTTGCATGTAACCGTCGGTGTCGGCGATCAGCGCTTCGCGCAGATGCGCGCCGTGCAGCACGCCGATGAAGGGCTCATCGGCCGTTGCGCCGCCGCCGGTGATGGTCTTGGTGCCCCAGAACCGGTGGCCCTCCTGGCCGGTGATCGTGATCTTCACCTCACCTTCGGGCAGGCCGGGCTTGGCGAACGTGCCCTTGTTGGCCGGCCAGTGCGCACCGGCGCCGGCGACGATCGGCAGGGTCTTTCCGGTCCAGGTGCCTTTCACATCCGGCGCCGGACCGGCCGCTTGCGCCAGTACGGGCGCGGCCGCGATTGCTGCTAAACACAGAATCGTTCTGATATATGTCATGTTATTACAGTGTCCCCAAAGTATCACCTCCTCATACTATAATGCAGCGTGGAGCGGCGGAACACCGCCTGGATCGGGTCCGGCCGCTCCCCGCGGTGCTTGGACCGGCGCAACGTCCGACGGTGCATCTGCGTACGACCCTCGGCGGAAATGCCACCATGATGCGGCCCACCTCCGGCGTCCCCCGACCGCGGGCGGCGTGCTCCGCCCCTATGCTGCAAGGCCTCTCGTTTTCGTTGCGTGATCCCGCCCGGACCAACCACAGGTGATCGTTACGCCCGGGCGGGCGCTCCGCCTGCAACCTCACGGCGGATATCGCTGCCGGCCTGCAACTTATCGACCAAATAATGGTAGAGAATTTTACAGTCTGGTGCTCGAAATCGATTGCCAATGCGCGGGCTGTCTGCAAATGACTTGCGCAGCGTGGCGGACCGGTCAGGAGTTGGAGATGCGATATTGGCCTTGGATGGCGGCAATGGGCGCTGTGTCGCTAGGGCTTGCGGCCACTAGCCCGGCAGACGCGGCGGTCATCATCGACCTGACCATCGATGGCGGCTCTGTCCGCGCGGATGCTGCCGGCAAGCTCGATGTTTCCAGCCTTCAGTCTTTGAACCCAAGCTCAAATGCATCCCTTGTCGCACCCAGCCACCCCGCCATTGTTGTTGGGCAGGGTGGTCTCTCCGACGAGTACACGGGCTTCACGAGCACGCCGAGCGCGTTTGGGCCGGCGGTTTACGTTACGAACGCAACGTTCAGCAGTGGGCAGACGATCGGCGCGGGGCCGACCGTGCTCGCCGTGCCGTATGGTTACGTATCCGGCGCCGACCTGACGGCCGCGTCCATCTTTCAGGGGCACAGTTTTCTGACGCTTGGGGTGACGCCTGGTACTTACATCTGGGCTTGGGGCGCTGGCGACCACGCCGACAGCTTGACGCTGAACATCATTGCCCCGCCCATCTTCGGCAGCCCGCTGCCTGAACCGGCCAGCCTGCTGTTGCTGGCTGGCCCCGCCGTTGCTGCGCTGGCCGTGCGGCGGCGGCGCGTCGCCGGTCGGGGCCCACTGCGGAGGATGCGGATCGCGCGCGGTCATTGAACCCAGGTCTCCGCCGCTCTAAACCGGGTGCTCGCGCCGCCGCCCCGGAGTCTGCCGCATGCCGTCGCTCACCGGAAAGACCGCCTTCGTCACTGCCGCGGGGCAGGGGATCGGACGCGCCACCGCGCTCGCCTTTGCCGCTGCCGGGGCGAAGGTGGTCGCCACCGATGTCGATCCTGCCAAGCTGAGCGCCCTTGCCAGCGACCGGATCCGCACCGTTGCACTGGACGTGCTCGACCCCGATGCCATCGCCGCGGCCGCCAAGGCGGCTGGTGAGGTCGACATCCTGTTCAACTGCGCCGGCTTCGTGCACCAGGGCACGCTGCTGGATGCCACCGAGGCGGAATGGTCGTTTGCCTTCGACCTCAACTGCCGGTCGATGTTCCGCACCATGCAGGCCTTCCTGCCGGGGATGCTGGCGCGCGGGCGAGGCGTCATCCTGAACATGGCGTCCGTCGCCTCCAGCCTGAAAGGCGTGCCGAACCGCTTCATCTACAGCGCCACCAAGGCCGCCGTGGTGGGCATGACGCGCTCCGTCGCGACCGACTACGTGGCCAGCGGCATCCGCTGCAACTGCCTGTGCCCGGGCACAGTGCAGACGCCCAGCCTGGATGAGCGGATCGAGGCCAACGCCGCCGGCGCCGGCGGGGTCGACGCCGCGAGGGCGGCGTTCGTGGCGCGGCAGCCAATGGGCCGGCTGGGCACGCCAGAGGAGATCGCCGCGCTGGCGGTCTACCTGTCCGGCGATGAGGCCCAGTTCATCACCGGCCAATCCATTGTTATAGACGGCGGTCTGACACTGTAACCGGGTCTGAACCCCTGCGGGAGAAACGCATCATGAAACTGCTTCGTTACGGTCCGGCGGGCGCCGAAAAGCCTGGCCTGTTCGCCAATGACGGCACGATTCGCGACCTGTCTGCCTATGTGCGCGACATCGACGGCTATGCGCTGTCGGACGCCTCGCTACAGATGCTGGCCGCGGTGGAGTGGGAGAAGTTGCCGGTGGTGCAGGGCAACCCGCGCGTCGGGCCCTGTGTCGTGCGGCCGGTGAACTACGTCTGTATTGGCCTGAACTACGCCGACCACGCGGCCGAAACCGGCAACCCGATCCCCAAGGAGCCGATCATCTTCCTGAAGTCGCTGAGCGCCTTTACCGGCCCGAATGACGACGTGAAGCTGCCGCGCGGCTCGAAGAAGCTGGACTGGGAGGTCGAACTCGGCGTGGTGATCGGCAAGCTGGCGCGCTATGTGCCGGAGCATGACGCGATGGATTATGTCGCCGGCTACTGCGTCTGTAACGATGTGTCGGAGCGTGAGTACCAGATGGAGCGCGGCGGCACCTGGGACAAGGGCAAGGGCTGCGAGACCTTTGGCCCAACCGGCCCGTGGATGGTGACGAAGGATGAGGTGTCCGATCCGCAGGATCTGCCGCTGTGGACCGAGGTGAACGGCAAGCGTTACCAGGACGGCTCGACCCAGACGATGATCTTCGGGGTGCAGAAGCTGGTGTCCTATGTCAGCCACTTCATCACCCTGCACCCCGGCGATGTCATCGCCACCGGCACGCCGCCGGGTGTTGGCGCCGGCATCAAGCCGGAGCCGGTGTTCCTGCGGGAAGGCGACGTGATGCGCCTGGGCATCGAGGGCCTGGGCATTCAGACGCAGCGCATCGTCAGCGCGTAACGCCGGTCCGCAGGCATCGGCACAACCATACACTTTGGACTCCGCCCGTTTCCGTCACAGTCCGGCTCGGCCGGGCCGCCGGAAGCGGCAACCCGCACCCAATGGCCTACCCTTGGGACAGGTCCGAAAGGCTACCGCGGCGGCTCAGGGCGCGAGCCTGCCGGCGTTGCGTCGGACCTTGCCCTCGGGCCCGCGTACCGGCAGCTGCCCGGCGCTCTGCCCGGGCATCCGACCGTGAGCGCGGCTGCAACGAAAGGCGGCCCTGATGGACTTGCCTGATAACGTGCGACTGCCGTCCGATCCGGCGGCGTCACTGTTTTCCCCATTTCCCGAAGCGGCGTTGCATGGGTCGATCGTCGACCGGTTCCTGTGGATCGCCAGGGAGTTTCCGGACCGCCCGGCGATAGACGACGGTGCGGCTTCCTTGTCCTATAAGGAGCTTTCCCACGTATCGCTGTGTGTGGCGGCTTCGGTCGGCGCCGTCAGCCGGAAACGAGCCGGGCCCGTTGCCATCCTGTTGGCCAACGAGCCACGCTATGCCGCCGCCCTGCTGGGCGTCCTGGCAGCCGGACGGGCGTTCGTCCCGCTGAACGCACAGCACCCGCCGGAGCATAACCAGCGCATCCTGGCCCATTCCGGCGCGACGGTACTTGTTTCTGACGCGGAGCGGATCGCTGGGCTAGGGGAGCGCACCGGTTCGGACCTGGCCCTGCTCGACCTGGATGCGCACATCCCGCGGCGCCCGGCCCGGCCGGTGCCACGCCAGCCGGACGATCTTGCCTGCATCGCCTATACATCCGGATCGACCGGCCAGCCCAAGGGAGTGGAGCGTCATCATCGCGCGTTGCTGCACTATGCCATGCAGACCATCAACGCGATGGAGATCCGGCCGTCCGACACGTTGCTTTCCTTCAACGGACCAAGCCTGACCGAGGGTTTGATCGTAACGCTGTCCGCGCTGTTGAGCGGCGCGTCGGTGCATTGCATTTCGCCGGCGGGGGCAGAGCCGGCGGCACTGGCGGCCAGGCTGCGCGCGCGCCGCCCGACGGTGCTTTGGACGGTGCCCCGGCTGTTCCGCTACCTGGTCGATGCGCTGCCGGACGGGGAACGCTTCGACTCGCTGCGCCTGGTGAGTCTGGCAGGCGACCGGGTCGATTGGCGCGATATCGATACGGTGCGGCGCGGCTGCCGGCCGGAAACGCGGGTCCGGGTCGGCTTCGGCTCGACCGAAGCCGGCGTGCACGCTCAATGGTTCGTCGACGAGACGATCCGCGCCGCCAGCCCGCGCCTGCCGGTGGGTCGCGCGCCGCCGGGCCAGCAGTTGCGGTTGCTTGGGCAGGATGGAAGCCCGGTTGCGGATGGCGAGGCCGGCGAGGTTGAAGTCACCAGCGCCTCTGTCTCCAGGGCGTACTGGCGCGACGCCGAGGCGAGCGAACGTGCGTTTACCGTGGTTCCGGATGATCCCGACGCGCGCCGCTATCGCACGGGCGATCTGGCGCTGCGGCGTCCGGACGGGCTGATCGAGTACATTGGCCGCCGGGATGGCCAGGTCAAGCTGCGTGGGCAGCGCGTCGAACTGAATGAGGTCGAGACGGCGCTTCTGGCGTGTCCAGGCGTGCGTGACGCCGCCGTTACGGTGCGGCGTAATGCCGCTGGTGTGCCCCGGTCGTTGCTGGCGTGGTGCGAGGCGGAGCGAGGCCTGCCGGCGCCGGATGTCAAGGCCGTGATGGCGCTGCTGGCAGACCGCCTGCCGCGTCACATGGTGCCGGGTGCGGTCCAGCTAGTGCCGGAGCTGCCGCGGCTGGCGAACTTCAAGATCGATCGCGAGGCGTTGCGGCTGCGTGATGACGCGGCGTTGCGCGCGCGGCCGGCGGACATGCCGAGAACGCCGACCGAGATCATGCTGGCCGGCCTGTGGAGCGAGGCGTTTGAGACGCCGGTGATCGCGCGCGACGACGATTTCTTCGCCCTGGGTGGCGACTCGCTGGCCGCTGTGACACTCGCCATCGGCGTGCGTGACGCCACCGGGCAGGTGCTGGATCTGGCCATGCTGGCCGATCATCCGACGCTGGCGGCGCTCGCGGCTGCCATCGATGCGGCCGGCGAGGCCGCCGATGCCGACGAATTTCCCCTGGTGGCGGTGCCCCGCGACACGCTGCCGCCCCTGTCGGTGGTTCAGGAGGTGGTTTGGCGTCACGGGCCGGAGGCGGAACGAACCGCGGTGTTCTGCGACACCACGGCGTACCGGCTGCGCGGCAGCCTGGATGCCGAGGCGCTCTGCGCGGCGATCCGTGAACTGCTCTTCCGCCATGAATCGTTGCGCACCACGTTCAACGAGGTCGACGGCCGGTTGGTGCAGATCATCCACCCGGAGCCGCTTTCCGATGTCGCGTCATACGATGCCGGCGTGCTGGCCGACCCGTACGGGGAGGCACGCCGGCTGGTCGGGGTTGAGCGGCGCGCACCGTTTGATCTCCGCAACGGTCCGCTCATCCGCTTCATGCTGATCCGGCTTGGCAAGAATGAACACTGGCTGGTGAATTCGACGCACCATATCGTGGCGGATGCCGGATCGCGCGCCTTGCTGCTGCGGGAGCTGAGCCTCGCCTACAATGCGCGCGCGCGCGGCCTGCCGTCTCCTCTCGCGGCGCATCCGCCGCTGCAATACGCCGACTACGCGGTTTGGCAAAGGCAGTCGCTGCGGCTGGAGAATCCGCGCGTTCAGGCCGACATGGCCTGGTGGTGTGCCAGGCTGGCCTCGGTGCCGGAGCCTTCGGCGACGCCATTCGTTCGCGATCGCATCGTGGCGGACGCCGACCCGGCCGAGGGAACGATCTGGTGGAGCATGCCGGCCGACATCGCCCACCGGACCCTCGCGTTCGCGCGTGCGATGCGCACTACGCCCTACGTCGTCCGCGTCGCTGCATTTTCGGCGTTGCTGGCGGTGGAGACCGGCTGCGCAACAGTCGCGCTGATCGCCAACCTCGATCGCCGCGACCGGTCCGAGCTGCGCGAAACCATGGGCAATTTCCTGAATGGCGTGACGCTCCGCCTGGATTGCAGGATGCAGGCGTCATTCGCTGACTGGGTCAGGACGGTTGCGCATACCGTTTCCGAGGCGGTCGCCCATGGCGAAACGCCGCTGTGGCAGGTGATGCAGGTCCTGCGCGAACTGGGCATCCGCTATCCCGCCAGTATCATCGTGCATTCGCTGGTTCCTGGGCGGCTGACATTCGACGGCATCGAGAGCGATATCATCGATCGCGACTCCACAGGCATGCCGGCCGGCTTCACGGTGACCTTCCGGGAACACGACGAAGACCGGGATTGCTCGATTGCATTCGACGCCACTGCTTACGATCCGGTTCTGGTGAAGGCGTTCCGCGACCGCTTCATTTCGGTGCTGGGCGCCGGCCTGTCATCGCCTGACAGCAACCTCATCGCGCTGATGCCGGGGCGGCAGGCTACGAAGACGGCGCCGGGCGCAACCAAGGTCCACCAGAAGCGGTGAGTCAAATGGCGCACTATATTGCAGTA
>JAFEFW010000669.1 GCA_018240405.1 Pseudomonadota bacterium
CGAGGCTCAAAGATTGCCGACGGTTTCAGGGCTGACTTTGTCGTTGCAGAACGGCTGATTCTCGAGATCAAGTCGCTTGCAGTGGTACTCCCGGTGCACCATGCGCAACTGCTGACCTACCTCCGGCTCAGCGGCCTCCAGATCGGGTTGCTGATGAACTTCAACGAACCACGCCTGATCACTGGCTTGCACCGGGTCGTCCTGTCGCGATCAGCGGCTGCGGGCTCGCCAGCAAACATCCCCTCCGCTACTCCCTCCCACGGCTTGTCCGAAGCTCCCTAATCGGCAAAGGTCGCCACCGAACCTGACGCCGGGCGGCCTCCGCCAGGACGGCGCTAGCCCAATGAGAGGAACGTCATGAGCCGCCCCTTTGAAGGCGTCCGCATTCTGGACTTCACCCAGGTCCTCGCCGGCCCCTACGCCTCCTACCAACTCGCCCTGCTCGGCGCCGAGGTGATCAAGATCGAGCGGCGCGGCGGTGAGGACATGCGCCGCACGCCGCTGTCGCGGGAATGGGCCGACCGCAACATGGCGTCGGCCTTCATTGCGGTGAACGGCAACAAACGCAGCCTGACGCTGGACCTGCAGTCGCCGGCGGCGAAGGAAATCATCTTCAAGCTGGTAGAAACCGCCGACGTGGTCATGGAAAATTTCCGC
Source organism: Pseudomonadota bacterium (assembly GCA_018240405.1). Lineage (GTDB taxonomy): Bacteria > Pseudomonadota > Alphaproteobacteria > Acetobacterales > Acetobacteraceae > Rhodopila. The sequence goes on from JAFEFW010000669.1 coordinate 658, forward strand.
GCCGGCGTGATGGACCGGCTCGGCTTTGGCTACAAGGCGCTGTCGGCGATCAATCCACAACTGATCTATTGTGCCATCTCGGGCTTCGGCCAGTCGGGCCCGTACAGCAACGAGGCCGGCTACGACGGCAAGATTCAGGCGATGTCCGGCATCATGGCGATCACCGGGCATGAGGAGACGGGCCCGACCCGTGCCGGCTTCGCCGTCTGCGACGTGCTGTCGGGCGCGACCGGAGCATTTGCGGTGTCGTCCGCACTCTATCAGCGCACCCATACCGGCCGCGGTCAGTTCATTGATGTATCGATGCTGGAGGCGAGCCTGGCGTTCCTGACCACGCAGGTCGCTGACTACACGGTCGCCGGCCATCACCAGCAGCAGGCCGGCAACCAGGCAATCAGCCGCAAGGTGACCGCCAATCTGTTTCGCGCCAAGGACAGCTTCCTGCTGCTCGCGGTGAACGACGACAAGCAATACAAGGCACTGATGACGGAGATCGGCAGGGCCGACGCGCTGTCGGATCCGCGCTTTACCGACTGGTTCACCCGGAAGGAACATGAACAGGACCTGCGCGCGATCATCGAGGACGCGTTGCAGGCAGCTGACTCGAAGGTCTGGGAACGGCGACTGAATGATGCCGGCGCCCCCTGCGCCAGCATCTGGAAAGTCGAGGAGATCATCGACCATCCGCAGGTGATCGCACGCGGCGCGATGCAGGAGGTCGACAGCCCCTGGGGCCGGCTGCGGCTGATGGGTTCGGGCTTCCAGATGGCGCATGGCGGCGGACGCTTGGACACGCTGGCGCCGGCCGTCGGAGCGGATTCTGACGCGATCCTTGCCGAGATCGGCTATGACGCGGCGGCAATTGCCGGCCTGAAGGCCGACAGCGTCATCTGACCCCCAACCCGCCAATGGACCCGTTCAGAATCCGGAGGCGCCGGAGCCACGCACAATGACTGGCCGGCGGCTTACGGGCCTATGGCCAGTGTTGTTGCCGGTCGCCGCGGTGGCGTTCTCCTTGCTGCCGATGCTTCTGGTCAGCCACCTGCCCCTGGTAGACTACCCGAACCACCTCGCCCGATTCGTCATACGCCAGCATTTGCAGGCTGGCTCGCCGCTTTCACGGTTCTATGAGTGGCACTGGGCCTTCATCCCAACAGCGGGCCTCGACCTCCTGGTGGTTCCGCTGAGCGCCGTCCTACCTGTCGAGAGCGCCGGCAACCTGGTTATGACGGCGACGCTGGTGCTGCTGTGCCTTGGCACGATGGCCGTCGACCGCGGCTTGAACGCCAGCCAGTGGGGCTTATCGCTGTTCACCGGCATCATCCTGTACAGCGGCGCGTTCCGCTTCGGCTTTGCCAGCTATTTCATCGGCACGAGCCTGGCGTTGCTGCTGTTCGCGCTGTGGCTGCGGCGACGTCCCGTCTGGTACTGGCGCGACACACTCTGCTTCCTGCTGACCGGCGTCGGCCTCCTCCTGGTCCATCTCTACGCGTTTGGCCTCTATGCTGTCTGTGTTGCCGGCTATGAGACCTCCCTGCTGCTGGAGGCTGCCCGCGCCAACGGTCGCTGGCGGATGCCCAGATTGCGTCCATCCCTCGATATCGCAGCGACGCTGGTCCTGCCGCTGACGGCCCTGGCGGTCAGCCCGACCTCATCCGAAGCCGCTGTCACGCGCTGGAGCACGCTCACCTGGAAGCTGGAGGCGCTGGTCTCACCGGTCTACTTCAACCAGCCGCTTATCGAACTGCCATTGCTGCTCGTATTGCTTGCGACGTTCGGCATCGGCCTGGGGACGGGTGTACTGCGGCTGCACCGACGCATGCTGCCGGCCCTGCTGGTCTTCCTGCTGCTGACCTTCGCGTTTCCGCGCACGCTGTTCGGCTCCAACTACGCGGACTACCGGCTGCCCGCAGGCGCCGGCTTCTTCTTCCTGGCAAGCCTGCGGCTTGACAGCACGGTGCCGCTCCGCCGACGCATCGTGCTGGCTGTGCTCAGCCTGTGCCTGGTCGTTCGGATTGCGTCGATCGTCGTGGATTGGGTAGCGGTGCAGCCGGTACTGGCGGAGTATCGGGATGCGTTGGCGCCGGTGCCGCCCGGCGCACGGCTGCTGGTGATTCGCGGCGAGGTGGAACCACGCTCACGTCGCCGGACGCCGCCGCTGGAGCACGTTCCCGTGCTGGCCGCGGCACGGCAGCAGGCGTTCACTGGATACATTTTTGCTGGCGCCATCGCGCCGCTGAAGATCAAGCCGGGCCTTGCGGATTACATCCATTTCGCCCCCAACCCGGACCTGGCCGGCGATCTGGGGCGCTACGACTATCTGCTGGCTGTTCAGGATCCTGTTATCAGCATCCCGCAAGGCATAACCCTGACACCGCTCCGCCAGGGTGCGTCCTATGTCCTGAGCCGGATCGACCATCCATGACGGCGCGGCCGCGTGCCGGACGCTGACGTGGCGGCCAGACCGCCAACGTCACCAGCCCGTGGGCTCAGTACTTCCGCAACAGCGCGACGAGCCGCCCCTGCACCTTCACCCGGTCAGCCGGAAAGATCCGTGTCTCATGGCGCACGTTGCACGGTTCCAGCGCGATCGAGTTGCCGCGGCGGCGCAGGCGCTTCAACGTCACCTCATTGTCGTCCACCAGGGCCACCACGATTTGCCCGTTATCGGCAACGTCGCCGCGCTGGATGATGACATAGTCGCCGTCGAGGATGCCGGCTTCGATCATGGAGTCGCCGGCCACCTCCAGGCCAAAATGCTCGCCAGAGCCCAGCAGCGCGGTCGGCACTTCCAGCACGTCGCTCTGGTTCTGCAGGGCCTCGATCGGCAGGCCGGCGGCGATGCGACCATAGAGCGGCAATTCGATCGCGCTGGCCTCCTGCGCGGCGCGGGCGCCGCTGATGCGCGGCGTGAAGTCGCCCTGGATGACGTTGGGTGAGAACCCGGCCTGGGGTTCGGAGAACCCGGGCGCGACCTCCCGTGTAGCCGCCTGCATGTTCTCCGGCAGGCGCAACACGTCCAGCGCACGCGCGCGGTGATGACGGCGGGCGATATAGCCGCGCTCCTCCAGCGCCGAGACCAGCCGGTGAATCCCCGACTTCGACTTCAAGTCCAGCGCCTCCTTCATCTCCTCAAAGCTCGGCGAAAAGCCGGTTTGTTTCAAATGGCGATCAATAAACACCAGCAATTCGTATTGCTTCCGAGTCAACATCGGAGAACCCCTGCATGAACAATCAGCGCTGCCGGAACAAATCAGCAACCGCACGCTGTTCTATGTAGGTTCACATACGGTCGTCAAGCGAAACTGTGGACAAAAACGAGAACCGACGAAAATACGGTGAATTTCTGGGTTCGGACTCGTCACAAACCGAGCGAATCGAGTCGAATGATCCGGACTTCGACCCCTGCTTCGAGTGCAGGAGCATTCGGCTCACGCAAGACAAGCGCATCGGCAAGCGCCAAACGGCGCAGCATGGCCGAATCCTGCACTGGGAACGGGGTGACAATCAGGCGCCCCTGCGAATCGGACTCTATAGTCGCACGCAGATGGTCGGCACGGCGGTCATTTGCTTTTACTGGGGTTCCCAGTAACGCCATTGTGGTCGGTGGCGGCGCTGGCGGCAAACCGCCGAGGCGAGCCAGCGCCGGCACCAGGAACAGGATCGCGCAAACCATCGCCGAAACTGGATTGCCCGGCAGCCCAACCACCGGCGTCAAGCCAAGTTGCCCGAACAGCAGTGGTTTTCCCGGCCGCATGGCGATCTGCCAGAAATCGAGCGTCATGCCGCGCGCCTGCAGCGCCTTGATAACAAGGTCGTGGTCACCCACCGAGGCGCCGCCAGTCGTCACCAGCAGATCCATGCCGTGAAGCTGGTCGGCAGCCGCAGCAATGGCGGCTTCGTCGTCGCGTGCTACCGGCAGCACCGCGGGTTCACCGCCAATCGCGCGCACCAGCGCGGCCAGAGCATGTGAGTTGGAACTGACGATGCCGCCTGACGGAATCGGCTCACCGGGCAGCGCGATCTCGTCACCGGTGGCCAGAATCGCGACCCGTGGAAGCCGGTGCACGACCAGCCATGGGTGGTTTGCCGCGGCGGCGAGGCCAATGTCGCGGGCGGTCAGGCGCCGCCCTGCTGGTACCACCGTATCGCCGGCGGCGAAATCCTGGCCCGCGCGGCGGATATGGCGGCCAAGAACCACCGCCTCATTGACCCGCAGGCTGTCGCCGTCGCGGGTTGCATCCTCCTGCAGCAGGATCGCGTCCGCGCCTGCCGGAACCACACTGCCGGTGAACAGCCGCACCGCCTCGCCGGGACCGACGCGCCCGTCGAACGGGTGGCCGGCAGGGGCGGCGCCGATCACGCGCAGCGCGGCGCCGAGGCTGCCATCAGCCGCCCGCAGGGCGTAGCCGTCCATGGCCGAGACGTCGGCTGGCGGTTGCGTCAGCCGCGCGATGACTGGCGCGGCGAGGACACGGTTCCAGGCGGCTGACAGGCCGACCGTTTCCGCCGCGGTCGGGCGAAGCGCGGACAGGATGCGGTCTCTGGCTTCCTCAACGCTGATCATGGGCGGCTCCGGTTGGAAGGACAGGTTGCTGGGCAAGAACGGCGATGGGCATGTGGTGATGGTGCCATGGCACAATTTAGCCGCGCAGGCACTCTCGCCAGACCTGAACGCACCGCGTGATCCGATTTGCCGTTGCGCGGCCCGTTCCGCACTGGCCACGGAGCCTACCGCTGGGCCCGGCTGCGGGTGCCAGGCGGTCCCAGGCGTATCCCGAGCCCATATCCTACCTTATGCGGCGGAACTTCTGCAGGGACCGCAGATTGTCGGGCCGCGGCTGGTCCGGGAAGGTCGGTGGCCAATTCGTCCAGGACACTTCGCCCACGTAGATGTCGCCGTGGCTGTCCACACATATCCCATGCGGCGCCATGAACTGGTCGGCGCGCAGACCCGGTGCGAGACCGCCGAGCCGGGATATCCGTTTGCCGGTGTGATCGACGATTGACACCCGCGGGCCAAGATTCGGCATATCGCGGTTCACGGGCTGCGCCGGTCCCAGTTCACCGATGTAGCACACGGGGCACTTGCCACGCGGCATGTACAGGCCGCACGGACGGTGCAGGTTGTTCCACTGCGTTTCATATCTGCCGTTGCCGTCGAACACCTGCACGCGATGGTTCTCACGGTCGGCGACATACACCCAGCCGTCATCGTCACAGGTGATGTTGTGCGCGATGTTGAATTCACCGGGATCGGTGCCGGGGCCGCCCCAGGACAACAGCAGTCGTCCGTCGGGCGAATACTTGTGTACGCGGGAATTGCCATAGCCGTCGGAGACGTAGATGTCGCCATTTGGCGCCATCGCGGTATGGGTGCAGCGGTGAAACGGTTCGCCGCTCATGTAGGGTGCGGGTTTGCCAGCGACGCCCAGTGTCAGCAGCACTTTTCCGTCCACCGAGCATTGTCGCACGGTGTGGTCGCCGTCGTCGGTGAGCCATAATGTTTCGTCGGGCGCCATGTAAACGCCATGCGCCCGCACGAACAGGCCCTCGCCCCACGAGCGCAGGAAGTTGCCGTCACGGTCGAACACGATCATCGGATGTTCGCCACGGTTGAAGACGTAGACATTGTCCTTGCTGTCCACGCCGACGCCGCCGATTTCCTTGAACGACCAGCCGGGCGGCAGTCTTGCCCAGTCCTCGACCGGTTCGTACAGGTAGTCGCCGCTGCCCATCGTGACCATGCTCGTTTCCCCGCGGTGTGCTTGGCAACAGTCTGCCACGCGCTACCGTGGGGCGCCAGCAGCGCCCGTGGCGAGCCGGATGCCGGATCGTTACTTGATGCCCTTGGACTGCAAGTGCGGAGCATACTTCCGGTCGCTGCCCTGGATATGGTTGACCAACCAGCGCTTCAGGAAATTCATCACCTCCATCGACAGCGTCGCGGTCTCGCCCGCCTTGAAACGGCGTTGCACCTCAAGCACCTGACGCGTCAGCTCCTCGTGTTCGCGGCTGTGACGTTCCGCGTCGGGGTAGTGTGTCTGCGCGAAGTATCTCTCCTCGGTCTTGAAGTGCGTGGCGGTATAGGCGATCAAACCATCCAGCACCTGGCCAAGCTTCTCTTTTGCCTGGTTGGACTGCACCGCGTCATACAGCGCGTTCAACAGCCCGATCAGCCTCTGGTGCTCCTTGTCGATCGAGGGCACACCAACAGAAAATGCGTCATTCCAGGCCATCAAGGTCATCGCGTTCTACTCCTGTCGTTGCGGTTTAACCGGCAGCACCGAGGGTCGAGGTCGTTGCATTCCGCACGAGCTTCAGATCGGCACTGATTCGGTTTGCTGCATCAGCCAGTTCCTGAGCAGCGTCGGTAATCTGGTCCGACGACTGCGCCACGCCGCTGATCGATTCATTGACGTTTCTGGTGCTGGCCGCGGCCTGCTGCGCATTCTCGCTGATCCGCCGGATTGCCTCGTCCTGCTCCGCCAGCGCCGCGCTCAGGAGTGTTTCGAAGCCCTCAATGCGGCCGATGCTGCTGGTAACCGCCGCAACCGTCGCCAAGGCCTGCTCGCTGACCTGGTCGAGGTCCGTAAGCTGGGCTGTGATCTGCTCCGTTGCCTTCGCAGTATGCGCCGCAAGCGCCTTCACCTCCGATGCGACGACGGCGAAGCCGCGGCCTGCTTCTCCTGCCCTGGCGGCCTCAATCGTCGCATTCAGGGCCAGCAGGTTGGTCTGCCGGGCGATGCCGGCGATCAGGGACAGGATGTCTCGAACAGCCCCCACACCGTCGACCACGGACCGGATGACGCTGGCGGCGCGGACCGCCTCGCCCGCGGCCGACTGCACCACGCCGACAGTGGTGCGGGCTTCTCCGGTGATCCGATGAATCGACGCCGCGATCTGCTCTGCCGCCGCAGCGACGGCGGCGACGTTGGCATTGGCCTGTTCAGCCTCGGCATTGGCGCTCATGGCCTTGAAGCCGATTTCGAGTTGCGCCAGGCCGACGGTATTGATGACGGCGAGCAGTTGCTCGACCGCGGCGGAGGCGTTGTCCAAGGACATCGCATTCGGGGACGGCGCCACGCCGGACGGCAGAAGCAGGTCAGCTGCGGCAGGGGGGTCCGCCACGGGACCTGGCGGTATGGCATTCGGCCCGGTGGTCGCCACCGTGTGCTGCGCCCGCGGCGCGCCGAGGCTCAAGCTGCGCCGCGCCGGTTCGCCCTCCGCCAGGCTGGATCGCCGCAGCAGCACGGCACCGGCCGCCAGCAGCGCGACGGTGGCGGCCGCGTCCAGATACGTCGCGCCGCTGCCTGTCATCAGCGCCAGGAGGCGGTTGGCCGAAGCCGCAAGTGCTATGGCCACCGCAACATGAGGCACGAACGACAAACAATACGACATCGGCGGCAGGTTCTCCCGGCAGGTGCCGTCGCCGATGCGGATGACGAGGGACCTGCCGGCAGTTCATCACGCCAGATGTTAATTTCCGGCTAACGACGGGGCTTTTTGTCGCCTAGGGGAGTGCCAGACCGCCGCCTTCGACCGGTAGCGCATGACCGGTAATGCCGCGGGACTCCGGGCGCAGCAGCCAGACCACCGCATCGGCAATCTCGGCTGGCGTCGCGACGCGTCCGGTCGGCACGCCTGCCGCCGCCTGCTCTGGTGTAATGCCAAGTTCGGTGTAGCGCTGATGCGCCATTTCGGTATCGACCCAACCGGGGCAGAGTGCATTCACCGTGACGCCACGCGGCGCCACAGCCAGCGCCAGCGCCCTGGTAAAGCCGACGACGCCGTGCTTGGCGGCGCAGTAGGCGGTCTGGTCGGGTACGCCGCGCAGCCCCAGCACCGAAGCGATGTTGACGATCCGGCCGCTGCCGTCCGGCAACTTCGGGAGCGCCGCCTTGCAGGTGTGGTAGGTGCCGTGCAGGTTCGAGTCGATGATCGCGTGCCATAGGACGTCATCGCCATCGAGGCGATTGGCGCCGGCAATCCCGGCGGCATTGACCAATGCATCGACCTGCACCAGCGGAGCAAATGCTGCGGCCACCGCCGCGGCATCCGCGACGTCGCATACGGCAAACCGGTGCGGATTGTCGGCGAGCGGGGTACGCGCCAGCGTCAGCACCTGCCATCCGTCCGCCGCAAGGCGATCGGCGACCGCGCGGCCGATCCCGCGCGTGCCACCGGTTACAACCGCCTGCCTCACTGCGCCGTTCCGCCGCCATCGACCGGCAGGATCACGCCGGTGATGAATGACGCGGCTTCGGAGCAGAGGAAGGCGACGGCTGTCGCGATCTCACGGGGATCGGCGAAGCGACCGAGCGGAACGCCGCCTTTGTAGGCGTCGGCCGAAGAAACTGGGAAGCGGTCGGGATACTTCGCCGCCAGGTCGCCGATGACCGTGGCCAGCATTGCCGTATCCGTACTGCCGGGGGCAATGCAGTTGACGCGGATGCCATGCGGAGCCCAGTCGAGCGCCGCGGAGCGGGAGAGTTGGGCAATGGCGGCCTTGGACGCGCCATAGGCCGCGCTGACCTGCTTACCGATCAGCGCCTGATCGGACGCGATATTGACGATCGCCCCCCGGCGCTTCGCCGCCATGCCCGGCAGGACCGCGCGCATCAGCGCGTAGGCGGCCAGGAAGTTGACCCGAAACACCCGCTCGACCTCGGCCAGCGATGTCTCCAGCACACTGCCCAAAACCGTCACGCCGGCGTTGTTCACCAGGATGTCCACCGGCCCCCGTTCCGCAATCAGCGCTGCCAGACGCTGTTCCAATGCGGCGGTGTCGGAGAGGTCGAAATCCGGCAGGTCGAGGCCAATCACCTCAACCCCGTCCTCCGCCAGGACCGCCGCAATCGCGCCGCCGATGCCTCCGCGATGGCCGGTGACGATGGCTCGCCGCCCCGCCAGCCCGAAGCTCAAATTCGTTCCCATCTTGCCTCCTGGTGCACAGATGCCATTCTCGGCGGAATCGACCATGGATGGGAATGTCCCGAATGCGCCGTATCGCCGCGTTGCTGACCCTGTTGCTGGCGCCCGTCGCGGCACAGGCGGCCGACAAAATCACCTTTGGCCTCGATTGGAAGGCCGAGGCGGAATATGGCGGCTATTATCAGGCGCTCGCCACGGGCCTTTACCAGAAGGCGGGGCTGGACGTGTCGATCCGGCAGGGCGGGCCGCAGGTCAACCACCCGGCGCTGTTGCTGGCCGGACGGCTGGACTTCAACATCACCAGCAACTCCTTCCTGGCGCTGAATTTCGTCAAGGAGAACATCCCGTTCCGCACGGTCGCGGCGATGTACCAGAAGGAGCCGGCGGTGCTGATCGCCCATCCCGGCCAGGGCAATGACAGCTTCGCCGCGCTGAAGGGCAAGCCGATCATGATCAGCGGCGACACCCGGGCCGGCTGGTGGAATTTCCTGAAGGCAAAATTCGGCTACACCGATAGCCAGATCCGGCCATACACCTTCAACATGGCGCCGTTCCTGGCTGACAAGACCGCCGTGCAGCAGGGCTACCTGGGCTCGGAGCCGTTTTCGATCAAGGAAGCGACGGGCATTCAACCGGTGGTGCTGCTGGTCGCCGATGCCGGGTTCCAGGGCTACTCCAGCCTGTTTGCCACGTCGGACAAGATGATCAAGGAGAAGCCGGACCTGGTACAGCGCTTTGTGGACGCCTCGATCCTGGGCTGGTACTCCTACCTGAACGGCGACCCGACACCGGGCAATGCGTTGATCCTGAAGGAAAACCCGGAGATGACGCAGGCCCTCATCGATTACGGGCGATCGGCGCTGAAGTCCAACGGCATCCTGACCTCGGGCGATGCCGCCACGCTGGGCATCGGCGCCATGACGTCGGAGCGCTGGGCGGCCTTCTACAAGGATACGCAGGCGCAGGGGATCTATCCGCCCGGCCTGGACGTCACCAAGGCCTACACACTGCAGTTCGTGAACAAGAAGGTCGGGCTGCAGCCCTGAGCCGAGCGTGCTGGCAATCAACCATGTGGGGCGCCGTTTCCCCAACGGCACCGAGGCGTTGCGCGACGCCAACCTGCGCCTGGCGGAAGCGGATTTTGTCGCTCTTCTGGGCCCGTCCGGCTGCGGCAAATCCACCCTGCTGCGGCTGATCGCGGGATTGGATCAACCCGACGCCGGCGACCTCACATGGGACGGCGGGCCACCGGTGGCCGGCGACATCGGTTTTGTGTTCCAGGACGCCACATTGCTGCCCTGGGCCACCGCCGAGGACAACGTGTTCCTGCCGCTCCGCCTGCGGGGACAGTCGCGGGAGCAGGCGATGCCAGCGGTGCGCGCGGCCCTTGGGCGCGTTGGTCTCACCGGCTTTGAACAGTCGCGGCCCCGGCAACTCTCCGGCGGAATGCGCATGCGTGTGTCCATTGCGCGCGCCCTGGTGACGCAGCCGCGGCTTTTGCTGATGGACGAACCGTTCGCAGCTCTGGACGAGTTCACCCGTAACGGCCTGCAGGAGGATCTGCTGGCGCTTTGGCAGTCGGCGCGCTGCACCGTCGTGTTCGTGACCCACTCGATCTACGAAGCGGCATTCCTGGCCCGCCGCGTGGTGTTGATGACGCCGCGGCCCGGCCGCATCAACCGGGAGATCGATTCGCCCCTGGCCTACGGGGCCGAACGCCGGCTGTCACCGGACTACGCCGCGCTGGTCACCGATATC
>JAFEFW010000066.1 GCA_018240405.1 Pseudomonadota bacterium
CCCAGCGCGCGCATGCGATCCTCATTGGCGCGGATGCCGCGCAACGCGTGACCGAACTGCGTGCGCATCAGCGCCGCCAGCGCGGCATAAGCGGCGCCCAACGCGGCCAGGTTCAGCCACAGCATGGCGGCGGGGCGGGAGCGGCGCGGCACGTCGATGACCCAGCCGAAAGCGGACAGCGCCGGGCGGGTGACGAAGACGCCGTCCTTGCCGCCGCCCAGCGGCGTGTCATGGAAGACGAAATACAGCATCTGCCCGAAGGCCAGCGTGACCATCAGGAAGAAGAAGCCGCGGGTGCGCAGCGACAGGGCCCCCACCGGCAGCGCACACAGCGCCGCCAGCAGCGCCGCCGCCGGCAGCGTCAGCAGGATCGAGGTTCCCGCGGGCAGCAGGTACACTGCATAGGCACCAACGCCGAAGAACGCCGCGTGGCCCAGGCTGATCATCCCCGCGCCGCCCGCGAGCAGTTGCAGGCTCAGCGCGAACAGGGCCGACACCAGGGCGGTGGCGACAAGCTGCACCTGATACCCGGACGCGAACAGCGGCCAGAACGCCAGGGCGGTCGCAGCAAACAGAAGGAGAAATGTGCCGGTTCGGCCCGCGCTGGTCACGCTAGGCGCCCGCCCGAACCCAAGAGCCCGGTCGGGCGCCAGAGCAGGACCGCCGCCATCAGTAGGTAGATGGCGAGCCCGGCAAGCGATGGTGCATAAGCCTTACCCAGCGTGTCAACTATTCCGATCAGCAGCGCCCCCCAGAAGGCGCCGGAGATCGATCCGACCCCACCGACCACGACCACCACAAAGCAGACGATCAGGAAGTTGTCGCCCATGCCGGGATAGACGGAATACAGCGGCGCCGCGAGCGCGCCGGCCAGCATCGCCAGCGCCGTACCGACGGCAAACACCAGCAACTGGATGCGCCGCGGATCGAGGCCCAGCAGTTCCACCATCTCCGGCCGTTCCGCCGCGGCCCGCACGGCGCTGCCGACCCGCGTGCGCTCGATGCCCAGGAACAGCAGCGCGGCCACCAGCAGGCAGATGCCCAGCACCACCAGGCGATACGCCGAGTAGGCAAACGTGGCGGTCACCGGCACCGGGAAATCCAGCGCCGCCGGCACGTTCACGCTGTGGAAGTCGTTGCCGAGAAGCAGCGAGCGCGCTTCCTCGAACAGCAGGATCAACGCGAAGGTCAGCAGCACCTGATCCAGGTGCTCCCGCCGGTAGAAGCGGCGGAACAGCCCGTGCTCCAGCACCGCGCCCAGCGCCAGGCCGCCCAGGACGGCGCAGGGCAGTGCCAGCCACAGCACCCCGGTCTCCCGCACCACGACAAAGGCCAGGTAGGCGCCGACCATGAACAGGCTGCCATGGGCGAGGTTGATCACGCCCATGACGCCAAAAATCAGCGTCAGCCCGCTGCTGATCAGGAACAGCAGCAGGCCATACTGGATCCCGTTGAGAAGCTGCGACAGCAGGCCCGTCAAGGCAGGTGTCAGGACATCTTGCAGCCGGTGCCCGGATCGGCCAGCGCCTCGGCGGCGATACCGATGACCACGTTCTGCCCGCCCTTTGCCTCGCGCAGATAGATGTTCTGCACCGGATTATGGCTCGGCGACAGGGTGAAGGCGCCGCGCGGGCTGTCGATGCGGGCCTTCTCGATGGCGCCGGCCCAGGCCGCTTCGGCCGCCGGGTCGCCCTTGGCGCCATCGAGCCCGATGCCCAGCATTTGGGCGGCATCGTAGCCCTGCACGGCGTAGACATCCGCTTCGCGGCCGGTCTTCTGCTTGAAGGCGTCCCGGAACGTCTTGTTCTTCGGGTTGTCCAGGCCGTCACCGTAGTGCAGCGCGGTGCGAATGCCCTCGGCCGCGGCGCCCTGCCCGCCCAGCGTGCCTTCAGTCAGGAAGCCCGAGCCGCACAGCGGGATCTTGTCCTTCAGGCCGGACGCAGCGTAGTCGCGCACGAACTGCACCGCGCCGCCGCCGGCGAAAAAGGCGCCGACAACATCGACCTTAAGGTCGGGGATCTGCGCCAGTAGCGGTTGGAAATTGGTTTCCGGGAAGGGCAGTTTCAGTTCCTTCACCAGTTCCGCGCCGCCCGCTTTCAATCCATCGCGGAAGCCTTCCCCGGACTCGGACCCGGCGGCATAGTCCCAGGTGACCCATACCGCGCGCTTCACACCTTGCTTGCCCAGCGCCAGGCCCATACCGTAGGCCGGCTGCCAGTTGCTGAAGGAACTGCGGAACACGGTCCGCGCACAAAGGCTGCGCGTGGCGGCGACGTTGCCGGCGTTGGGTATGATCAGCGGCACGCCGCGTTCCCGGCTGGCCTGGACCAGCGCCATCACCACGCCTGAATGGACGGTGCCGATCAGCACCTCGGCCTTGTCGCGGCCAAGCAGGCGGTTGACGTTCTGGACAGCGTTGGCCGGGTTGCTTTCGTCGTCGAGGCGGATGATCTCGATGGCGCGGCCGCCCATCTTGCCACCGCGTTCCTGCAGATGCAGGTCGACCGCCGCGGCAATGTTCTCGCCGAGGGCGGCAAAGGTGCCGGAGAACGGCAGCATCAGGCCGACGCGCAGGGCTCCGCCACCTTGCGCCAGCGCCGGAGCGGCCAGGGTTGTCGCCGCAAGGCCGCCGGCGAGGCGTCCAAGGTTGCGGCGGGTGATCGATCCGGTCTTCTGTTGCATCGCGCGGTGTCCCTCCCGTCCCCCGCTTACGGCGGGGCGTGTTGCACCTTGTAAAGAAGCCCGCGCGGGCCGCAACAGATTCAGATGCGGTCGATAGCGCCCCCTTTCACCGCGCTGCTCGCACCGCCGCCGGCGCGCCGATCTCGGACCGGCTCAACCACCAGCGCGCCAGCCAATGATCCGCCGACACCTGGCCGGCGCCGCGGCACAACAGCACCAACAGCATCGCCGCCCACTGGATATGCGTCGGCCAGGCCGTCGGATAGACCAGCACCTGGATCACCAGCGTCATGCCCAGCAGCACCGCTGCCACAGGACGGGTCAGCAGGCCCAGCACCAGCAGCGGCGGCGTCGTCAGCTCAACCGTCACCGCCATCAGCGCGGCGAGCATCGGCGGCAGCAGCGGCAACTGGTAGTCGTTTTCAAACAAGAACAGCGCCGCGTTCCAGTCGGCCAGCTTGGTCAGGCCGGAGCGCCAGAACACGGTGGCCACCGCGAGGCGCAGCGGCAGGGCGAGCAGCCCGTAAGGCACCGCGTCGAGCCAGCCGATGAGCCGGGATAGGATACTGGCGGGTTGCAGACGAACGACATCATTCATGGATCAGCCTCCGAGAACCCGGCAATCCGGCCGGTGATGAACTGATGGGCAAGCAGGCCGGCGGCATCGGCACCGGCGGCCTCCAGCAGCGCCGCCAAGGTTGCGCCGCCGAACAGGCGGTCGAGGAAGCAGTAATCCATGGCGTCGATACGCTCCGTCACCACGCCCTCGGCGCCGCGATGCACCACCAGGTGCACCGGCCCGGCACAGGGATCGATGGCAGCCAGCGCGTCCGCGTCATCGGCCAGCGCCGCGTCGGCAATGGCGTCTACCGGCGCGTCGCAGCGCAGCAGTGTCACGGACGGATGCGCCCGGAAGCGCAGAGCGGCATGGCGCGACGGCGGCACCGCGGCCAATGCCGCAAGGTCCAGCGCCGGCTCATCCGGCGCATGCGCCGCAACGCTCAACGCATGCTCGAAACGCGCCACGTCCGCCAGGTAGGGCAGCGTGGCGCATTCCGGCATCGCGCCCAGGAAACCGGGGAATGCGGCGCCATACTGGTCCAGCCAGGCACTGCACGGCGGATGGGCGCGCAGGCAGCGCGCCGCGGCCATGGTAAAGAACTCGACGCCGACCAGCCGTTCCACCGCCGGAAATGTCAGCCTCAGCGCAGTGGTCAGCGCCGCGCGTACATTGCCCTGGTAAAGCGCCAGACGTTGCTCGGCGGCTATACCGTCGGCCATCACATGCACCGCCGCCGCTTCGGGCTCACCCAGCAGCACGGCGCGCGCGATATCCGCCTGCAGCTCACGCAGCGAGGGCATGGCGCACTCCCGTGGCTCTGTCCAAGACCTGCTGCGCCGCGTCGGCTTCAGCCAGCAGCACGGGCAGCGGCGGGATGTCGTTGTCCCACTCAACCAAGGTTGGCACGGCGCCAAACCGTGCGGTCGCCGCCGCCAACAGGCCCCAAACAGCGTCGCTCACGCGCGACCCATGGTCGTCGATGCGGATCGTCCTGCCCCCAGGCAACGTGTGCACGCTGTGCCCGGCGACATGGATCTCGCCGACGCACGCTGGGGGCAAGCCGTGCAGATACTGCAGCGGATCGAATCCGTGATTGGCCGCGCTGACCGCGATGTTGTTGACGTCGCACAGCAGCCCACAGCCGGTGCGCGCTGCCACTGCGGTCAGAAACTCCCATTCCGGAATGGTGGAGTGCCGGAAGCGCAGGCAGGTGGACGGGTTCTCCACCAGGATCGTGCGCCCAAGCCGCGTCTGCATCACGTCAACGTTGCGGCAGACGACGTCCAGCGCCTCCTCGGTCAGCGGCAGCGGCAACAGATCGGCGACGTAATGACCGCCGGTGATGCTCCAGGCCAGGTGCTCCGACACCAACCCCGGTTCGATCCGGTCCACTAACGTCGCCAACCGCTCCAAGTGCCGGCGGTCCAGGCCGTCCGCGCTGCCGAGCGACAGGCCGACGGCGTGCAGCGACAGCGGATAATGCTGGCGGATCGCGGTCAGATACGCCAGCGCCGCGCCACCGCCCATGTAGTTCTCGGCGTGCACCTCCAGCCAGGCGACCGGCGGCCGCTCGGCGAGCATTGCGGCATGATGGGGAAAACGCAGGCCGATCCCGGCGGAAGCCTGGATCGGCGCGCCGGCCGGATACCCCGATCCGGCCGGCACACCGAGCGGGCTCATGCGCCTTTGAGGCTGCCGCCGGCAATCTTGCCGCACGCACCGGCCGGCACCAGCACGAACGAGGCCGGATCGCGGTCCATGGTCGCATGACCTGCGCAGGACTGAGCGCCCTGGGCGCAATCATTCTTGCCGCGCGCAGCGATGCCGAAGCACTTCTCCAGCTTCTCCTGCGTCATGCGCTGTGCGGTCTGCGCCTTCGGGTCCATCGAGGACTTGTCCATCTGTGCCTGCGCCGGAGCGATCCCGGCAAAGGCAAGACCCAGGGCGGTGGCGAGCGTGGCGGTGGCGAGGCTACGACGGTGCATGGCGAAATTCTCCTGCTGATGCGGACCGGGAGCGGCCCGACACAGCAGAATTCGGTCCCAGCATCGGAAAGGTTACGCGGCCCTGAAATTTTCCGGCCCGAGCCGTGTCACACCGATACAGCATGCCAACAGACGGTCGGACGATGACAGATACGCAAGCGGCACAGGATGAAAGGCGCACGCGGGATGCGGCGCTGTCTGCCCTGATGCGCCAGGCACAGGCAGGCGACCGCGTCGCGTACCGGCAAGTACTGATCGGTGTCACACCCTATTTACGCCGCGCCGCCGGCCGGTTTTTCGCGCGACCGGCCGATATCGACGACGCCGTGCAGGACATCCTGATGACGCTGCACACGGTGCGGCATACCTACGATCCGGACCGGCCGTTCCGGCCGTGGCTGGCGGGGATCGCGCGCTATCGCCTGGTCGACCGGTTGCGCGGCGTCAGTCGTGTTGCCGCGCGCGAGGTGGCCATAACTTTGGAGCATGAAACCTTTGCGTCGCCGGCATCGAATACAGATACGGACGCATGGGACGCGCACACCGTCCGGCAAGCCGTCGCGGCACTGCCGGCGGGTCAGCGGACCGCGATCGAACTGGTGAAGCTACAGGAGATGTCGCTGAAGGAAGCCGCTTCCGCCTCTGGCATGTCGGTGACCGCGCTGAAAGTCGCGACGCATCGGGGCATCCAGAGCCTGCGCCGCCTGCTGGGCGGGCATCCGCTTCTATGACGAAGACCGACGACCTCATTGAGACGCTGGCCGCGCAGGCCCGCCCGGTGCGGCGACTGCCGTCGCCATGGGTCCGTCTGTGCCTGTGGCTGCTGGCAGCACTGGCCGTGGTCGGCGCGCTGGCGTTGTGGCACGGGGCGCGGCCCGGCCTGGGCACGCTGCTTGCCCAGCCGCGCTTCGCCTTGGGCGTGGCGGCCTCGGCGTTGACCGCCGTGCTGGCGGCGCTGGCGGCGTTCCTGGCCAGCCTGCCCGACCGTGCGCGGGGCTGGGCGCTGCTGCCGTTACCGGCAGCGGCGCTGTGGGTGACGACGATCGGCTATAGCTGCCTCGCGCAATGGGTCAGCCCCGATGGATCGTCGCCGCCGGGCGAGACGCTGCGTTGCGCGTCCACGCTGCTGGCGAGCTCCATTCCGCTGTCGCTGCTGACCCTGTGGATGCTGCGGCACACTGCCCGGCTGTGGCGGCGGGGGCCGGTGCTGCTGGGCGGGCTGGCGGTGGCGGCGGTCACGGCGACGGCGCTGTCGCTGCTGCATCCGCTGGATGCATCGGCGGAGATCCTGTTCTGGAACCTGGGCGTGGCCGCACTGGTGCTGGCGGTTGATGGGGTGGTGGGACCCCGGCTGGTGCAGCGGCTCGAGCAGGCATAAGCGGACAGGCGGAAGCTGATCGTGCCTGGGCAGAATGACCCGCACCCGCCGCGCGATTGGTGGCGGGATAGACAGACCGAGACTTCTGGCGGAGCGCTCCGCGCCTGCCCGCTTGCCTGGCAGTACGCAGGTTGACTGGGCGGGCAAGCTGCATATTTTTGCGGATCCGATCCGAAGGCACGAACATGACGAACCCACGATGCGGTGTGGCAGCAGTGGCAGCGCTGACACTGGCCGTGCTGACGGCAGCACCCGCCAGATCTGAAGTGATTGGTATCATCGGGCTCTCAGGTCTCCAAGCGGAAATACTTGCAGCCGCAACGTCGGGAACGCCCTACACATTTACCGGCACGTGCACGGATTGTTCCGGTGTGGCGACCGCTACCTTGCGCCTGAAGGGCTACACGCCGGGTGCTGCCTTGACTTTGGCGAACCTTGTCTCGTTCGCCTACGCCCCAACCAACCTGTTCTCCGGCCTGGGGCTCTACGGACCCGACTTTCCCTTGTTGATCGCCTCGGGATCCGGCGCCGGGATGCTGACCGGCTCGTTGCCCGCCGGTCTGCCCGGTGCGGCGGACATCACCATCACCGGTGCCGGCTTTACGTTTACCACCAGCCTTGCGGATGGTCGCTGGAGCATCGGTCCGACTATCGCCGACACGGACCACGGGACCGAGGGAACCTGGTCGGTGGCGGCGATCCCGGAACCAGGTTCGGTCAGCCTGCTCATCATGGCAGTTGGCGGCATTGCCGGCCTCGCCCGGCGACGCCGAGCGGACTGATCCAGGCATAGGCTGCGTCGGCAACCGACTTCCGCCCCGCCCCAAGCTGCGCCACACTGCACGCAACCCCAGGGGAGCCGCGGCATGAACCACATTCCGAATTCCATCCAGGCGCGCGACATCGAGTCGCTGGTCCACCCGCAGACCAACCTCGCCCTGCACCGGGACGTCGGACCGGTGGTGATGGACCGCGGTGAAGGCATCGCCGTTTACGACGACGCCGGTAACCGCTTCATCGACGCCGCCGCCGGCCTATGGTGCGCCTCCCTCGGCTACGCCAGCGAGCGCCTCGCCAAGGTCGCGTATGAGCAGATGCGGCGCATGGGCTACTACCACCTGTACCGCCACACCACGCATGAGAACGGCGTCGAACTGGCCGAACGGCTGCTGTCAATCGCGCCAGTGCCGATGAGCAAGGTGCTGTTCCAGTGTTCCGGCTCCGAAGCCAACGACACCGCGATCAAACTGGTCTGGTACTACCACGCCGCCATCGGCAAGCCGCAGAAGCGCAAGATCATCGGCCGCAAGATGGGCTACCACGGCAGCACGAGCGCCTCGATCAGCGCCTCCGGCAAGCCCGACATGCACGCCGATTTCGGCCTGCCCTTCCCGGAGTTCCGCCACACTGAATTTCCGCACTGGTACCGCCAGCGCCAACCTGGTGAGTCAGAGGAACAGTTCGCCACCCGCATGGCCGACGCGCTGGAGCAACTGATCCTGGCCGAAGGCCCCGACACCTGTGCCGCCTTCATCGCCGAACCGGTGATGGGTGCCGGTGGCGCCATCATTCCCCCGCGCACCTACTGGGAGAAGATGCAGGCGGTGGTCCGCAAATACGACATGCTGTTCATTGCCGACGAGGTGATCTGCGGCTTCTACCGCACCGGCAACGTGTGGGGCTGCCAGACGTTCGGCCTGCAGCCTGACATGATCTCCAGCGCCAAGGCGCTGTCCGCCGGCATGCAGCCGATCTCGGCGCTGATGATCAATGAGCGTGTCTATCAGGCGATGCTCGTCGAAAGCCGGAAGCTGGGCAATTTTGCCCACGGCTTCACCTACGCCGGCCACCCGGTCACCACCGCCGTGGCGCTTGAGACACTGAAAATCTACGAAGAAATGGATATGCTGGGGCATGTCGCCGATGTCGGCGCGCACCTGCAGGCGAAAATCAGCGAATTCCGCGACCATCCCCTGGTCGGCGACGTGCGCGGCGTCGGCATGATTGCGGCGCTGGAGATGGTTCAGGACAAGGCAACCGGTGCTGCCTTCGATCCGGCACTGAAGGTCGGTGCGCGCGCCGAGAAGGCGGCACGGAAACACGGCCTCATCGCCCGCTTTATCGGCGACCGTATCGCCTTTTCGCCGCCGCTCATCGTCACCCGCGACGATATCGATGACATTGCCGGCCGCTTGGGTCGGGCGCTCGATGACGTTGCCGCGGAGCTGCGGACAGGTTGATGTCCCTGGCAGATGTCATTGGAAAAACGCCGCAACATTGGATAGATGCTGCAACAATCCCGCCTGACGTGGTAGCAGGTTTTCCATCGTATTCGGACTCACCCTCTCCATGCGGTTGCGATGACGAACCCGTTCCTGAAATACGGCCTGATCGGCCTGGCGGTGCTGCTGCTGGTAATCGTACTGGCGTACGCATTGATCCAGCGGCGGCTGCGCAAGGATGCGCGGATCATCCAGGACGCCGAGGAACTGAAGTCGGTGGACCTGTCGATGGTCATCACCTCGCACGTGCCCATGGAGCAGCGGACCAACAATCCGGCGGAGGAAATCGCCCTCGCAAAAGACGCAGTGGCTCGGCGGCTGCAAGGCGTCAAGCGCGGCCTGCAGGTCTCGGCCGCGCTGTTCGTCGTGCTGGCCGCGGCCGATCTCTGGCTGTTCTATCCGCGGCCGGAAGTGGTCGCACCGACGCTGCGCCAGACCAATGTCGGCGTGGCGCCGCCGACGGTCGATGCGCTGGCCGCGGCGACTGGACGGTGGGGCTGGCGGTTCAACGCATTGCTGTCCTGCCAGGAAAACCCGCACACGATCAGCCTCTCCGCCGACAAGCGGAGACTATCCGTTCGGTTCAAGACGGCCATACAGGGCAGGAACGGCCTGATCACCGGCTATGACTACGATATCGTGCAGGTGGCGCCGAATGAGCTGGTATTGAAACTGGTTGATGCGTCCAATCGGACGGACTCCATCGGCAAGCCCATTGAGTGGAAGATTCATTTCGAGGACCAGAACACCTACTACCTGCGGCGCAGCGATGTCGCCACGCAGGACACCGGTATCATCACTCGGTGCACGTGATGCTATGGCCAGGTGCCAGTGTGGCCTGCCGCGCCTTGCGGACGTAAGGCGGCGCTGACGAAGCGGGACAGACCGGCGTTGTAACACATCGCACCAATGGACAAATCGCGCCAATAGACAATAAGTGCAGCGACGGCGGGAAACGTGGTAATGCTGACGGCATCGAACGACGGCGCCCTCAAGATTTCCAATGACATACCTGGTTCTGCAAATCTTGCTCGTCGTACTTGCCATCGGCGCAGCGGCGGCCGCCGTGGCCTGGACGGTCAAGCTGGTGACGCTATCCCAGCACAAGAAAATACTTCGCGACGCCGAGGCGCTGAAATTGGTCGACCTGAGCGCCGTCATCACGGCGCATGTACCGGTCGGGCAGCGCACGCAGAATCCGCAACAGGAAATAGCTGCGGCGAAAGAGATCATCGCCCGCAAGGGGCGCCAGAATGTCAGGCGACTGCTGATTTCGTCGGCGGCGCTGGCAGTGATCATCGGCGCCAACCTGGTGCTGGACTTGCGTGAAACGCAGCCGCCCCCGGGAACACGCGGCGCCTCGGTCGGTATTGTGCCGCCAACAGTCGATGCGCTCGCCGCGGCGGCCGGGAAATGGGGCTGGAAGTTCAACGCCCTGATGTCCTGCACCGAAAACCCGCACACGATTTTCATCTCACCGGACCGGCACAAGCTTTCGATACGGTTCGCAAAATCGCTGACGATGCGTGGCGAGACTGTGCCCGGTTACGACCTCGATATCCTTGGTAGTCGTCCGAACGAACTGATCCTGCGGCAGGCCGGTGCGACCCCTGAAAAGGATGCGGAGGGCCGGCCGGTCGAATGGATCATGCACTTCGACGACCAGAACACCTATGTCATGAAGCGCAGCGTCTTCGGCGTCACGCCGTCCGGTCAGATCGGCCGCTGCGCGGAATAACACCGCGCCGGCGCTTCACCCCGGACCCGCGTTGCGCGAAAGCTACGGCAAGCCGGCGCCGGCCACGCTGACGCGCTGGATTTCGATCTTGCCGTCGGTCTGGCCAGCCCGGTCCGGACCGCTGGCTGGCGCGGTGCAGATGAACAGGGTCCGGCGATCGGCGCCACCCAGCATGCAGGCAAAAGCCTGGCGGCCGGGCAGCGGGATGGTGTCGGCGATCTCCCCACCCGGCTTTACCCGCACCACGCGGTTCTTGCGTGGGTCGGCGACCCAGATGGCACCATCGGCATCAAGGCAGATGCCGTCCGGCACCACGCCTGGCGTTTCAGCCCATACGTGCCGGTTGCTCAGCCCACCGTCGACGCCGATGTCGAATGCCGTCAGCCGGTTGCCCATGCTCTCACCGACGATCAGCCGCTTGCCGTCCGGCGTGATGACGCTGCCATTCGGGAACAGCATATCATCCGCGGCTACTGAAACGCTACCGTCGGGATCGACTCGCGCCAGCTTTGCCGGCCTGGCGTCCTCGCCCTTGAAGCGCTCATAGCCGAAATTGCCGACATAGGCGCGCCCCTGCGCGTCCACCACCATGTCGTTGCACGGCCCGCCGGCGATCGCCGACAGGTCGCCATGCACGACGAGCTGCCCGTTCTGAAGCCGCATCAGCTTCTTGTCGTTCATCGAAACAATCAGCAGGGCGCCGTCCGGCAGCCAGCCAAGGCCAGACGGGATGTTGGGCACGGTCACAATCGTCTCGGCCTTGCCGTCCAGGCCGACGGCGACGACGCGGTGGTTGTAGAAATCCGAGAACCACAGGCGGTTCTCGTGCCAACGCGGACCTTCCGGAAAAGTCAGGCCGTCCAGCAGCGTCTCGGGCATGGTTACGTCTCCGTGGTTCAGCGGCTGCGCGGGTTGGCGGCGACCGCGAGCGGCGAGGTGATGTCGGCAAAGCTGACATCCATTGACGTGCGCACGTCGATTACCGTCGGCACACGTGATTTCAGCGCCGCCTGCAGCACCGGCCCCAGTTCCGACGGCTCGGTGACACGCACGCCGTTGCAGCCCATCGACCGGGCGATCGCGCCATGGTCGAAGTCATTGAATGCCGCCGCGAACGGGCCGGAACCGTGATAGACCCAGCCCAGCGCGTTATTGTTGAAGATCACGACGGTGATCGGGATGTCCTGCTCGATCGCGCTCATCAGCCCGTTCATTGTCATGGCGAAGCCGCCATCGCCACAGACCGCAACGCAAGGCCGGTCGGGATGCACCAGCTTGGCGCCCATCGCCGCCGGGATCGCGAAACCCATCGGACCGGATCCGGCCGCCTGCAGGAAGCCGCCGGCCTGCTTGGTCTGGTAGAAATGCGTCATCAGGATGCGGTTCTCACCGGCGTCGCAGGTGACAATCGCCTCCGGCGGCAGGGTACGGATCAGTTCGCCGATGACGCGTTGCGGCAACAGCGGCGCGGCGTCGGATGTATATTCCGGCGCGTCGAAATAGCCGTGCTCGCGCCGCAATCCGGCGACGCGGTCGGTCCCAGCCGCCTGCCGTCCGGCGGCCTTGCCGCCGATGGCGTCGCGCATCTGTCGCAGCACCATGGCGGCGTCGCCCACCAGCACATGCTCCGCCGGGAAATTCCACGACGCGTTTTTCGGCTCCACGTCGATCTGGATGAAGGTCTGCCGCGTCGGGTCGAGCAGGTCGCGGTTCTCCCACGCCGTATCCGACGGTCCCAGCTTGGTGCCAATGGCCAGAACGAGGTCCGCGCTCATGACCGCGGCGTTGGCAGCCGGCGTGCCGAAGGTGCCGAAAACGCCGAGCGCAAGGGGGTGGGTTTCGGCGAAGGTGCCTTTGCCAGCGGCGGTGGTCACCACCGGTGCGCCGGTCGCTTCGGCAACCGCCTGCAGCGCCTCATAGGCCTGGGCGATGCGCACGCCGTTGCCGGCGATGATTACCGGGCGGGTGGCGCCGAGCAGCGCCTCGGCCGCAGCAGCGACACGCGTGGCATCGGCCGGCGCGGGCGGCGGCGGCAGGTAGTATTGCGTCGGGTACAGGCCGGGCTGGCTGTCAGGCTCCACTTTGCCGGTCAGGCTGGCCATGGAAAACAGCACCGTCACCGGCCCCATCTGCCCGGCGGTCGCGTGCTTGATGGCAAGTTGTGTGGCCTGCACGGCAGCCACCGGCGTGTGCGCCTGCATCACCTGTTTCGTTACGCCGCCGAAGGCACGCCGCGCGTCCCAGCTACCGTAGTCGCCGGTCGCCTGCTGGTAGGGCGCGTGCAGATGAAACGGCGTCGCATCGGAAAAATCGGTCAGCAGCAGCATCGGCGAGGAGGACAGATACGCCTCCATCGTGCCGATCAGCCCGTTGCCCAGCACCCACGGCCCCTGCCCGATCAGCACGCCCGGCCGCCGCGTCAGGCGGCCGTAAACCTCGGCCATGACGCCGGCGAGCGATTCCTCGCGCAGCGTCACCATGCGGACGGAGTTCTGGTACTTCGCCAGGCCGGTAATGATCCGGCCGGTATGGCCGCCCGAGATGCCAAACACATACTCGATGCCGGCTTCATGCAGCACGCGGCCGATCAGTTCGCCGACCGGTTCAGCCTCGGTCAGCATGCGTTCGATGGCCATGGCGGTTTCCTCCTCTTCGTTGGCCGGAGGGTTGCCCTGCGCTGCGCGGGCGTCAAGCCGCGGGCCCGACGC
Source organism: Pseudomonadota bacterium (assembly GCA_018240405.1). GTDB lineage: Bacteria > Pseudomonadota > Alphaproteobacteria > Acetobacterales > Acetobacteraceae > Rhodopila. Next base: position 13,336 of record JAFEFW010000066.1, read on the forward strand.
GGGACGGTTCCCGCCGCGACGGGGTGCGCGTGGTGGCCCCTGGCGGATGTGCTGGTCCGGCCGGGTGTTGTTTGGGGTTACATGAAAAGCGCCCGCGCATTGATATCCAGCCGGCGTGCTTCCACGCCGGCACAGACGCCCGTGGCGCATCTCAACTTCCCTGCAGGGCGCGTCATGAGCCCAGTGCCCGGCGCACCGACCATTGCTAAGGCGACGATACACGGCGTCCGCGGTCCGCTCTGCTGCCCGATCATTCCGACCCTGTTGCAGCCGTGCCGGAAAATGCATACAGTTGCCGCAACGGCGCGGCCCAGCGCCAAGCGGCCTGCAGACCAATACGATGCGGCGACGGGAGACAGACACCATGGTAACAGCCAGCAGATGCGTCCTGATGGCGTTGGGGCTCACCCTGACGCTCGCGACACCGGCCCTTGCCGGGTCGTACTACGATGAGTCGATCTACGGCGACCTGCAGAGTGACAATACGCAGCCGCCGACAGCGCTCTCATTCAGCGGCGGCGCGAACCAGGTGATTGGCACCACCTATGGCCCCCGCACAGCGCCCGACCGGGACTTCTTCACCTTCACCGTGCCGGTTGGCGGCAATTTGTCGTCGATCTTGGTGGTCGATGCCGTTGGACAGGGACCGGGCCAACAGGAATTCATCAGCATCAACGCAGGTTCCGCCGCGCCGAATCCCCTGCCCACCAACGCCGCCTCGACCAAGAGCGCACTGCTCGGCTACTGGCACTTCTCGGCCTCGGATGATGGCACCGATATCCTGCAGGAAATGGGATCGACCGGCCGCGTTTCCGGCGTCGACCCGGCCGGGTTTATCGGTTCGCTGCCGGCTGGCCAGTACACGATCTGGATTCAGGACACGGCGGGCGACGCCGACCACCGCAGCACATACAACCTCGTGTTCAACATCCCAGAACCGGCAACCGGTGTCCTGGCGCTTGCCGGTCTCAGCGCCATTGCAGCCATTCGCCGTCGCAGGCGCTGAGGCTGCGGCGGCGGCCCTGCCTGCGCTCGCCGCCGGAGCGTCCAACCGGGCCTGAAGCCGGCCCCGGTGACCGTGGCGCCGGTGACGCGCCAGAAGCCGTGCGGTTGGCAACGTCGTGTTGCATGCAGCCAGCGTGAGTGCAGAGGAGTTGCCACGCGTCATGGCGCCGGGTGCCCTGAAACCGGCCTGACCTGGGCCGCATGGCGTGGATAGCGGACCGTATCTGGATCGACACGGCACGGCTGTTGGACGGCGACACCCTGGCAGCGCCAATGACTCCAGCCACGGGTGATCCGGAATAGCGAGATCATGGGTGAGGCTTGCCGCAAGGTGCTGTCACGCCATGCGAACCTCGCGGCCGCGCATCCCCAGACGGGCACCGTAGGAGAGCCGGCACGCGCTGTCCTCGGGTTCTTCCCCGCAGGTTCGGCCACCCCCTGGCAGACGAGCCGCGTCTGTGTCCGAGATCCGCACTCGGGATCGCAAGTGTCGCGGGCCGTCGTTCGTTCCACGCCGGACCGGTCCGGGTGTAGATGCCGCACGACACAGGCGCCGATGTGCAATCCAGGGACACGCGCCGCAACAAATTGCGCAGCACCAATTTGGTTCCCTGCGGTTCGCCAGGCATGGTACGCTGATGCCGACTCCAACCGACGCAGTCCGGGGAGAGCCGAATGCGCGATTCTGCCGCCGCGGCCCGCCGCTTCCAACTGGTGCTGATCAAGCCATCGCATTACGACGATGACGGCTATGTCGTGCAGTGGCTGCGTTCCTCAATTCCGGCGAATTCGCTCGCTGTGGTCTACAGCCTCGCAGCGGACGCAGCCGCCCGCCAGGCTCTGGGCGCGGACGTTGCGATCGATATCACCGCGTTGGATGAGACCAACGCGCGGGTCGACATCCCCCGCATCATCGCCGCGCTCCGCAGGCACGGACAATTCGGCCTGGTTGGGCTGGTCGGCGTGCAGTCGAACCAGTTCCCGCGTGCCATGGACATTGCCCGGCCGCTGCGCGACGCCGGCATCGCCGTTGCCATCGGTGGCTTCCACGTCTCCGGCTGCCTCGCCATGCTGCCGGACACGCCGCCCGA
>JAFEFW010000670.1 GCA_018240405.1 Pseudomonadota bacterium
GAATTTCGACTTTTCCGACGACCTCAAGCAATTGCGCGATCAGGCGCGACGCTTCCTGTCGGAGCAGTGTCCTACGTCCGTGGTGCGTCGGTCGCTGGATGGGCAGGAGCCGTATGCCGCGGATCTGTGGCGGGAGATCGCGCAGATGGGCTGGATTGGCGCCGCGATTCCCGAGGACTTCGGCGGTGCCGGGCTTGGCTATGAAGGCCTGTGCGTGCTGGCCGAGGAGATCGGTCGCGCGGTAGCGCCTGTACCATTTGCCTCAACGGCCTATCTGGCGGCCGAGGCAATCCTGACCGCCGGATCGGATGAGCAGCAGCGTGACTACCTGCCGAAGATCGCTGACGGCTCACTGATCGGCTGTTTTGCCATGGATGAGGGCGTTGGCAACCCGTCGGCCGCAAGCATCCACGCCCGCGTCGTCGGTGGCCGCCTGAGCGGAGCCAAGTGGCCGGTGGCCGATGGCGGCATTGCCGACTTCGCTGTCGTCGTTGCCGTGGATGAGCACCGGCAACCCGGACTGTTCCTCGCTGATCTGAAGGACGTGCCGCGGCGCAACCTGAAGACGCTGGACCCGACACGGAACCAGGCGCGGCTGGACTTCAACGGCACGCCGGCGCAACGACTGGAATCGTCGGGCTGGGGATCGGTGCAGCGGGTGCTGGACCATGCGGCGATTCTGTTTGCCTTCGAGCAGGTCGGTGGGGCGGACGCCTGCCTGATGATGGCGCGCGACTACGCGCTGGAACGCTATGCCTTCGGCCGGCCGATCGGCTCCTTCCAGGCGATCAAGCACAAGCTGGCGGATGTTTATGTCGCCGTCGAACTGGCGCGCTCCAACGCCTATTACGGCGCCTGGGCGCTGGCCGCGGCCGATACGGATCTGGCGATCGCAGCGGCGACGGCACGCGTTTCGGCGACGGAAGCCTTTCATCTGGCGTCCAAGGAGAACATCCAGACCCATGGTGGCATCGGCTTCACCTGGGCGGTGGACTGCCACCTGTTCTATCGCCGCTCGAAACAACTGGGTGTGGCGATCGGTTCGCTGCCGTTCTGGCAGGAACGCCTCGCCGACCTGCTGGAAACCCGCAACGCGGCCTGAGGAGATCCGTCATGGACTTCAACGACACCAAGGAAGAGGCCGAATTCCGTGCGCGGGCACGCGCCTTTCTGCAGGCCAACGCAAAGCCGAAGGCCGGCAGCCGCCCGGTACTGCGCGCCCTGGGCGTAGACGCCGAGGGCGTGAAGGCCTGCAAGGCCTGGCAGGTGAAAAAGGCCGATGCCGGCTTTGCCGCTATCACCTGGCCGAAGCGCTACGGCGGGCAGGAACTCCCTCCGATCTTCCAGGTCATCTACAACCAGGAAGAGGATGAATTCGTTACGCCGAAAGGGTTGTTCGAGATCGGCCTGGGCATGTGCATTCCCACCCTGATGGCCTATGCGCAGCCGGAACAACTCGAACGCTACGTGCCGAAGGCGCTGCGCGGTGAAGAGGTCTGGTGCCAGTTGTTCAGCGAACCGGCCGGCGGGTCCGATCTGGCGGCACTGCGCACGCGGGCCGAGAAGCAGGGCGATGAGTGGGTGATCAACGGCCAGAAGATCTGGACCTCCGGCGCGCATCTGTCCGACTTCGGCATCATCGTCGTGCGCACTGATCCGAACGTGCCGAAGCATGAAGGGCTGAGCTTCTTCTTCCTGGACATGAAGTCGCCAGGCATCGACATCCGCCCGATCCACCAGATGTCCGGAGTGAAGCACTTCAACGAAGTGTTCTTTACCGATGTCCGCGTCCCCGACAGCCAGAGACTCGGTGGCGTGGGGCAGGGATGGCGCGTGTCGATCACCACGCTGATGAACGAACGGCTCGCCGTTGGCGATCTGCAGCGCCCGGATGTCGAGGACTTGATCGAACTCGCTCGTCACGTAAAGATCGACGGCAAGCCGGCGGTGCGCAGCTCCGCGGTTCGCGAGAAGATCGCGTCCTGGTACGCGCGGCAGCAGGGATTGAAATTTACGCGCTTCCGCTCGATCACAGCGGTGTCCCGCGGCGAGACGCCAGGGCCGGAGAATTCCATTCACAAGCTGGTGAATGCGTCCAAACTGCAGGACATCGCCAGCTACGGCATTGACCTGATGGGTGATGCCGGGGTCGTCGTGGATGAGGACCTGGCCGAGGCGTATGGCATGTTCCAGTCGGCGTTGCTGTCGTCCCCGAGCAGCCGGATCGCCGGTGGATCGGACGAAATCCTGAGGAACATCATTGCGGAGCGCGTATTGGGACTGCCCGGCGACATCCGCGTCGACAAGAGCGTGCCGTTCAACCAGGTGCCCGCAGGGAAGCGGTAGCTCGGCAGGGCCGGATCAAGTCCGTCCTGCCTGCGTCCGGGCCGGCGAAAAAGGCTTAGATCCGCCCGCGCATGCGCGCGACGACTCGTCGCAACGGCAACGCGCGCCGCCAGACCGCGCGTGCCGGACGCAGCGCGGCCCGCATCATGGCTGCGGTTTCGGCCATGGATCGATCGTGCGCCGCAGCGTCGTCAAGGCGTGTACGCAACAGTCCGAGCAAGAGAGCCGCCTGCTCGGACTGCACCGCTAGATCGGCCCGCAGTTGGTCCGTCTCCCGCTGTTGCGCTGCGATCAGATCGATCAGCCGAGGCACCGCATCGGCCATCAGAGCGTGCGCCGAAGCTGCCTGCGTCGCCGCCTCGCGCAGGTCGTTGCGCGCCGCATCATCGAGCAAAGGCTGGGTCTCGGCCTGCTCGCGCAGTTCGGCAACGATCTGCTTCATGAGTTCGAGACGCCGCGCGTCCCGATGGGCAGCGCTCATGAAGTGTTCGGCGCCCGGCCGGAGGTGCACCAGGAACTCGACGCTGGGTTGCGGCGCCAACCATGAGACATGCCAGTCGCAGAAGCCGGTGTCGGCCAGCTCCAGTATGTTGAGTCGGAAGCTCGACGGCGTGAAATGCCAGGCATGGCAGTCCACATACGGTGCGGCCGGGTCGTCGGACCAGGCCTGGAACTCGCTCAGCGCGTGCTCCAGCGGAACCGGCAGATACAGATTTGGCACCGGGCCGCGGCCCCAGGTGGTACGGTCGCCATCAAACGCGACATAGGCGGACGAGTCGAAGCGGGTTGCGGCGCTGTGCCGCTGCGCGCGGCGCTGATGCGCCTCCAGCATCTGGCCGGTGGTGCTGACCTGCTTGAAATAGTCGAAGCACCAACGCTTGTCGGGAACAGCGAGCGCCACCAATCCACGCTCCGGATGCAGCAGCCGCGTCGCCGACTGCAAGAAGCCGATTGGGTCGGGCATGTGCTCGATCACGTGGCTCGCAATCAGCACATCGAACGTCCCGTGCAACTCCGCCGGGACCGCCTGGTGCAACGGGCCACCGTTCCAGACGTAGTCCACCGCTTCAATGTTGGCGACGTTGGCATGCGGATCGTTGCGATACTTCGCGATCAGCTCGTCCTGGCTGGCATGGTCAACGACAGTCACGTTCCAGCCGGCCGACCGCGGAGCCATGGGCGAAATGCTCGGCCCGATTTCAAGAATCGAGCTGCTTCTATCGATGTCGCCGAGCAGCGTGGTGGGTCGGTCGATGAACATCTCAGGCTGGCTCAAGCTGCTGTTGCGCCATGGCTGGCGCGACGACGCGTTGCAGAATGCCGCGTAACTCGGCTGCCTGGGCTTCGAAGCCGCGAATTCGGTGCGCATCGGGATTGACCCATCCCGCAAGGTCCGGCTTCCGGTCCAGCAATGCCTCTATCGCCGCGCGCAGTGGCGCCGGATCAAGCCCTATCGGGATCAGCGTGCCATTGACGCCCTCGCGTACCGCCTCAGCTGCGCCGCCCTGGTTGGTGGCAATGACCCACTTGTTGCGGCTGAGCGCCTCCCGCACCGTCAGCCCGAAGGATTCCGGCCATTGCGAGGGAAACAGCAGCACGTCGACGCTGTCAAAGAAGGCATCGCTCGAGTCCCGGTCGAACGGCGGCACCATGGTGATCTGGCCACGCGCTGACCATTGCACGCCAGCATAGGAGTCAAGCCCCATCTTCAGCCCGTGGTTCACCAGGACCAGCTCCCAGTCAGCACGCTGGAGTGACTCGAACGTCTGCTTGATCAGTGGGAAGCCCTTCACCGCCTCGGCGCCGGCGACAAAGCCGAAGCGCAACCGCTTCGGCCCGCGGTTCGGTGCGGGCGTCGCTGGCAACGCAATGCCGTTTTCATTGACGATCACACGATCAGCGGCGAAGCCATTGGCAAGAGCGAAGCGGCGCCAGTGCTGCGACGGCGTCAACAGACAGTCGGCGTGCTGCAGCGCCTGGCGCAGGCGCAGATTCCGCAACACGGTCCGACCGATATCCGGCACGCAGGTGGAACACACATTCATGTCGATGCGGGTCTGACCGCAGTGGCGCCCGTTTTCGCGGACCAGGAACTGGCGCTCGCACAGCCACCAGGCGTCGTGCAGGGTCACGACGAAGCGGATGCCGAGCGCCTTGCACGCCTCGAGGCAGCCCGCACCAAGTCCCTGCATGGCATGGAAGTGGACGACGTCCGGCCGTAGCGCCCGCAGCACCTCGGTAAAGGCTTCGGTGACCTTGTCGTCCCAGGTGACGTCGGTCCAGCCGGGCCGGTCCTGCACGCCGATGCGGTATGTCGTGATGCCGCCGTCTTCCTCGCTGCGCTCCAGCGCGTGCGGCTTCACAGCGCCGGCGGGGGCACTGGCGAAGACGCTGACACGCGTATCGTTGGCAGCCAGGAGGCGTGCCATCTCCTCCATCACCACGGTCGCGCCGCCGAACGACTGCGGCTTGAACAGGATATTGACCTGGAGCACATGCAGGCGCTTGTCGAGCGCTGGCTTGTGACGGTCTAGCAGCGGCTGAACCTGGCGCTTCGCAATCGAATCGGGATGATAGCGCTGCAATACGTCCCGTCGGGCTGCCTCACCGATCCGCCGGCGAAGCTCGGCATCACCGGCCAAGGCAGACAGTGCGCCGTACCAGTTTGCGTCGTCGTCCGCCAAGAAACCGGTGTCCCCATCGCGGACCGCCTGCACGAACGCGGAGCGCGGCGAGCAGACCGAGGCGACGCCGACACTTGCGGCCTCCAGGAACTTGATGGCGCTCTTGGCCTCGTTGAAGTTGGTCTTTGGCAGCGGCGCGATCGATATGTCTGCGCGTGCGAGCAGGCGCAGATAGTCGGGGTAGGGGAGCGCGCTGCTACGCCGGATGCGGTCGCCAAGCCGTTCCAACGCCCGCGGCACGGTCAGGTCACCCACGAGATGCAGCCGCACCGCCGGATTCTCCAGCGCCACGCGCAGCAGGGCCGGTGCAACCGCGGCGAAGTCCGCATCATGCGTTCGCGTGCCGGAGCCATAGAGAATGACCACCTCATCGTCGGCCGGCCGGCGCCGGGCGGTCTGTGCAACCGTCATGGTCTCGGTATCAAGTGCGTTCTCAATGACGGTCGCACTGCCCTTACCGACCGCCTGCATGCGCTGGGCAAGAAATCCCGTGCTGGCAACGACATTGCCGGCGAGTTCAATAGCCCGGCGGTAGAGTACTGCGCCTTCGAACAACCCCCGAGCGGTAGCCGCATCGACGCCCAGCAGATTCGGATTGGCGGCATAATCATCGATATCGAAGATCAGGTCATCAAGGTCGAAATAATGCGGCAGCCCCAGCGCGGCGACTTCGTCAAACATGCGCAGGACATTGTCGAACGCCGGCAGGCGGTAGAAAATGACCAGGCTGTGGGTCTGCATCAGGGTCAAGGCCCGGTCCGTGTCCTGCCATGCCACGGCGGTGCACTCCCAGCCCAGGGCCTCGATCATTTGCATCTTCTGGTCGACGCGATACTTGCGGCATTGGGAAATCGCCAGCTCCGCAATGATCAGCACGCGTGGGCGTAACAAGTCAGCCTGAACCGGTGACGGGGCCGCCGACCACCGCGGCGGCCAGGGAGATGCTGGTGCGTCGGCCGGCAAGGCAGCGCCGCCGGGAAGCCGCGATGGCTCAGCCGGCTTACGGCGCAAGCCTCGCATCGACCGCATTGCGGCAATTTTCACGGCGCGCACCGGTGCGGTCAGGCGCCAGCACGTCGACGTCAGCAATGCGTCCACCCGGCCACGGGCGCCGGCAAGCTGCACTTCAAGTTCCGCAATCCGGCCGGCGGCATCCTGCTCCACGGTTCGTAGTTGGCGTAGCCTTTCCTGGCTCTCACCGTCCGCTCTGCTGCGCTCCTCGGTCACCTGGGCCAATTGAGCACGCGTTGCCGCAGCCGCAGCCGTAGCCTTGGTCAGACGCTGCTGCAGCGTGCTGATCCGCTCCTTCAAGGCTGCAATGCTGGCCTGAGCCGCTGCGGACGCTGCCTCACGGGCGTCGATATCCTGGCGCAGGGTGGCGGCCTCCTGCGCCGCTGCCGCGGCTTGCCGCGCCGCCGCTTCCGCCGCGGCGTGCCGGTCTGCCGCTGCTGCCTGATGCGCGGCCGCGGACGCCTGCTGCGCGGCTACAGCGGCCTCGGACTCCTGCAGCCTGGCAGTATGCTCCATCAGTGCCGCGCGCAGGGTGGCAGCCTCGGCGAGAGTCGCGTGCAGTTGATCCTGGATCGCCTGGAGATCCTGTGCCCGTTGGACAGCCGTGCCGCGGCTGGCAAACAACCGGCGTACATAGGCTTGCGTTTCGGGCTCGCTGTTCAACTGGAACAGCGCCTGCACCGCGGCGGGCAACCGGCGCCCGACGCCGAGGACGCCGAGCCCGTAGCCGTGGACGAACTCAAAGTGCGGGTAACGGGAGCGGATTTCGCGCCAGAAGCGCCAGACGCCGAAGTCGTCGCGACGGACATTGCAGTCGTGGAACAGAACCACTGCCCGTTCGGATAGCCGCGGCAGCCACGTGGCAAAATCGCCTGCAACGGCATCATAGGTGTGGAACCCGTCGATGTGCAGCAGGTCGATCTCGCCGTCGGCGAACTGCGTTGCGGCTTCCGTGAAGGTCATGCGCAGTAAGGTCGAAAAGCGGGCATAACGCCGTGAGTTGAGCGTCGCGACGGCGTGATAGACTCCCTCATCGTAGCTGCCGGCATGGGCATCACCACGCCATGTATCGACAGCGTAGCATCGGGCGCCAAGGTTCAGGCGATCCACAGCCTGGCACAGCGCAGCATAGGACACGCCGCGTTCCGTCCCCAGTTCGACAATACAGGATGGTCGTAACGCCTTGACGATCCAGAAGGCGAACGGGACATGCTCCAGCCACGCACTGCGGGCCAGATGATCGGGTTCCCAATCGACCTCGTCACCAACGTCGAGCACTCCGGCGGACGAAGCGAAGGCCAGGGAGGTGGTGGAAATTGTTTGAAAGTCGGCCAGATCCATTCCAGCAATCGATCATGGAACGTCGACATCGTCCCCTCACAACGGCGGGAGCCTCCTTCACTTTCGACTCTGTACCGGGATGGAACATTACGAGTATGATGTTGTACCTGGCTGGCAATTTTACCGCGCGTTGTTACGGACAGGTGAGTGTGTCACAATGAAGTGATATGCGCTGCCTGCCTGGCCTGGACGCGAAGTGGCAATTACCGCAGTCTATGGAGACTGCGCTGCAGAGCCGGAATGGATTCACGCAAAGCGTCGCGCCGCCCACCACCAGGCGCTCTTTGATGGACGAAGCTGTACGGCGCTCCGCCTGCTAGGGTATTGGAAGGCACGTGACACGACATGGCTTGCTTTGTTCCCGTGTGCGTCATGATTGAGCGCACGATGGCTGACGGGTCCGAAACATTCTTGCTGGCGCCCGATCTCGCCACCGCACTGGCTGATGCCACGCAGGCGCACGCCGCAGGAGAGTGGACCGCGCGGCGCGTGGTGATCGGGCGGGACTCGGTGCTGGAAGGCGAAGAACTGGCCTTGGCGCTGCGGAGCGTCCGCCTCCACGGTTGAGGCGTACCGGCCGCACCGTCACAAGGCGGCGCCATTCTCGTACGCAGCCGACGGGCCGGCTGAAAAGTCCCGGCCGGCCGCCGATCAGCAGCAGACTTTACACCGGCCGGCTGTGACCCGGTCGTGGGTTCAAGGGCAGCGGATCATCGCCCGCTGCCCGATCTGTGTCGTCTACGCGTTCGCCTTCTGCATGAACGCGGCGATCTGGTCGAGGACGGGCAGCACCTTGTCAGCCTTCTCCGACTCAACGGTGTAGACGACGCGCTTCACCCCAAGCTCCATGTAGCGCTTCATCAACGGTACATCCTGCTTCGGGCCCCACACGGTGATCTCGATCTCGTCTGGATTGCGCCCGCCCGCCTCGCACATCTGGCGGAACTCCGGGATCAGCGTGCCGATCTCGTCGTAGGTCGTACGGCTGGCGTGTGGAATCCACCCATTACCATAGCGAATGGCCCGACGGGCAGAATAGGGGAATGCGCCGCCGACGATGACCGGTGGATGCGGCTTCCGGACAGGCTTCGGCCACGTCATCATCGGGTCGAAGTTGACGAACTGGCCGTGATATTCTGGCTTCGACTTGGTCCAGATCTCCTTCATCGCCTCGATCCGCTCACGCGCCACCTTGTGGCGGTCGGCGAACTTCACGCCGTGGTCCTCCAACTCGTCCTGGTTCCAGCTGTTGCCGACGCCGAACAGGAAGCGGCCGTTCGACACCTGGTCGATCGAGGCGACCAGCTTGGCCGTCTGGATCGGGTCACGCTGCGCAACCAGGCAGACGCCGGTGCCGACCAACAGCTTTGTCGTCGCCGCCGCGGCCGCCGTCAGAGTCACGAACGGGTCCATGGTGTCATAGTATTTCTTCGGCAGGTCGCCGCCGCTTGGAAACGGCGACTTGCGGCTGAGCGGGATGTGCGAGTGCTCCGGCGCCCACACTGATTCAAAGCCACGCTCCTCCAAAGCCCTGGCGAGTTCGCCGGGCCCCATCGAGTAGTCCGTAAAGAACATCGATATGCCGGTCTGCAGCATGATGTTTCCTCTATTATGGTTGAATGTTGCGATCAGGCACGATGATGGCCGCCACGTCCAACGCCGGCCGGGCGGAGGCGCCACAGCTCCGCTTGGATACCGCCAACCGGACCCGTGTGCTCAGCTTTCCGCAACGGCCGGATAGGGCTGTTCCCACTTGTCCAGGAAGACGAAGTCCGACAGCTTGCCGCGGCCGACCGGGCCGAACTTGCCCATCGGGTAGCCGATCGGCAGGATGGCATAGGAGTGCACGCCGTCCGGCAGGCCAAGCGCCGCGTCGGCCTCTTTGGCGTACAGCATGTGCCGGGTCGTCAGGGTGGAGCCAAGGCCCAGCGCCCGTATTGCCAGCAGCATGTTCTGCACGGCGGGGTAGATGGAGGCGCCGGCCATGCGGGCAGGGTTCGGGCCGTCCACCAGGCAGGCGACGATCCAAACCGGGGCTTCATGGAAGTGCTCTGTCAGATATTCGACTGCGCTGTGCTGGCGCTTGTATTTATCGCCGGTGATGCCGGGTGGCGGCGCCTGCGTGGCGTAGCGCGGGCCGATGACCTCATCGAAGGCTTTCTTGTACCAAACCTGTACGGCCTTCTTGATGGCCTGGTCCTTGACGACCAGAAAACGCCAGGTCTGGTTGTTGCCACCGTTGGCGGCCGACGTGCCGGCTTCCAGGATCTTCTTGATGAGGTCGTCGGGCACCGGGTCGGGCTTCAGCCGGCGCATGGAGCGGGTGGTGCCCATGATCTCAAACAGGTCGGGCATGTGAGCCTCCTACTGGGAACGGCGTTGCGACGAATCTGCGTCAGGCGCGGCGTTGCGGCGCGACACCGCCGGTACCGGAGCGGCCGCCATCGATGACGATATGCGTACCGGTGGTGTCGGTGGCGAGGTCGGAGCAGAGATACAGCACCGCGCCGGCGATTTCCTCGGGTGTGGCGTAGCGCCCGGTCGGGATGCCAGCGGCGTAGGCGGCATGCACCCCTTCCGGGTCGTTCGGGTTCCGTTGCGCTTCCAGCGACCGCATCATGCGCGTCTCGACCGGACCGGGGCAGACGGCATTGACACGGATGCCCTTCGCCGCGACGTCAGCCGAGGCAACCTTGGTCAGGCCGAGCACACCGTGCTTGGAGGCGACGTAGGCCGGCATACCAGGGGCGCCGAACAAGCCGGCCACGGACGCCGTATTGACGATGGCGCCGGAGCCCTGCTTGAGCATGACCGGGAGCACGTAGCGCATACCCAGAAAGACGCCCTTCAGGTTGACGGCGATCACCTGGTCGAAGACCGCCTCGTCATAATCCTGTATCGGAACGACCTTGCCCTCGATGCCGGCGTTGTTGAAAAAGCAGTCGATGCGGCCGTACAGCGCGACCGTCTTCTCCACATACTCGCGAACAGAGCCTGACTTGGTCACGTCCGCCTGCACGAACGCCGAGGTGCCGCCGCGCTGGGTGATGATGTCCACCGTCGCCTGGCCAAGCTCTGCATCGGCGTCCACCACCATCACCTTGGCGCCACGAAGGGCGAAACCAAGGGATGTTGCCCGCCCGATGCCGCCACCGCCGCCGGTGATCAGGGCAACCTTGTTGGTAAAGTCCATCGCTTCCTCCGTTTGGATCGGTTATCCGGCATCTTAGCCGCTGGAAGCCCGCGGACAATGGCGGGGGCACTTGGTTCGGGTCGTTAGCGCGGGATCGCCCTGGGCGGAACGTCGCCAGGGCGTGAATCCCGCGCTAAAACAATAAGCTAGAGCACTTTTACCCTGCGTAGTCAGGGTGAAAGTGCTCTAGCGACCGACAGTCTGCGCAACCGCCGTACCATACACTTCAACCTGGACGAGGTGGAGCATGGAGCGCCGCAACACCTGCAGCCTCAGGTAACGCGCGACCGTCGGGGCCGGGGGACGCCAGGTCAAAGGACTGCCGTCGCGGCCGCCAATTGTCTCGCCGGGAGGAGACGTAAAGACGGACGTCCAGACCGTGCCATCCATCGACAGCAGGATGCACAGCGGACTTGCCCGGCTGGCAATAACGGGATGCTCCAGCCGATTGTAAACGACAACTGCATCGATCGCGCAGGGCTGGCGCAGATCGACCTGCCACCAGGGTTGGTCTTCTTCAGCGGTGTGGAAGCCGTAGGCGTGGTCGAACCGTCCATTGACGGCGCCCGCCGAATCCGCTTCCGGGGTGATCTCGTTCGACCAGTCGGACACCGAACTTTGCAGGGTTGGGCAACCAAGGGCCAGATTGCGGGACGGGCCGGTCTGCGGCGGTGTTACTGGCATGAGGGGCGGCGGTGCGGTCGGCTGTGGCACCGCACGCGGCGCACTAGCTATGGGTGGCGCGGGGCGCGGCGGGGACGGCGGCACTTGCCGTGCCGGTACTTCCGGTAGCCGTACCACGATTTGCGTGCCGCTGCCGCGCAAGGCGAAGATGTCCGGCCCCGCGGCCATGGCGACCTGCATCTCACCCCGGAACCGCCGTAGCTCCAGCAACGTGCTCCAGGGCGCGCTGTAGGCCTGGTTGTCCAGCAGGCTTCGCGCCAATTCGAAGTTCCGGTCGGATTGCTCCTGATTGAAATGCGAGTGCGCCTCCTTCTCCAGGATGCGGCCTCGTATCAGCCTGTAAACGAACTGCGAGGTAACACCGTCGAGTGCCGCCCGCGTCGCGCCGTACCCCGCGCGCCCGAGACGGTTCGAATGCTCGATATGTTCGTGGCCATAACCCTTGAATCGCGGATCGAAGAACCCGCAATAGGCGAGCGCTTCGCGGGAAAAGCACGAACACCGTCCGTCCAGGCGAGGTGACAGGACCGGATCGTCGATGGTCCCCGCGCCCGGCAGGGCATGATCCCGGGTCCATAGGCCGGCGTAATTCGCGTGGCCCCAGAGCCGAGAGGCCTCCAGCCACTCTGTTTCCCATCCGGCCATCTCGGGCTGGGCATCATCCTCCAGCAGGATCACGGTTTCGCAGCCTACTAGCTGATTCAACAGGAACAGCGCGCGGTTCTTGTTCCAGGCGACGCCGAAATTCTCTCCGGTGACGAGGGCCACGCCACGGCCGCGCACCATGTCCTGTGTGCCGTCGGTCGAGGCATCATCCGCCACGACCAGACAGGCATCGGCTTGGCGTGTGAGGGCGCGGACGCGGTCAATCGTTTCCGCAACGAGGTCGCGGCGATTGAACGTGATGATCCCGATCCCCAGCGACGGCATCGCAGGCCGGCCGTATCAGCAGCAAGCGGTCGGCGGGGAAGATGGCAACAGGATCATCGGTGACATCTCTCCCGCGTCAAAGCGCCTGCTACCCTCAGCTACACCACGCCGCCGGATCGCAGCTTGCCGACTTCTGCGACGCTGTAGCCCAGTTCAGCCAGAATTGCTTCGGTGTGCTCACCCGGCTCCGGCGTCGCACTGCGGATGCTCCATGGGGTGCGGCTGAGTTCGATCGGTTGCCCGACCACCTCGACGTCGCCAATGACCGGATGCTGGACGACGCGGGTCATGCCGAGATGTTTCACCTGCGGATCGGCGAAGACCTGGTCCATGTTGTAGATCGGTCCGCTGGGCACGCCAGCCTTGTTCAGCGCCTCGATCCATTCGGCGGACGTCTTGCCGCGGATGATCGCCTCGATCGCCTCATTCAATGCATCGCGGTTCTCTGACCGAGCGCGACCGGTGGCGAAGGCGGGGTTGGCGGCCAGATGGTCCGCGTCCAGCGCCTTGCACAGGCGGCGATAGATGTCGTCACCCGCCGCGGCGATGTTGATATAGCCGTCCGACGTCTGGAATACGCCGGTGGGGATCGAGGTCGGGTGGTTGTTACCGGCCTGGCCCGGCACCTCCTTGGCAATGGTCCAACGCGCCGCCTGGAAGTCCAGCATCGAAATCTGGGCTCCCAGCAGAGATGATTTCACCCACTGGCCTTCGCCGGATTGTTCCCGTTCCAGCAATGCAATCAGAATGCCCATGGCGGCAAAAATGCCTGCGGTCAGGTCGGCGACCGGAATGCCGACGCGCATCGGGCCGCGGCCTGGCTCACCGGTAATGGACATCAGGCCGCCCATGCCCTGCGCGATCTGGTCGAAGCCGGGCCGGTCACGATACGGCCCGTCCTGGCCAAAGCCCGAAATGCTGGCGTAGACGATTCGCGGGTTGATCGCCTTCAGCGAATCGTAGTCCACGCCCAGGCGGAACTTCACGTCTGGCCGGTAATTCTCCACGACGACGTCGGCCTGCTTCACCAGGCGCTGCATCACCTCGACGCCCTGGGGTGACTTCAGGTTGAGCGTCAGGCTGCGCTTGTTACGGTGCAGGTTCTGGAAGTCCGGTCCGTGCCGCTCACCGCCCAGGCCCGCATCGCCCTCGGGTGATTCGATCTTGATGACGTCGGCGCCCCAATCAGCCAGTTGCCGCACGCAGGTCGGGCCGGCGCGCACGCGGGTCAGGTCGATCACCTTGAATCGTGCCAGCGGCCCTGTCGTCATCGCGCCATCCTCTCTCTCACAAGCGCGCATCGTGCCATGGAACCGGCTGCGTGGTCGAGGCACGCTTGCCGCGCGCCGCCGCAACGCGTCTACTTGTGCACCGCACACCAAAACCTGGAGGCGCCATGAAACGCGTCAACGTCCTGACCCTGCAACGGATCAGCGCCGCCGATCGCACACGCATCCAGGCGGTGGATCCAGGGGTCGTGCTGACCGATGCCGGCGGGTGGTTCGATGGCGAGTACCGCGAGACGTGGCCCGCCTTCACCGCCGCGCGCTATCTGCCGCCGGACGCCAATGGCTCCGGTACGCGGGCAGAGCGCGACGCGCTGCTGGCCGGTGCCGATGTGATTTTGGGCGGCTTCCCGTTCCCGCTCGACCTGCGGGCCCGCGCGCCAAAGGTGAAGTGGTTCCACCAACGCCCGGCTGGAGCGAGCAACCTGCTGCGTGGCGATTTGTGGGGCAGCGACGTTGTTGTGACGACGTCGCGGGGCCAGGCAAACGGACTGGCAATTGCCGAGTACGCAGTCTCCGGCGTGGTACATTTCGCCAAGGGCCTGCAACGTGTGGCGCTGGAGCGGGAGTCGCGGGCGTTCCAGGCGCGCGCATATCGGCCTTGGCTGCTGGAGGGAAAGACCGCCTGTGTCGTCGGCGCCGGCGGCATCGGGCAGGAGGTCGGACGCCTGCTCGCCGCATTGGGCTTCCGGGTTGTCGGCACCCGCCGCACCGTGCCATCCGGACCGCTGCCACCAGGCTTTTCCATTGTCGGCGACGCGGCGGACCTGGATCGCTATCTGCCCGACGCAGACGTTGTCGCGATCTGCTGCCAGTGGACGCCGCAGACCGACAAGCTGTTCAACCCCGAGCGGTTTGCCCTGATGAAGCCGGGCGCGATCATCGCCAATGTTGCCCGCGGCGAAATCATTGATGAGGATGCGCTGGTCGCCGCGCTGAAAGCCGACCGGTTGCGCGGCGTCGTGCTGGACGTCTATGTCGGCGAGTTTGAGCGTCCGCCGCCGGATACTCTGTGGTCCGACCCAAGGGTGATGATCACACCGCATGTGTCGGGCATGAGCGATCAGGATCGTCATGGCGGCATTGGTCTGTTCTGCAGCAATCTGCGGGCATGGTTGGATGGGCGGCCGCTGCAGAACGTGGTGGATTGGGCAAGGGGCTACTGATCCAGCGGGTCCCGCGGCGGCCCGCAAGCGATCCGGTGATCATCGACCGCGCGCTCAGAACAGGCTGCGGTTGAGCCACATGTGCACGGCGATACTGGCAGCATAGCCTAGCAGGATGGCCGGC
>JAFEFW010000671.1 GCA_018240405.1 Pseudomonadota bacterium
GCCTGCTGCCGGGTTCGAAGCGCTGATTCAAATTCCGCGGCGCGACAAGGTGCCGCTCTATCGGAAGGCGGGTTCCGCTCGCCTGGACTGCCGTTGGGACGATCCACGACCTCTTGCACTGCCCGCCCGCCTCCCCTTCACTACCGGCAATGTCCGAAGCCCCGTCACGCCTCGCCGCCAATGTCATGCATTTTGCCCGCCTGCTCCGCCGCGCCGGCTTGCCGGTCGGGCCAGCCGAGACGATTGCCGCGCAGCATGCACTGACGCATGTGGACATCGGCTCCCGCAGCCAGGTCCGCACCGCGCTGCGCAGCGTCATGACCCACCGGCACGAGCACCAGGATGTGTTTGACCAGGCGTTCAATCTGTTCTGGCGCGATCCCTCCGCCGCGGAGCAGGCCGCCGCCATGGCGCTGCTGGACGCGCAGAAGAAGCCGAAGCCGGAGAAGCCCCCGCCCGCGGCGCGCCGTGTCGCCGAGGCCTTTGCCAACAAGTCCGACAAGCCGCCACAGCCCCAGGACGAGCCGCCGCATGTCGATATGACCATGACGGTATCGGACCAGGAACGCCTGCAGCAGATGGACTTCGAGGCGATGAGCGCCGAGGACATTGCCGAGGCCAAGCGCGAAATCCGTCGCCTGGTGCTGCCACTCGACCTGCGCCGCACCCGCCGCAGCCGGCCTGATCGCACAGGGCCGATCTATGATTTACGCCGCACCATCCGCTCCAGTCTGCGCCAAGGCGGCGAAATCCTGGAGATCGCCCGCGCCCGCCGCACTACGCGGCCGCCGCCGCTGGTGGTGCTGTGCGACATTTCCGGCTCGATGGCGAAATACGCCCAGATCCTGATGCATTTCCTGCACGCGGTGACGAACGACCGGGCACGCGTCAGCGTGTTCCTGTTCGGCACCCGCCTGTCCAACGTGACGCGACAGTTGAAGGCGCGCGACCCGGAGGTAGCGTTCCAGATGGTCGCCCACGCCGTGCCCGACTGGTCCGGCGGCACCCGGATCGGCGAGGCATTGGCCGCCTTCAACCACAAATGGGCCAAGCGCGTGCTCGGCCAGGGCGCCATCGTGCTGCTGATCACCGATGGGCTGGACCGCGACGGCGCGCATGGCCTGGCGGAGAATATGGACCGCCTGCACAAATCCTGCCGGCGGCTGATCTGGCTGAACCCGCTGTTGCGCTGGAGCGGGTTCGAACCAAAGTCTCAGGGGATACGCGCCATGCTGCCGCATGTGGATGAGTTCCGACCCGTCCATAACCTGGCCAGCCTGCGCGCGCTGATCGATCTGTTGTCCCGTCCGGCGGCTTCTCCGTCCGGGCGCTTCGAAAGGATGGCCGCATGAACCCGATCGACGTAGATGATGTCCTGGCCACCGCCGCCGCATGGCGCGCCGCCGGGGAGCAGGTGGCGGTCGCCACCGTGACTGAGACTTGGGGCAGTTCGCCCCGCCCCGCGGGCAGCCAGATGGCGGTCACAAAGTCCGGCCGTATGGCCGGATCGGTGTCCGGCGGCTGCATTGAGGGCGCCGTAGCGGACGCCGCGATGAAGACGATCGACAGCGGCACGCCGCAATTGCTGGATTTTGGCGTCAGCAATGAGCGCGCGTGGGAGGTCGGTCTCGCCTGCGGCGGCAAGGTGAAGGTGTTTGTCGAAAGATTGAGCTGATAGCCCGGCCGCGGCGTCCAGGGGTTGGGCCGAAACCTATATGACGCGGGAAGACACGACCTGCCGCGCTGGACCAAGGTGCCGTTGGACACCTGGACCAGCCCGCAGGCACAGGAACGCCTGCACGTCGCCGCTGCGCAAATCGGGATAGCTCCATGACCTCAGCCACGACCGACATTGCGACGCACGCCCGCGACCTGCTGCGCCATCGTATGCAGGGCATGCCCATCCCCCTGGCGGGTCGGCCGCCGCTGGACATCGAGCGTGCCTATGCGACTCAGGACGAAGCAGACCACATCCTGCGGACGGAGCGTGGCTTTGAACCGATCGGCTACAAGGTTGCCGCCGCCAACCCGATTGCCCGGTCACGCCTGAACCTGACGGAGCCGTTCCATGGGCGGATGTACCGGCAGATGGCCTCCGCCTCGCCGGCGATCCTTCCCTGTCCGGCCGGGTTCTTTCAGGCGTATGAGCCCGAAATCGCCATCCGCATCGGCCGCGATCTCGACCCGGCGTCAGCGCCGTTCACTGCCGCTGTCATCGAATCCGCTACCGACGCCGTGCTTCCGGCCATTGAACTGGTCGGCACCTGGTACACGCCCTGGACAGAGGCCGGTGCCGCCAACCTGATCGCCGACAATGCCGCCTTCGGCCACTGGATCATGGGCGAAGCCGTCACCGACTGGTCGGCGCTCGACCTTCTGGACGCCCCAGTCAGCCTCAGTATCGACGGCACCGTCGTCGCAACCGGGACGGGACGCGCCGTCGATGGCGGTGCGTTTGGCGCGGCGGCGTGGCTGGCGAACGCGCTGGCCCGGCGCGGACGGGGATTGCGTGCCGGCGAGTACATCACCACAGGATCGGTGACGGCTCCGCACCCGGTCGGTATCGGACAGCATGCAATCGCCGATTTTGGCCGTCTCGGCACGATCAGCTTGACGATGAAGGCAGGTTGACGCTGAAGGCGGTGTGACACGGCCCACCCACGCCCCAGGCACCAAGCCCCAGCTATTTTGCGGCTTGCGGCCCCACCCGCTATGATCGCCGGCAACGAACGCAGGATTGAACGTCCATGACCCCTGATATCCTTGCCGCCCTGGAACAGGCGAAGCGGGACAAGCGTCCCATCGTGCTGGCCACACGGCTGCCCTCGGGCGAGCAGCAATTGCTGCCCGATCCGTCGGCGCCGGATGACCTCAACGCTGCCGCGCAACGCGCGCTCGACCGTGACGAAAGCGGTACGGTGAAGCTCGGCGACACCGACTGGTTCCTGCACGCCTATAACCCGCCGCTGCGCCTCATCGTTGTCGGTGCCGTCCATGTGGCCCAGGCACTGGTGCCTTTCGCAGTGCCCTGCGGCTTCAGCGTCATCATTGTCGATCCTCGCCGCTCCTTTGCCTCGGATGAGCGTTTTCCCGGTGTCGAGATCTCCACTGACTGGCCGGACGAGGCGATGGACAAATTCGCCCCCGATTCGCGGACAGCGGTGGTAACGCTCACGCACGATCCAAAGCTGGACGACCCGGCACTGGATCGCGCCCTGCACTCTCAGGCGTTCTATATCGGCGCGCTCGGCTCGCGCCGGACCCATGCCGCCCGTCTTGGCCGTCTGCGCGAACTTGGCCACGGCGATGACGCGCTATCCCGCATCCAGGGCCCGGTCGGATTGAACATCGAGGCGGTCACCGCGCCGGAGATCGCATTGTCGATCATGGCCGAAATCGTCGGCGTGCGCCGCAACGCGCCGCTGCCGCCCAAAGCCAAGCTATGAGGTTCGGCCCCGCCCCACTCGACGAAGCCCGCGGCGCTATCATGGCGCACAGCCAGAAAATCGGCGAGCGGATGATCCGCAAAGGCTCGCTGCTGGACGATGAGGCGATTGCCGCACTGCGATCCGCCGGGCAGAACGAGGTGATCTGTGCCCGCCTCGATCCCGGCGACGTGCCGGAGGATATCGCCGCCGACCGGCTGGCCACACCGCTGGTGGCGCCGCTGATCGCCCGCTCACGCGCCGCCACGGGACGGGTCAATCTGGTCGCTGAAGTGCCCGGCCTGTTGCGCGTCGATGCAGCCCGCGTCGACCGGCTGAACACGATCGACGAGTCTATCACCCTCGGCACCCTGCCCGACTATTCGGTCGTGGCGCCGAAGGACCTGGTCGCCACGATCAAGATCGTCCCCTTCGCCGTGCCCGGGACGATGCTGTCCGTGGCCGAGGCGCTGGCGCGCCAGGGACCACCGCTGCTCACGCTGCACCCGTTCCGCCACCTGAAGGTCGGGCTGGTTGTGACGCTGTTGCCCGGGCTGAAGGAGAGCGTTGTCGAGAAGACGATCAGGGTCACCGAGGACCGCATCACCGCGCTGACCGGGACACTCTTGCCGCCAGTGCAGTGCGCCCATCATGAGGAACCGATTGCCCGGGCGCTGGAAACCCTGGTCGCTCAGGGCGCCGATCTGCTGCTGGTGATCGGTGCCTCGGCCGTGGTGGACCGGCGCGATGTCGGTCCGGCCGGCATCGTCCGGGCCAGTGGAGAAATCCTGCACTTCGGCATGCCGGTCGATCCCGGCAACCTGATCTGCCTCGGGCGTATAGGGGAGCGTCCGGCGCTGGTGCTGCCCGGCTGCGCTCGGAGTCCGAGCCTGAACGGGATCGATTTTGTGCTGACGCGGCTGTTCGCCGGGGTCGACGTGACCGGTCGCGACGTCATGAAAATGGGCGTCGGCGGTCTGCTGAAGGAGATGGAGACCCGGCCGATGCCGCGCGAGAAGGCGCCGGCAACGCCGCGCTCTGGCGCAGCGCCACAGAGTGCGCCGACCATCGCGGCCGTGGTGCTGGCAGCAGGGCGGTCGCGGCGGATGGCGCCGCACAACAAGCTTCTGGTGCAGGACACCAAGGGCAAGCCGATGATCGCGCGGGTGGTGGACAACGTGCTGTCGTCGAACGCACGTCCGATCCTGGTGGTCACCGGCCATCAGGCAGAGCAGGTCGAGCACGCCCTGGGTGGCCGGCCAGTACGCTATGTGCATGCGGCGGACTATGCCGAGGGCCTGTCCGCCAGCCTGAAGGCCGGCATCGCGGCCGTGCCGCCGGAGTGCGCCGCTGCAATCGTGTGTCTGGGTGATATGCCGTTGGTGAACGGGCGGATGATCGACCGGATGCTGTCGATGTACGATCCGCAAGAGGGCCGCTTAATCGTGCTGCCGACGTTTCGAGGCAAGCAGGGCAATCCAATGATCTGGGACCGCCGCTTTTTCGAGGAAATTCTGCAGATCAGCGGCGATTCCGGCGCCCGCTTCCTGGTTGGCAAGCACGCCGACGCGGTGTGCGAGGTCGAAATGGCCGACGATGCCGTGCTGCGCGACTTCGACACGACGGAATCGCTGGCAACGCTGCCCAAAGGGATGCGGCCGGCGAACATGGGGGCATAGCAGCAGGCGGCGCGACGCAGGCTTTATGGACGGACGTTTTTTGCAGGGTGACTGACAGAGTGAATTAGTTGCCACGGGGTGGCCGCACCCGAGGTCCAAGGCCGAGGCGCTGCTTCCGCGGGCCGTGACGAAGACGAGCTGGCGTTGCCCTGCTCGAACGTCAGCGCCTTGGGCGGACGCCTGCCATATGGACAGGAACCGCCGCCGCCAGGCGTCGGCAGTGGACGCGCGCCCAACCGGGTGCAAACCTGTGGCTCCTGTTCCCTCGTTGGGCTCACCGTCCTGCCATGCGCCTCCTCTACGCTCCGGCATCCCCGTTCGCCCGCATCGTCCGCATTGCACTGATCGAGACCGGACTGGACAGTCGCGTCAGCAAGCAGGCCGTCGATTTGTACACGCCCGACTCAATGGTCATTCCGCTGAACCCTGTCGCGCGCGTGCCGACGCTCGAGCTCGACGACGGCACCGTGCTGTCGGAAAGCAGCCTGATCCTGGCCTGGGTCGACGCGCAGCACGGTGCTCGTCCGCTGCTGCCGCGTGACGGGTCCGACGGCTGGCGCATCCTGTCCGAGATGGGCACCGCCTGGGGGTTGATGGACGGCATCGTCGCCTGGGCGCGCGCGCTCCGCCCACCGGAGCCGCAACGCGCCCCACGTGTCATCGAATGGGAGACGCAACGGGTGAATCGGATTGCCGACCGGTTGGAGCAGGCTGTCGGCCAAGGCGGCTACACCCGTCCGGCGATCGACGCCGCCCAGATCGTTCTCGGTACGGCATTCGGTTGGGTCGAACCGCGGCACCCGGTTTGGAAATGGCGCGAGAGTCGACCGGCACTATCGGCCTGGGCCGACCGCATACACGCACGCCCGTCGTTTCAGGCAACGATCCCACCGCCGTTGTAGGGCAGCCCCGCGCGCACGACGCACCCGGGTGACGGCAGCCGGCAGCGTGCCCGGCCGATGTAACAACGAAATGCCGCACTGCCGCATCTGGCCAGCTGATCATGGCTGGCCATTGTGAGCGGAGCGCACAGTCCGCGCGGCTTTGTTTGGTATCGCTCACAAACACGCGGTTATATTTCAGCAACACTGATCGGTTCGATATCAATACGTTGATGACTGCCAGTTGTGGAGCGGTTGACCCGTTTCGATGCTCGTGCTCCAAAGACATATCATAACAAAATAACTGATTGATCCTGGCTTGGGGGAAATGGATGGCTCTCCAATTCGTGGCCACTTGAGGTGCGCCCATGTTGATCTTGACATTTTTATTACATCTAAACATCATTTAGGTAGCGCGGCTGCCAGTCATGCTCCTCGGCATTCTGTATCGATGGCTCTGTCAGAAGTGCAGCTGCGCCCGATGCAGACATCGCCGCTCCGGCGTCTCGATCTACGACTGCCGGTAACGCCAGTATTCTGCCTGTCAATTCCGGACACCGGTTGTGTCTGGCCGTTGTTTGCAGGCCAGGCGCCGGAAATCCTGGACACTGGCTGATGCTCTCGTTCCGGCGCGCAACCCACCCGTAGCGGTGTCGCGGTCTACCGCCCCACCCTGCCGGGTACTCGGCGGCGCCGGCTTCGCACGGACGACAAACAACACTGTCATGAAACACCATTCAGCAACCGGGTGAACGGCGCGGTGCTACGCGCGCTCACATCCAGACGGAGACTATCATGTTCGTTTCAACACCAACCACCCCGCAACAGATCGCATCCGGTCAGGCCAAAGCCGTTTTTCAAGGCGTCACCATTGCCGACGATCCAGGTCTGACCGACGCCGTGCTGATCCAGGTGCTGGACGCGAATGGCAATCCGACCGATGCCAACGGCACGTTCATGCCGAACCCGCTGATTGCGAAGATCGGCACCGGCATCTACGCCAGCGTTCAGCTGAGCCCAACGGTCCACGGCATCGACCCGGCAACTCTGACGCAGACAGTTGATAGCCTGGTCTTCAACCCTACGCCCAATATCGGCAGCAGCCCGGTCAACACCACGATCTCATTAATCGCGTTCTCCGCCGGTGACCCCAATACCAACGTAACACGCAGCCTGGCACTGCAGGAGACGCCGCAGCCGGCCGATGCGCCGGCGATCACCGGAATCAATCCTTCGCAGCAGACTGCGGCAAAAGTCCCGGTGTTTGCCGGCGTGCAGATCGCCGATAACGCGTCCCGGCCGGCGGACCAGGCCACGATTACCGTAGTGGACGCGACCGGCGCCAACAGCGATTCGCAGGGAAAATTCGAGCAGATCAACGACTTTGGCTCTGGCCTCACCCTGAACGAGACGCGACCTGGGGTCTATACAATATTCCAGAATGGCGCACCCGCCTTACTGGATCCGGGAACATTGTCCGCTGCAGTCCGCAGTCTGGTGTTCGATGCAACCGGGACGGCTGACACAGCCATTCAGTTGACTGTTACGGACACGGCGACCGGGCTCACCACTGCCGCTCAGCCGATTATTCTGACGCAGCAACCGCAGGGCGGCAGCGGCCATGTCGGCGACCCGGTCGTCACAACGCCACCCAGTGAGCCGCCGCCCTCGGTCAACAACTATAAGATCGAGGATCAGACCACTGGCCAAACGACGTTCCAGCCAGGCCAGCCCTACGCCGGTCCCGTTCAGGGCCTCACCAGTGAGTTCGTCTTCCCGACGACGGACCAAGTGACGGTCACCGGCCAAATCCCGAACGTCTTCATCCAGGTCGGCGCGCTGGGGCAGCCCAACCCGACAATTGCCGGCATCAACGTGTCTCACGCCAACGGCAACAACGTGTTGGACAGCTATGCCAACAGCAGCTTCCTGACCGATGGCTCCGGCATCGACCAGAACTATGTCGACGCGCGCGGCTTGACCCAGAACGCGTGGGACTCGGTGATCAACTTCCATGCCGGCGACAACGTCACGATCTGGGGCATCACCGAAGCTGGCTTCGACCTCAACTGGATTGGCGATACCCAAGGGGCGCCAGGGAGCACGGGTCTGACCGGCGTGTTCGTGCCCAAGGCGGGCGGCAACGATGTCGGGATTACGTTGGCAGGATACAGCACGGCCGACCTGAGCAACGGGCGGCTGACTGTCTCCTACAACACCATCGACGGCACACCATACGCGTCGATACACGCGAACTGAAAGGAGCCGACCGCCCCTGTCGCTTCGGCGCCGCAGAGGTGGAATGTCAATTGCGCGGCCGATGCACCCGCATCGGCCGCGCGGGTCAAGTGTGCACCGTCCGCCGCCTAGCTATCAGGCCCCCGCTGGTGGACGCGGGGCGGCCCGAGTTGCGCGGGCCCACCGGACGGCGAATACTGTCGGCGCGACGCCTCCGGTCCCCGCGGTCCACGCCGCGACATGGCCATGGCGCGACGCTCCGCTGGCCTGTTAGCGGCCCAAGACCCACGCTCATGGAGAGGATACCAGATGTCATTCTACCGCGGCATGACCTGTGAAAACGTCACCATCACCGGCGCGGGCGGCACCCCGATCACCGCCTATGTTGCCAAGCCGGAGGGCGCCGGCCCGTTCCCCGGCGTGGTGCTGATCCACCACCTGCCAGGCTGGAGCGAGCTGTACATCGAAACGACCCGCCGCTTCGCGCATCACGGCTACATCGCCATCTGCGCCAATCTGTATCATCGCGAAGGCGGCAGCGAGGCCAACCCCGATGACGTCGCGGCCAAGGTGCGCGCCGAAGGCGGTATCGCCGACGCGCAGATGGTCGGCGACACCGAGGGCGCGGTGAAATGGATGCGCTCGCAGCCGAATTGCAACGGCAAGGTCGGTCTCATCGGCTCGTGCTCCGGCGGGCGCCACGCTTTCATCTATGCCTGCCAGAAAAACGACATCGATGCTGTCGTCGACCTTTGGGGCGGCCGCGTGGTGATGGGCAAGGAGGAGCTGAACGCCAAGACGCCGGTTGCACCGATCGACATGACGTCCGGCCTCAAAGCCCCGCTGCTCGGCCTGTTCGGCAACGACGACCGGGCACCGAGCCCGGAACAGGTGGACCAGCACGAGGCGGAACTGAAGAAGCACGGCAAGAACTACGAGTTCCATCGTTACGACGGCGCCGGCCACGGCTTCTTCTACTGGCACCGTCCGCTGTACCGGCCGGACCAGGCGATGGATGGCTGGGCCAAGGTGTTCGCATTCTTCGGCAAACATCTCTCGAAGTAGGGGTCCGTTGCATGTGCACGTCGATCGTCGAGGTCACGCGCGCAGAGGGCATGGCGAAGCGCGGGGACGAATGGTTCCCGCTGTCGCAGGCCGTGGTCGCCTATGACCACGCCCGCCATGCGCCGCTGGGCGACGTCATTACGCTCGACTTCGTCAACCCGGCGCTCGGCGCCGGCGCTCGGGCCGGCGTTGAACTGACGCTGGAAACGGCGAAGGAACTGCGCGCCGCGCTTGACCGCGCCATCGAAGCTGCCGATTACGAGGAGGCTGAGGTGCGCGGCAAGGGCGCCGTGCGGCTGGTCCACGCGGCGTAGCGGAGGACCATTGGCTTGATCATGGCCTGCACAGAGTGCGGGCCATGACAGCCGCCCGCGCCAGCCAATGATTACGGGACCCGCCCTTGGCCTTCGCTGTCGAACCGTCCTTTCCGCTAACGAGACGTCGGATCGGTGCCGCCAGTGGGGACCGGCTGTTCAATAGGTACCTGAGCCAGGTCAGCGCAGACCCCTTGGAGCGCTACCGGGGAAAATGCGCGCATCCGTTTGACCAAGCCGGGGCCGAACAGGCTCCAACCGGACGATCTTTTCAGATCGGCAATTGTCAGGCAACTAACGGTTTCAATCAGCCTGTCCGGGTCCTGGACCGAATTGATCAACGCAACACTTTGGGGACCCAGGACACCATCCGCGAAGACGGTGCGATCCAGTACCTGTTGTGCCGCCTTCTGGAACGTCGTTACGGCTCGCAGGGTACCCGACATGACCGCCAGATTGAGAAACGCAGCGCGGACGGTGGGAACCGTAATGCCAGCCGCTGGCGCGAGGTAGCGTCGATAGTAGTCCTTCACCATCGCTGGCGGCATGCTCTTGAGCTCATCGAGCGTCGCCTCACGCCCGAGGTAGGTCGATAGCGCCGCCAATGTAATGCCATCATTGGTGGAGCGGGCTGGATTAACCGGATCCTGGACGAAGCCTCGTTCCCAGGCCAGCACCAGGTCAATGGCATCATCATCCGTCCGCACTGCCTGAAACGCGCGGATGCTCGATGGAGCGGTCGCGGAGGGAACGAACGGAACCGTATCGCGCTTCAGCGCCTCCTGCACGCTTGCGCCCAACGACGCATCAATCAGGCCGGTGTCAGCGAGAAATTTCAGATTTGCCCGCGCCTGCTTGTCCTCGACGCCGGTTACCATCTTCAGAATCAGCTCATGCTGTTCCTTCTTGAGCTCCAATTCCAGCGCGCTCTGGCTTTGCCAGTACGCACCCACAGCCGATCCGGCCAAAGCGAAGATGCCCGCCAGGATTGTTGTCGATGTGGGTGTAAAAAATCGTGCGATCCAGGAGCTGTCGGCTTTCTTCAGGTCAAGCTCGCGCAGGCGGAGGTCGTAGTCACGCTCTGCCTTCAACTCTTCCAGTGCCTGCTTTCGTTCTTCCAGTGTAGCGGATGGCTGATCCTGCTGCACGTCGTCCTCCGCGTCGCGCACCGCTTGCGAAGCCTACCACCGTAGCGCCCGCCGCGGTATATCCTGTCAGCAGAAGACGCAGGGAACATCCATGGCAGGATTACTGGACGGAAAGGTCGCGCTGGTCACCGGCGGCGGCAACGGGATCGGGCGCGAAACGGCGCTGGTAATGGCGCGCGAGGGCGCCCGCGTCGCCGTTGCGGACTATGAGGCCAACAACGCGCAGGAGACCGTCGCCCTGATCAACGGCGCCGGCGGCCAGGCGCTCTCGCTGTCGGGCGACGTGACCAAGGCAGCGGATGTCCAGGCCATGGTGGATGCCGCGGTCACCGCCTATGGCCGGCTCGACTGTGCCTTCAACAACGCCGGGATCGCGCCATGGCAGGTCGACGCTCGTGGCCTGCTGACGCACGAATGGTCCGAAGCGTCGTTCGACCGCATGATCGAGGTGAACCTGAAGGGCGTCTGGCTCTGCATGAAGCTGGAAATTCCGGCGATGCTGGCAAACGGCGGCGGGGCCATCGTCAACACAGCCTCGATCGCCGGGCTTGTCGGCCTGATGACGGCCAGCGCCTATGTCGCGGCGAAGCACGCGGTGATCGGGCTGACCAAGACTGCGGCGATGGAGTATGCGCAGCACGGCATTCGCGTGAACGCCGTTTGCCCCGGCTTTATTGCCACCCGGATGACGCAGCAGACCCAGGAGGAGCGCGCTGACGCCATCACCGGACGCACGCCCCTCGGCCGCTTCGGCGAACCGAACGACATTGCCGAAATGGTCGCCTATCTCTGCTCTGGCCGGGCGAAATACATCACCGGCGCCGCCTATGAGGTGGATGGCGGCTGGACCGCCACCTGACGGCTGCGCTGTGACACCGTCCGTCCGCCGGCGAACAGGCTGGCCGCGCCGGCCAGTGTCGTGATGGCGGCGACGGCCAGGCACGGTCCATAGCTGCCGAACGCGTCGCGCAGGACGCCGAACAGCACAGGGCCGAAGGATGACGTCAGCTGGATTGCAGTCGCCGCCGCGCCATAGGTGGCGCCGAACGCCGCCGCGCCGAACTCACGCCGCACGACGACCGGGCCGAGTGTGGTAATGTGGCCGATGCCGTAGCCGTAGATCAGGCTCGCCCCGATCAGCACCGGCACGGTCGGTGACACCGCGATTGCCGCCAGCGCGGCGGCCTGCATCAGCATGACGAGGATGGCGAGGCGCCGCACCCGTACGCCGTCGACGATGCGCGCCAGGATCAGGCGGCCGGCGAAGGCCGTCACCCCAGTGGCGCTGACCAGGACGCCGGCGCCGCTGCGGCCGAGCAGCGGTTCCGCCAGCGCAATGTGGTGCGTGATGAAGCCGATCTGTACGGTAAGGCCGAAGGCAAAGCCGGCGGCGGCGCTCCAGAGCAACGGCCTGCGATTGGCCGGTGCGGCGACAACCGGATGCGCCGGCCCCGCGGAACTGGTGGCCAGGGGGATATCGCCGTCGCGATGCAGGCCAAGCTCAGCCGGTCCGCGGAACCGCAGCACAAACAGAATCAGCGGTAGCAGCATTGCAACGGCAACAACACCGGCGGCGATCAAGCCCTGGCTGAGACCGAGGCGGCGCAGGGCCAACAGCAGCAGCGGCACGCCCAGGATGGCGCCAACGCTGGCTCCCATGATCGCGAGCGTAATGGAGCGGCCCTGGTGGCGTTCGAACCACGGCGCCACCGTGGCGGAGATGCCGGTGGTAGACAGCGTCGACCAGCCGATGCCGATCAGCACGAAGCAGGGATAGAGTTGCCACGGCGCGCTGACCTGGCCGATCAGCGCGACACCGCTTGCCATCGACAGCGCGCCAAGGAACATGACCGGCCGCGGGCCCCAGCGGTCGATGCTGCGACCGACTATGCGCTGTACGGCGGCGCCAACCAGGAAGAACAGCGTGATCGCCGAGGCGACCTCCGACACGGCCCAACCGTGCAGGCTGGTCACGGCCTGTAGGTAGACGCTCGACCCGAACAGGCCGAGGCCCCAGGCGAAGCAGGCGACCACGAAACAGGCGGCGACCACACGCCAGCCGTAGAAGAGGCCGCTGTCAGGCCGCATTCACAGGCCCGTGCAGGGCTGGCGGGGTGCCTGGGACACCGGCTGGGCCTCCTCGATCCGAACCGGCTTGAACCTGCCAGGAGGCGCGTGCCAGAGCAATTGGGGCGGACAGGGCGCGAAACAGCGGCCTGCGCCGCTCCACCTAGTCCTCGAAGATCAGCCGGGCTTCGCACATCTGGTTGTGGACGCGCTGCGTGAAGCGCAGCGCGCCGCGGGTCGCCAGCCACACCATGAACTGCTCCTGGCTCTCCACGGAGCCGAGCAGATCCTCGGGCGTGGGCGCGCCGGTCGGCTCCGGAAGCGGCTGACCCGACCAGATCAGGTCGAGTTCGATCCGGTCCTCCGACCGCGTCGACCTCAGGCCGACCTTATCGATGCCGCGCGACTGGAGCAGTTCCGTCAGTTCCACCAACGCGCGCTCTGCCGCCTGGGCAGTGGCTCGTTTCAGTCCCCAGGACCCCGCCAGCCGTCCGATCCACTCACTGGCGTCACGGCTGGCCTTCATATCCAGCCGCAATGACACATGGGCGCGCTGCGCCACCAGCGGCAGCGTGACCAGATTCATGACAAACGCCACCAGCGCACCGAAGGCCAGCGGCGACGCCAGCGACGGTGCCCTGCTTTCGAA
>JAFEFW010000672.1 GCA_018240405.1 Pseudomonadota bacterium
GGCCTATTTCCGCGCCGGCGGGTCCGCCAACCTGCGCGCGCTGCTGCGCCGGCTGGCCCGCCATGCCGGCGCCGATCTGCCCGTGCCGCCCCCCGCGCCGCTGCCCAATGCCGGCGCCTGGCTGCCGGGGACCGGACCGGTGCCGCTGCGGACGCTGCTCGCCGCGCTGCCCGACAGTCGGCCGGTGGTGCCGGTGCTGTTCTACCGCTCGATGCTGCTGGCCGAGGACATGGCCCCCGTCGCCGCTCTGGCCGATGCGCTGGCGGCGCGCGGGTTGGCGCCCGCGCCGCTGTTCGTCGCCAGTTTGAAGGAAGCCGATAGCCTGGCACTGCTGCGCGAGGCGCTGCCGGCACTGCGGCCGGACGCCATTGTCACCACCACCGCTTTCGCCGCCGGTGAGCAGGCTTCGGTGCTGACCGCTCCTGGCGTGCCGGTGCTGCAGGCGATCATGGCCACCACCGCCCGCACCGCCTGGGAGTCCAGCCCCCGCGGCCTCGGTGCCGCCGACCTGGCGATGCACGTGGTGTTGCCGGAGTTGGACGGCCGCGTGCTGGTCGGAGCGCTGTCGTTCAAGTCGGCGGTTGATTCATCCGCTGACGTGACAGAGGTCGGCGACCAGGAGGATGATCAAGGCGGGACGCCGGAGCCATTCCCTCCCCGTCATGGCGGGCGAAGGCCCGCCATCCACGCCTTTGGCTCAACGTCACCGTCGCGAACTGGAGAAGGACCGCAAGCCGTGGATGGCGGGCCTTCGCCCGCCATGCCGGGGGAGACACCACGCGCTGCCACCCCGTTCCCCGGCTTCACCCGCACCATCAACCGGCCCGAACCGGACCGCATCACCCAGGTGGCCGACCGGATCGCCGCGCTGGTGCGGCTGCGGCGGACGCCGGCGGCGGAGCGGCGCCTCGCCATCCTCCTGCCAGACTACCCCGGCGCGGGTGGGCGCACGGGCTACGCCGTCGGCCTCGACGGACCGGCCAGCACGCTGGCGCTGCTGCGGGACCTCGCCGACGCCGGATACGCCGTCGCCGACATGCCCGCCGAACCGCGCGACCTCGTGGCCGCGCTCGACCACGAAGTGCCAGGCCTGCCGCTCGCCGACTACACCGCCCATTTCGCCAACCTGCCCGCAGCCGCCCGCGAGGCCGTCACCGCCGCCTGGGGCGCACCCGACACCGATCCTTCCGTCCGCGACGGCGCGTTTCAATTCCGCACCCTCACCACCGGCGCGGTCACCATCGCCGTCGCGCCCGACCGCGGCCTGACGGCGAACCGCCGTGTCGACTGGCACGACCCGGTACTGCCGCCACGGCATGCGCTGCTCGCCTTCGGCTTCTGGCTCCGCCACCGCCTCGACGTCCACGCCGTCGTCCACATGGGCGCGCACGGCTCGCTGGAATGGCTGCCGGGCAAGGCCGTCGCGCTGACCGCATCCTGCTTCCCGGAAACCGTCCTCGGCGCGCTCCCCGTCCTCTACCCGTTCCTCGTCAGCAACCCCGGCGAGGCAGCCCAGGCCCGCCGCCGCATCGGCGCCGTCACGCTCGGCCACCTCCCGCCGCGCCTTGCCGGCGCCGGGTTGCACGGCGCAACTGGCGACCTGGAGCGCCTGCTCGATGAACTCGCCGCCGCGGACGGGCTGGACCGCAAGCGCCGCGATCGCCTGATGCGCCTCGTGCTACAGGCCGCGCAGCCCGGGACCATTCCCGACCTGCCGCCGGACGCGTCCCCCGACGAGGCGCTGCGCCGTATCGACTCCTGGCTGTGCGACCTGAAGGAACTGGCGATCAAGGACGGCCTGCACACCTACGGCCGCACCGACCCGCACGACGACCCGGTGCGCGCCGCCTCTGCCGAGGCCGAACGCGCCGCGCTGCTGGCGGCACTGGATGGACGGCACATCCCACCCGGCCCCGGCGGCGCACCGAATCGCGGCCGCCCCGACGTGCTGCCCACCGGCCGCAACCTGTTTGCCATCGACCCGCGCGGCGTCCCTACCGCCACTGCCATGGACCTCGCCCGCCTCGCCGCCGAGGAGGTGCTGCGCCTGCACCTGCAGGAACAGGGCGAGGCGCTGCGCAGCATCGTGCTCGATCTCTGGGGCAGCGCCACGCTGCGCACCGGCGGCGAGGAGATCGCCCTCGGCCTCGTGCTGATGGGCTGCCGCCCGGTCTGGGACAACGGCGGCCGCGTCACCGGCGTCGAGGTGCTGCCGCCGGCGGTGATGGGCCGGCCGCGGGTGGACGTGACCTGGCGCGTCTCTGGCCTGTTCCGCGACCTGTTCCCGGCGCAGATCGCCCTGCTCGACGCCGCCACGCGGGCGGTGGCGGCGCGCGATGAAAGCGACCACGACAATCCGCTGGCCGCCGCTGTGAAGACCGGCGCCGCGCCCGCGCGCATCTTCGGTGCCGCCCCGGGGGCCTATGGGGCCGGGCCGGAGGACGCGCTGGCCACCGGCGCCTGGTCGGCACGCGAGGATCTCGGCCGCGCCTACCTCGCCGCCACCTCGCATACGTATGGCGGCGCCGGCGGCGATGCCCAGCCGGCGCCCGGTGCCTTCGCCGATCGGGTTGCGGCGGCGCAGGCGGTGGTGCATATCGGCGACGATCCGGCGCGCGACCTGCTGGAGGGCGGCGCCGACGCCGCGCATATCGGCGGTTTCGCCGCCGCGGCCGAAATCCTCGGCACCGCTCCGGCGCTGCTGACGCTGGATACCACCGACGCCGCCCGGCCGCGGGCCCGCCCGCTCGCTACCGCCCTGGCGCGTCTGGTGCACGGCCGCGTCTCGCCCCGCTTCATTGAGGGCCAGATGCGGCACGGCCCGCGCGGCGCGGCCGAACTGGCCGAGACGGTGGACCGCCTCGTTGCCTTCGCCGAGACCACCAACGCCGTGCCGGGCGTGCTGCTGGACCACGTCCATGACGCCTATCTCGGCGACCCTGCGGTGCGCGACTTCCTCCGGCACGAGAACCCGGCCGCGGCGCGCGCCATCGCCGGCCGGCTGAACGACGCGCTGCGGCGCGGTTGCTGGCACCCGCGGCGCAATGGCACCGTGTTCGAACTGCAGGAGATGCTGACGACATGACCGGCTTCAGGCGCCGGGGATACTGCCCGAGCCTCGAGTCCCCGATGGAGACGGGGGATGGGCTGCTGCTACGGCTGACTCCGCCGATTGGTGGCTGGCGGCCAGGCGCCGTCGCCGTTATCGCCGGCGCAGCGGAGCGCTATGGC
Source organism: Pseudomonadota bacterium (assembly GCA_018240405.1). Lineage (GTDB taxonomy): Bacteria > Pseudomonadota > Alphaproteobacteria > Acetobacterales > Acetobacteraceae > Rhodopila. The sequence goes on from JAFEFW010000672.1 coordinate 3,232, forward strand.
AACGCCGTCATCGAAATGACCTCCCGCGGCAACCTGCAACTGCGTGGGTTCCGCAGCACGTCGATCCCGCCCTTCGTCCGGTTATTGGAGGAAGCCGGTGTCACCGAAGGCCGGCGGGTCGTGGTCGTCGGGCCGCTGGCCGGGATCGATCCGCTTGCCGTCGCAGACCCGCGCCCGCTGGCCTCCGCCATTGCCGGTGATCTGCCGCGGCTGGCCCCGAAGGTTTCGGTCGTGGTCGACGGTGGCGGCGCGCTGCACCTCGACGGGCTGGAGGCGGATATCCGGCTGCGCGCGGCTGACGCCAAGACCTGGCATTTGTTCGCCGGCCCGGCGCACCTGGGTCTCGTGTCGGAGGAAGCGGCCTCGCACGCGGCCCTGGCGCTGCTGCGCCGCCTGTCGGCGCGCGGCGGCTTCGCGCGTATACGCGATTTGGTCGCCGAGGATGGCGCCGCTGCCCTGCGCGCCAGCCTCGGTGGCGTTGCCGAAGCACCCGAACCGCCGGCACGCCCGGCCGCGGAGCCCATTGGCCTGCACAGGCTGCGCCGCCGCGTGGCGCTGGGGCTGGGCGCACCGTTCGGACGGCTGGAGGCGCCGGTGCTGGCAGAGCTGGCCCGCGCCGCGCCGATGGACTGCCACATCCGCCCGATGCCCGGCCGCGCCCTGCTGGTTCTCGGCCTTACCGGGACGCAGGCAGACGCGTTGCGTGTGGCGTCGGTCGAGCTTGGGTTGGTGACGCGGCCCGACGATCCGCGCCGCCGCATTGCCGCCTGTCCCGGCGCGCCGGACTGCGCCAGCGCCGCGGGCGTCACCCGCGAGATGGCCGAGACGCTGGCCGCCCAGCCGGACCTGCTGCCGGACGACATGCTGCACCTCGCCGGCTGCCCGAAGGGCTGCGCGCATCCGGCGCCGGCCTCGATCACCTTGGTCTGCCAGGACGGCAAGTTCGCGCTGGTGCGCGGTGGCACAGCGCGGTCCGCGCCGGAACGGATCCTGCCCGCGGACGACATCCCGAGCGCACTGGAGCGGAAGGCATGAACGCGTATCTGCGCGACGGCACCGCGATCTACCAGCGGTCCTTCGCCATCATCCGCGCGGAGGCGGACCTGTCGCGCTTCAGCGAAGAGGAGGCGGATGTCGCGGTGCGGATGATCCATGCGTGCGGCATGGTGGAGGCGGCGGAGCGCTTCGCCTTCGCCCCCGGCTTCGTCGCCGCCGCCCGCGCCGCGCTGCAGGACGGTGCCCCGGTGCTGTGCGACGCCGAAATGGTGGCGCACGGGATCACCCGCGCGCGCCTGCCCGCCGGCAACGCGGTGATCTGCACGCTGCACGATCCGCGCGTGCCGGCGATGGCGAAGGCGGCCGGCACTACGCGGTCGGCGGCGGCGCTGGAGTTGTGGCGGGAGCGGATGGGCGGCAGCGTGGTCGCCATCGGCAATGCGCCCACGGCACTGTTCCGCCTGCTGGAGATGCTGGCGGACGGTGCGCCGAAGCCGGCGGCGATCCTGGGCATGCCGGTCGGCTTCGTCGGCGCGGCGGAGTCGAAGGAGGCGCTGGAACAATCCATCTGCGGCGTGCCCTGGGCCGTGGTCCGCGGCCGGCTCGGCGGCAGCGCCATGACGGCGGCGGCGGTCAACGCGCTGGCGAGGCCGGGACTGTGACCGGCCGGCTGTATGGCGTCGGCGTCGGTCCCGGCGACCCGGAGCTGCTGACGCTGAAGGCGGCGCGCGTGCTGCAGGCGGCGCCGGTGGTCGCCTACTTCGCCAAGCGCGGCAACAGCAGCAACGCGCGCGGTATTGTCGCCGCGCTGCTGCGGCCGGACCAGGTCGAACTGCCGCTGCTGTATCCGGTGACGACGGAACTGCACCGGCACTCGCCCGACTATATCGCCCAGACCGCGGCCTTCTTCGACGAGTCCGCGGCAGCCGTGGCGGATCACCTGGGCTCCGGCCGCGATGTCGCCGTGCTGAGCGAGGGCGATCCGCTGTTCTACGGCTCGTATATGCACATCCATGTGCGGCTGGCCGGGCGCTATCCGGTTGAGGTCATTCCGGGCGTGACCAGCCTGTCCGGCGCGTGGTCATCGGTCGGGCTGCCGATCGCGCAGGGCGATGACGGACTCACGGTGCTGCCCGGCATGCTGTCCGAGGCGGAGCTGACCCGGCGCCTTGCCAGCACCGATGCGGCGGTGATCATGAAGGTCGGCCGCAACCTGCCGCGCATCCGGCGTGCGTTGGCCGCGGCCGGACGGCTGGACCGCGCCTGGTATGTCGAACGGGCGACGATGGCGCAGCAGTACACGGTGCGTCTGGCGGAGCGGGATGACGCGCCGGCGCCGTATTTCTCGGTGGTGCTGGTGCCGGGCTGGGACGGCCGATCGTGACCGGATCTCTGGCCGTTGTCGGCCTCGGTCCCGGCGACGCGTCGATGCTGACGCCGGAAGCCAGCCTGGTGCTGGCCGAGGCGGACTCGATCTACGGCTACGGGCCTTACGTGGATCGTGTGCCGGTGCGGGCGGGACAGAAGCGGCTGGCCTCGGACAATCGCGCAGAACGCGACCGCGCCGCCGCCGCGCTGGAGGCCGCTGTTGGTGGAGAGCGCGTAGTCGTGGTGTCAGGCGGCGACCCCGGCGTCTTCGCCATGGCCGCTGCCGTGTGCGAGATGATCGAGCAGGGTCCCGAGGCCTGGCGGCGGCTGGACGTCCGGGTGGTGCCGGGGATCACCGCAATGCTGGCGCTTGCCGCCCGCTGCGGCGCGCCGCTGGGGCACGATTTCTGCGCCATCTCGCTGTCCGATAATCTGAAGCCGTGGGCGGTGATCGAGCGCCGGCTGACGGCCGCGGCCGAGGCCGGGTTCGTGATGGCGCTCTACAACCCGGTCAGCAAGGCGCGCCCCTGGCAGTTGGGTGCTGCCTTCGATCTGCTGCGGCGGTTACTGCCGGTCGCCACGCCGGTGGTGTTCGGCCGCGCGGTCGGACGCGGCGGGGAGTCGGTGGTCGTGGTGCGACTGGAGGCCGCCGACGCCGCGCAGGCGGACATGGCAACCTGCGTGATCGTCGGCAGCGCCGAGACGCGGGTGGTCGAGCGGCCGGGTCTGGCGCCACTGGTCTACACGCCGCGGAGGCTGGGGCGGTGATCACAGGCTCATCGTTATGGCGACCACCCGGCCCGATTGCGCGACGGGGGAGCCGCCTAAGGGTGCTTGGGCAGGGGGACCACCGTCTCCCTCGTCATGGCGGGCGCAGGCCCGCCATCCACGCCTTTACATCGCCGGAGCCGTCGAGAGCGGGAGAAGCCACGCAAGGCGTGGATGGTGGGCCTGCGCCCACCATGACGGGAAAGCGACGGCATAGCGCCCCCACATCGTGCAGATCGGGCGGGGTGGCCGCCGATGGCGCCTTTGCCCGCGGTGACGGCGAACCCGGCGCTCCGCCTCAGCTACCCTCCGGCGCGTCAGGGTTATCTGCCGCCCCCGACCGCCCTATCCAGCCACGCCACCGCCTCGGCCACCGTTCCGACCTCCTGGACCTCCGGCACCGCCGGGCGGCGGAACAGCAGGACCTCGATCCCCAGTTTCCGGGCCGCTGTCAGCTTGCCGTAGGTCGCCGTCCCGCCGCTGTTCTTGGCGACGATGACCTCGATCCGGTGCCTGGCCAGCAGCGCCGCCTCGGCCGCCCCGTCGAACGGGCCACGGTCCAGCACATACTCAGCATCGGGCACTGCCAGCTTCGGCTCGACCGGATCGACGCTGCGAATCAGATACGCATGCTGCGGCGCGGCCTCGAACGGCGCCAGTTCCTGCCGGCCGAGTGCCAGGAAGACGCGACGGGGGGCGGTGCCGAGGGCGGTGACGGCTTCGGCGGCGCCGGCGATCTCAGTCCAGCGGTCGCCAGCCACCGGCTCCCAGGCTGGCCGGCGCAGCGCCAGCACCGGCACCCCTGTCAGCGCGGCCGCCTGCGCAGCGTTGGTGGACATCTGCGCCGCATACGGATGTGTGGCATCAATCAGCGCGGCGACGTTGTGTGTGCGCAGCCAGGCCGCCAGCCCCTCGGGTCCGCCGAAGCCGCCGATGCGCATCGGCACCGGATAGGCCGCCGGCTTGGCGGTGCGGCCGGCCAACGAAACCACCGGGGCGAGGTCCCCACGCCCGGCGAGTGCGTTCGCCAGCGCCCGCGCCTCCGTGGTGCCGCCGAGGATCAGGATGGTGTGGGCCATGGCCGCGCCTGATGCGCCCTCCACGCGGTGGTTGTCCATCGTCGGCGTCGGCGAGGACGGCATCGACGGCCTCTCCCCCGCGGCCCGCGGCCTGATCGAGGGCGCCGAGATGGTGTTCGGCGGCCGCCGCCACCTGGACCTCATTGCCCCGCTGATCCGGGGTGCGGCACAGGCCTGGCCGTCGCCATTCAGCACCGATGCGGTACTGGCGGCGCGCGGCCGGCGCGTTGTGGTGGTCGCCTCGGGCGACCCGATGCTGCACGGCGTCGGGGCGACGCTAATGCGCCGCATCCCGGCCTGCGAAGTCTGCGTCGTGCCGGCGCCTTCGGCCTTCAGCCTCGCCGCCGCGCGTCTGGGCTGGGCGCGGCAGGACTGCGTCACACTGTCGCTGCACGGACGGCCGATCGAGCTGATCCGGCCACACCTGCAGCCAGGCAGCCGCATCCTGGCGCTGACCTCGGATGGCGCTGGTCCTGGCGCGGTCGCGGGGCTGCTGACTGCCGATGGCTTCGGGCGCTCCCGCCTGACGGTGCTGGAAGCGCTGGGCGGGCCACGCGAGCGTCTGCACCGCGCAACCGCCGCGGAATTTGCCGTGCCGGGTATCGACCCGCTGAACGTGTTGGCGATCGAGGTCGTGGCGGAGCCGGATGCGCGCGTCCTGCCGCGCGCGCCCGGCCTGCCGGATGCGCTGTTCGAGCATGACGGCCAGATCACCAAGCGCGACATCCGGGCGCTGACGCTGTCGGCGCTGGCGCCACGCCGTGGCGCGCTGCTGTGGGATATCGGCGCCGGCTCCGGCTCGATCGGCATCGAGTGGATGCTGGCCGACCCGACCCTGCGCACCGTCGCCATCGAGCGCCGCGCCGACCGCGCTGACCGGGTCCGCCGCAACGCGCTGGCGTTCGGCGTGCCGGACCTCCTGGTGGTTGAGGGCGCCGCGCCGGACGCGATGCGGGGACTGCCGGCGCCGGACGCGATCTTCCTCGGCGGCGGCGCCAGCCGGCCAGGCGTGCTCGACGCCGCGCTGGCGTCGCTGCGCCCCGGCGGCCGGCTGGTGGCGAACGCCGTCACGCTGGAGACCGAAGCCCTGCTGATCGCCCGGCACGCCGCGCTCGGCGGCGACCTGCTGCGCATCGCGATCAGCCGGGCGGCGCCGATTGCCGGGCTGATGGGCTGGCGCCCGGCAATGCCGGTGACGCAGTGGATGTGGGACAAGCCACGCGAGGACACACAATGATCATTGCCGGAATTGGCTGCCGCCGCGGCGGTTCCGCCGCGTGGGTGGAGGCAGCGATCGACGCCGCCCTAGCTCAGGCAGGCCGGGCACGCACAGACATCACCGCGCTGGCCACCTCGCCGGCCCGCGCCGGGGAGGCCGCGATCCAGGCGGTGGCGCAGGCGCTGGGCGTGCGGCTGGTGACGGTGTCGGATGCCGACCTCGCCGCCGCGGCGCCCGGCTGCCTGACTGACTCGCCGCGGGTCCGAGCCGCCACCGGTTTGCCATCAGTTTCGGAGTGCGCCGCGCTCGCCGCCGCCGGTGCGGGCGCGCGGCTGCTGGCACCGCGTGCCGTCCATGAGGGCGCGACCTGCGCCCTGGCGGAGGTGGGATGAGCGGCCGCCTCACCCTCCCCACCGTTATGGCCGGCCTGCGACCCATGAGCGT
>JAFEFW010000673.1 GCA_018240405.1 Pseudomonadota bacterium
AGGTGCATCTGGCGGGGACGGCACAGTATCCGCTGCTGCCCGAGCTGACGGCACGGGCGGCCTGATGCTTCCGGCGTCGAGTCGGGCAAGGACAGCTCCCGACTGAGCCGACATGAGCGACGATACGAGCGATATCTGGTCAGTCCGGCTGGCACCAGCCATGGCACGCAACGCGCGGATGCGGGAGAGGCGCGGAGCAATTTGAGCGCGTCACGAACTGAATCCGGTGATGAACGCCGGTTAGCACCGGTATGTCTATGTGGCTGTGGTTCGATATTGTTTATTTCGCCGCATCTGGCGGCGTCGGGCTTGGGCACACTGGAAATCTGCGTGACACGCTTGGCTCCATAGGTACCGCGACGACCCAATGACATTCAGGAGCACGCAAGCCGGCTTTATGAGCACGCGCCTATCGGCGTTCATCGGCGTTCATCGGTGGTTGAACTGCTATGCATAGGTCTGATCGAACCGGCGATGAACGCTGATGAACGCCGACGACGCTGGTTCGTCATTCGACCTCGGCCACTGACACGTCTGTAACTATTGCTTTATACTTATGCATGGTTGGGTCGCGCGCCGGGTCGGTAGAGAAACCACACTGGCTATTGAGTTGGCTTTGGTGCTCTTGAACGATGCCGAAGGCTTGCAGCAGGTTGCGGAGCTCGTTTGGCGAGCACATTTCAAGAAGACCCAAGCCGGCGCAAGGGTAGCAGTCAGATCAACCGGCTGCGCAATCAGCTAGGCCAGTGCCGGTCTGGCACCATTCTGCCCACCTCTGGTCAACCAACCATTAGGTGCGGCTGTCAGGATCGCCACACCAGAATGGTACTACACTGGAACGGCAGCGGGGAACGAACCCGCCGCCATGCTTCCCGTGCTCAGCCCAAAGCGGCGGCCAATGCCTCGGCACTCCGCCCATTGGCGATCGCCGCCGACAGCCCGTGCCAGTGGATGCCGTTGACCCGGGCAAAGGCATGATCGGCGGGGTAATTGAACGTCCGCACCTGTGCATGGCCACCCGCGGCCTCGACCGTCTTCTGCCGTCCCTCGGCGGGGAAGTATTCGTCCTTGTCGGCAATATGCACGATGAGCGGCTTCGTGACCTTGCCGAGTTCGCCAAGCAGTCCGTCCAGGCCGACGCCGTAGTAGGACACGTTTACGTCGGCATCAGACTGCTCCGCCATCATGAACGCCAGCCGACCGCCCAGGCAGTAGCCCATGGTGCCGACCTTGCCGTTCGAGCCCGGCATGCCGCGCGCCGCGGCGACCGTCGCTTTCAGATCCTCAATGCCCTTGGCCTGGTCGAAGGCCTGGAACAGCTCGAAAGCACGTTTCCACTCGGCTTCGGTCTTGTCGGTGATGTCGATGCCCGGCTCGATGCGCCAGAACAGGTCGGGGCAAATCGCGATGAAGCCCAAATCCGCCACCCAGGCGGCGGTGTCGCGCATCGCCTGGTTCACGCCGAAGATTTCCTGGATCAGCACGACCACGCCGGTCGGCTTGTCCTTTGGCTCGACAACATAAGCGCTGAAGCTGCCACTGCCGTCGGTGGCCTTGATCGTCATGGTGGCCATTGCTTGTGTTCCTCCTGGTCCCGAAAGGCACAGGATACAGGCTGTGGTCGGTGAGCGGGAGGGGGCGTGGCGGCGCCCCCCGCCACCTCAGACGCCGATCTTCAGCAAATGGGCATCCAGCGGCGCACCCGGCGTGCTGGAGGCCTGGAAGCCAAAGGTGGTGCTGCCGCCACCGGACAGGTCGGCGTTCCAGGTGGCGTTGCCGATCACCCAGGCATTGCCGTTATGCGACAGTAGCGTGCCGTTCCAGACGCTGGTGATCAGGTCAGTGGTGTCGATCTCGACTTGCCAGTTATGCGTGGCGACCGAACCGGTGTTGCTGACGGTCACGGTGGCTGTCAGACCGCTGCCCCAGTCGCTGTCGACATGCAGGCTGGTACTGCCGCTTGGCGTGGTCGATCCGCCGCCAGCACCCGTTCCGGTGCCAGTACCTGTGCCTGTACCGGTGCCAGTGCCGGTTCCGGTCCCTGAACCGCCGGGGTAGACCAGGATGGCGGCGGCCGACGCGCTGGAGAGGGTGCCGCCATTGGGGGAACTCAGCGACAGCAGAAACTGCAACTGGCCGGTGGCGCCGGCGTGCGTCAGCAGGTGCGCCGAGACGTTCTTGACCGTTTCACCGGGGGCAAAGGTCAGGTCGCCCGAGGTTGCGACATAGTCGACGCCGGCCTTCGCGGTGCCGTCCACCGTGGCGTAGTGCACCGTGACCGGCACGCTCGTGCCTTGCGACAGGCTGACGGTAAACACGGCATCGGTGGGCGGCGTGCCCGTGCCGTTATAGTACATGGCCGAACTGATCGCGTTCAGCTTGGTCTGGTCCACCGTGACCCAGTCATCTTTCAGGATGCCGCCGGTGTCGCTGGAGTTCGGGTTCCAGTCCCAGTAGGCCCAACTGATGCCCTGCGCGCCGCCGACGCCGCCGGGGTTGTTCATGTAGGACACCAGCTTGGCCATCCATTGCTGGTCGCTGGCGGTGGCGAGCTTGGAACCGAACTCCCCGATCAGCACCGGCGCCGAACCGGTCTTGTACAGGTAACCCCAATACTTGTCCCACACAGCCGGCAAGTTGTTCGGATAATCGGCCGCCGAGAACCAGGATTGCGCATAGACCGACGCGGGGTAGTCATGCGGCGAATACACCAGCTTATTGCCGACATTCAGCGTGATCGGCTTCGTCTGCGCCCCCATCAGGTTGCCGCCCCACCAGGTGCTGTTGCCCTGGTACTGCTCGATGCCCTCCACGAAAATCAGCCAGTTGGCATTCACCGACTGCACCGCGTTGCCGGCACGCGTGGCGGCCGCGGCCCAGTCATTGGCGCTGTTGTCGCCCCAGGTCGCGGCGCCGTGTGGTTCGTTCAGCAGGTCGGCGCCGATGATCGTGCTGTTGCCGGCGTAACGCGAGGCCAGCATCTTCCAGGTATTGATCCACTGCGTCTCGGTGTAGCCGCCATCGTACCACAGCCCGTTGCCGTTCGGACCCGATCCGGCGGCGCTGCGGTGGTCGTCAAGGATGATCTTCAGGCCGATCTGACCGGCATACCTAACGATCTTGTCCAGGATCTGAATCGCCGACAGTCCCTGCAAATCCGGATTCTTGCCGAAGTCGATGCCGTTCGGCACGCTGGCGGCGTTGAACGCCTGCAGCGAGAAGGGCAGGCGGATGGCGTTGAAGCCCAGTGACACCATCTGCCGCATCATCGACTGGTAGTTCTGCGCCCACAGCCCATGCGGGGCAAACAGGCTGGTTTCCATGCCGAACCAGTTGACCGCGGCGATGCGCACTGGATTGCCGTTGGCGTCGACGATCTGGTTACCTTTGGTACTGAGGAATCCGGCCGGCAGCAGTGACGGTGCGCCGCCTTCGTTGATCGTCGTCCCGGCCACCGAAATCGCCGGCACCGCCGGCGGCGGGTTGACGATTGTGCCGACGCCTGTGTTGTCAGCGATGGTGGCGGCTGATGGCGTGTCGAGCACAATGGAATAGGACAGGCTGCCGATGGCGCCGGGATGCGTGGCGATCGTGATGGTCTGGCTGGTCTGGCCGGCCGCAAAGGTCAATGTGCCGGACGCTGCGTTGTAGTCGATGCCGGCGCGCGCCGTGCCGTCCACGGTATGATACTTCACCGTTACCGTCGTGGTTGACGCCGCGGACAGTTTCACAGTGAAGGTTTCATTCACCGTGGTGGCGCCCGTCTCCGTTACGCTTGAGTCGGTGATGGCGATCGTCGGCAGCGGCGGCGGCGGTGGCGGAGCCGTCGTGCCGCCGCTGATGACGACGCCGTTGAACACGTACGACGTCGGCAGCACGGGACTCCCGCCATTGGCCTGGAAGCCGAAGGAAACGGAAGCACCGGCGGCGATGACCGCATTATAGGACAGATTGCCGATGGTGTAGCGCGTGCCGATATGGCTGATGATGCGCGCATTCCATATATTGATGATGTCGTTGGCCAGGTCGAAGCTGATCGTCCAGCCGTTGATCGCCGTGGCGGCGGTGTTGGAGATCGTTACTGCTCCGGTGAAACCGGTGCCCCAATCGTCCGTATCCTCGAACTTGATGGTGCGGCCGCTACCGCTGGTGGTGGTTGTCGGTGACCGGGCCAATGCGCTCACTCCCATTGGTTTGAAACAAAATGACACAAGCAGAAACGTTACATTATAAGAATATCATGCTCTTGTTCCGGCGCAAGTCCGTTTTGTGAGTTTTGTTGATTTCAACCGAACTTATTGCTGTTAGGCGCGACCTGGCCGCGTGGCCGGGTTGCGCTTGTACCGACGCCTTCCCCGAAGGCCGAGCGATGCAACCGGTTGGTGCACGGGTCGGAAGTTGTAGGCTAGGTCGTTGCTTGCCACCTCCCGTTGGCCGGTCGATCGACTCTAGCTGTACAGGCGTGCCGCCCGCCGAGCCGCGGCGCACGTGGGGCGCGACTGGCGTGTGCGATCGATTTTCCGGCTGAGTCCATCCTGGACGGACCTCCATGACGCCGCGATCGAATGTCTTCCTGTGGCCGGAGCCGCACGGGCGCTCCTGACTGACGGCGAATCGCTGCGGCGCCTTCGATGGCCGGTCACGCCACGGGCGTGTCCGGATGCGGCGTCAACGCTCTCCCGCTGTGATCGAGGGCCTGGACCAACACAGTCCGCCAGTCGTGTCCCGGTAGTCGTGCCCCGTCAGGCGCCGCCACTCAGGCCCAGGCTTTGCAGATACAGCAGCACCCCGGCCTCCAGCAGGTCCTCGGGCGACATTGGCAGTTTGCGTCGCTGCGGCCCCTCGCGCACGAAGAGCGAGGCAATGCCATGCGACAGCGCCCAGACGTGCAGCGCGATCATCAGTGCCGGCGGCCGCCGCTCCTTGGGCGCCGCCGCCGCGATCCGCTCAGCCGCGTCCCGCAATACGCCAAACGCCCGGTCCGCCGCGTCCTGCAAGCCGGCGTGACCGTCGGTGGCGATATGTGAATCGAACATGGCCGCGTAGTACGCTGGCTCCGTTCGGGCGAAGGCCAGGTAGGCGCGGCCCAGATCCTCGAACTTGCTAACCGGTTCCGGCTTGCCACCGCCCCACGCGGCCTCCAGCCGCTCGGTGAACAGGGTGAAGCCGCGCAGCGCCACTTCCGCCAGCAGCGCGTCGGCATCGCGGAAATGCCGGTAGGGCGCCGCAGGGCTGACGCCGGCGAGACGCGCCGCCTCGGCAATGGTGAACCCCGCCGGCCCCTTGGCGCCGATCAACTCCACCGCCGCTTCGACCAGCGCCTCCCGCAGGTTGCCGTGATGATAGCCGCGGCGTCCGGAACCGCCGTCCGATGGGCCAGACCAACTCATGTTAAGGGCTTTTACATGAGTTTGGCGCCGCGGCCAGAGCGGCTGGTACGGCCGGCATGCAGCACCGGAGCGATCGAACGGATTTTCCCCGATCGGTCTGTCCTAGTGCGACCAGGGACTGACCGTGCCCGCGGCGTTGGCACGTGCGGCTTCGGGTTCGTGCCACCGTCAGGCAACGACGCGGGAACGCGCCGCGCCGAAGGCTGCACAGGCACGAGGCACCGGCCCGGCCCACGCTGCGGCCGCCTGCGACCGCGTAGCCGTGCTTGATGCGGATCAAGGCGGCACGGCGGCGCGGGCGCGAGCCTTCCGTCCGGCGCAGAGGAGATCGTCATGCAAGAGCCACTGCAACTCGCCTTCCGCAACATGGCAGCGCCGATCGGCCTCGAAGAGGCGATACGCGAGGAATTCACGGCACTCGAGCAATTCTGCGACCGCATCGCCGCCTGCCACGTGACGGTCGAGGCCGAGCAACATCGCCAGCGGCACGGCAAGCTTTACCGCGTCCGCATCGTAATGACGGTGCCGGGGCGCGAGATCGTCGTCGCCCGTGAGCCGGCGGAGCGGCACCGGTATGACGACGTTCATATCGCCATGCGCGATGCGTTCCATGCCGCTCGGCGGCAGTTGGTGGAATACGCGCGGATGGCGAAGGGCGCTGTGAAGACGCACGTGGCGGCGCAGCCGGACATGGTCGCGTAGCGTCCCGCTCCCGCGACGTGGCGGGCGCAGCACACGACCTGCGCCGCATCATCCTGCCCGGCCACGGCGCAATGGAGCACCGGTCCGTTGCGGCTGAATGGCGGAGGCTGCGGCCCCGGAAGCGGCGGCCGCAGCAGTCCGGCATTCTGGTTGGTCCGAAGCGTCCTACCCGGCGGATTTCACTTCGATCTTCTTGGAACCGGACGTCGTTCCCGCCTTCTTCGGCATCGTCACCGTAAGCACGCCCTTGGCGAAGTCGGCGCCGATCTTCTCGACGTCGACGCTGTCGGGCAGCGCGAAGCTGCGGGCGAAGGAGCCATAGGACCGTTCGGACACGTGGGTGTCGCCTTCGTTGTGCTCCGTTTCCTGCTTCTTCTCGCCCTTCAGTGTCAGCATGCCATCGCGCACCACAAGTTCGATGTCATTCTCCGCCATGCCCGGCAATTCCGCTGTCAGCTTGAAGGCCTCGCCATTTTCGGTGACGTCGATGGCCGGCTTGGGCATGCTGGATGAGGTCGTCAGGCTGGGCGTCGGCAGCGCATCGAACATCCGGCCGAGCGCGGGCATGCGCAAATCGGTCGCGAAGCGGTCGAACAGGCGGTCCATCTCGCTACGGAGCGAATGCCAGACATCCGGCTGGCCTGAGGCAGGTGGGGTCGGTTTTTTCACTTCCACGGGTGTCGTCGCCATGACTGCATCCTCCTGTTGCTGTGGCGTTTGAAGGACTTCGCGGCCGGCGCGAGCCAGGACTGGCCGGCGCCGACCGGCAGCAAGGACCGGCCGGCCATTGCGGGCCATGACGTAGATCGTCTCGCGCAGCACATCATTGCGGTGGGTCAAGTGCCGCCGGAATGAAAGCATTTCTGGCGCCCTTGGTTTGGGGATCTGGCGGGATGACCGACTGACGGCAGGTTGCAGCGGCCGGCCGGCGGCCATCACGACCGCGCCGGAGGCCGCCGCGCGCCAGGCGACGGCCAGGCATTATGGTTCTGGACCCGAACAGGGATGTCTGTGAATACTTCCGCCACACGCCAGGCGACCGGTGAAGCGCCGGCGGGACAGGGAGATGGAATGTCATGGATAGTTTTCAGGGCTGCACAACGCTCGCCGGACTGGCGCCGCTGCATGCGCGCGAGCGGCCGACCTCGGTTGCGCTGCGCTTCGGCGACCGGACAACGACGTATGCGGAACTCGACGCCCATTCCAACCAGGTCGCTCGGGCGCTGGCGGCACAGGGACTGCGGCAAGGCGACCGCGTCGCCTACCTGGGTAAGAACTCCGACCATTACTTTGAGCTGATGTTCGGCTGCGCCAAAGCGAACATGATTTTCGTGCCGGTGAACTGGCGACTCGCTGGACCGGAGCTATCCGGCATCCTGGGCGACGCGGATCCGCGCATCCTGTTTGCCGGCCCGGGTTTCGAGGCCGCTGCCGCGGCGCTGGATATTCCCGGCCTGGTTGCACGCCTGCCGATGGCGGGCGCCACTGGCTACGCCGCCTGGCGGGACGCACAGTCCGCCGATCCGGTGAACACGCCGGTCGATCCTGCTGATACCGCGCTGATTCTCTACACCTCGGGCACCACCGGCCTGCCCAAGGGCGTCGAACTGACGCACGCCAACATGATTGCGCTGCTGGCCAGCTACACCGGCTCCGGGGTCACCGGCATGGGGCCGGGTGAGCGCTGCATCGTCTGCCTGCCGCCCTACCACGTTGCCGGTACTGGTGTCGGGCTGATGGGCCTGGCGACGGGCTCGAGCATTACCGTGCTGGAGGAGGTCAATGTCGCGCAGATCATCGAAACGATCGTGCGTGACCGGATTTCCTCGCTGCTGCTGGTGCCTGCGGTGATCCTAATGGTGACGCAGCATTGCGAGGCCAATCCGGTGGTGGATTTGAGCTCGGTGCGTAACCTTGCCTATGGCGCCTCGCCGATTGCCGAGGACGTGCTGACGCGGGCCATGCGGGTCTTCGCCAATGCCCGGTTCTGCCAAGTCTACGGTTCGACCGAGGGTTCCGCCATCGCTACCTTCCTGCCGCCCGCGGATCACGACCCGGCGCGCGGCAAGCTGCGCTCCTGCGGCAAGGTGCATGCCGGCACGGAACTGCGTATTGCCGACGCCGATGGCACGGCGGTGCCGACGGGCCAGGTGGGCGAGATCGTGCTGCGTGGGCCGGGCGTCATGAAGGGCTACTGGCGCAACCCGGACGCTACGCGCGCGACGTTCTTTCCCGATGGCTGGATGCGCACCGGCGATGCCGCCTACCTGGATGCGGAAGGGTTTGTCTACATCTATGACCGGGTGAAGGACATGATCGTGTCCGGCGCCGAAAACGTCTATCCGGCCGAGGTCGAGAACGCGATCTTTGGTCACCCGGCCGTAGCGGATGTGGCCGTGATCGGTGTTCCCGACCCGCGCTGGGGGGAGGCGGTGAAAGCGATCGTGGTGCCGAAGGCGGGGATGGCGCCAAACGCCGAGGAGATCATCGGCTACGCGCGTGAGCGCATCGCCGGCTATAAGCTGCCGAAATCGGTCGACTTCGTCGACGCGCTGCCGCGGAATCCGACGGGCAAGGTGCTGCGGCGGGAGTTGCGGGAGCCGTACTGGCGCGGGCAGACGCGGCGGGTAGGGTAGGGTGGTCGTTTAACCGTCCAGCGCAACCGCTCTGCCGTCGGGCGGGCAAAGGCACCCCGGCGCTGACGTAGGCAACGAAATCTGCCTCCTTATAGTCATCGCGCGGCGTGTCCGGGCCACGTCAAGCGGCACGTCGTCAAATGGTCCACGCTCGGGTCATGACGACCGGAACGAAGACGCGCCGACCCTACGGCAGCTTGGTAGTCTTCATTCGGTCCGCTGCTACAGGAACACGCCCGCCATGCCGCCCGCCGGGTAGCGTGTGCCGGCCGCCGCACCGACCGGCACCGCGTCCGACATGGCCCGGACGTCCTCCTGCGACAGCGCGACCTGCAGCGCGCCCAGGTTCTCATCCAGCCGGTTCTTGTACCGTGTGCCGGGGATCGCCACGACGTCGTCGCCCTGCGCCAGCAACCAGGCCAGCGTGACCTGTGCCGGCGTGCAGCCCTTCTCGGCGGCAATGTGCTCGATGCTGGCCACCAGCGCGCGGTTCTGGTCGAAATTCTCCTTCTGGAAGCGCGGATGCGCGGCGCGGCGGCCATCGACATCCTCGAACGTGCGGATCGCCCCGGTCAGGAAGCCGCGGCCGAGCGGCGAATAGGCGACATAGCCGATGCCGAGTTCGCGGGTCGTGCGGCGAGTCTCCTCGGCCTCGGCGCGGTAGAGCAATGAGAATTCCGTCTGCACCGCGGCGATCGGATGCACCGCATGGGCGCGGCGGATGCGGTCCGGATGCGCCTCCGACAGGCCGAGAAAGCGGACCTTGCCCTGCTGCACAAGCTGCGCCATGGCGCCGACCGTTTCCTCGACGGGCACGTCCGGATCGACGCGGTGCTGGTAGTAGAGATCGATGACATCGACGCCCAGGCGCTTCAGGCTCGCCTCGCACGCCTCGATCACGTATTCCGGCCGGCCGTTCACGCCGTTGGACTGTCCCGGCCGCTGCGTCTGGCCGAACTTCGTCGCCAGCGTCACCTTGTAGCGCCGGCCGCGCAGGGCCCGGCCCAGAACCTCTTCATTGTGGCCCCAGCCGTACATGTCGGAGGAGTCGAAATGGTCGACGCCCTGGTCGATGGCGTAGCGGATCAGGTCCTCGGAATCCGCGTCGTCAGCAGCCCCGTAGACACCGGATAATGACATGCAGCCAAGGCCGATGGCCGAAACCGACGGCCCACCCTTACCGAGGGTGCGATGCGGGAGCGTGCTGGTCGGTGCCATGATCTTTGCCTCCGATTTGACCGGTGTTGCCGGACCATAGCGCGGCCCGGTGCCGCTTGGCGACAAGCGTCGTGAGGATGGATCAGGTGGCGGTGCCAGGGACACGGTTGACCGGATCCGTGAAGGGGGACCGACCGGTAAGGCCGGCAGGCGATCATGGCGCTGCGATCGAGTGTCGCGCCGGTCCCCGCTTAGGCGAACGACCGGGCGGCCAGGCCGCTGGGGCCTCCCTTGCAAGAACACCAGGCTTGGCGCGCCACCGTCGGATCACGGCCACGCAACGCCGTCGGATCGGCAAGTCGCCTTGGCACCGACATGTGTGCGGCAGACCATCGTAAGCCGCTGCCTGCCATGCACCCACCGCATTCCCGTCGCCGTGCCGCTGGTCTAGGGAGAGTGGATGCACCACGACCCTGACTCCGGCCTCGACTTCCCGCTCACCCAGCCGCCCGCCCCCGGCGAACTGATCGACGTCGCCCCCGGCATTCGCTGGATGCGCCTGCCGCTGCCCTACCGGCTGGATCACGTGAACATCTACCTGATCCAGGACGAGCGCGGCTGGGTCGCGCTGGATACCGGCCTTGGCACCAATGCCTGCAAGCAGGGGTGGGAGACGGCGTTTGCCGGCCCGCTGAAGACGGACGGGCTGTCGTCACTGATCGTGTCGCACTTCCATCCCGACCATGTCGGTCTGGCGAATTGGCTGGTGGAGCGCTGCGGCATCGATGTGACCATGCCGCG
>JAFEFW010000674.1 GCA_018240405.1 Pseudomonadota bacterium
CCGCTGACGCTTTGGATCGGCTGGCGCGGCGCCATCCTGACGGAACTGGCGCCGGTGATCGTGCTGATCGGGCTGATGGAAATCCCCCGCCGAAGCTGGGACCGCGACCGGGAGCCGGAGCGCCGCGTCCTCGGCCGGACGCTGCTGCAGCCCTTCGCCCTGCTGGCTGACCAGCGCTTCCGCCGCCTGTCCATCGCCGCCTTCATCTATTCCGGCCTGGCGCTCTGCCTGGTCGCCTTCATGACGGAGCAACTGACCCGCATTGTCGGGCTGGATCTGGTGCGGGCGGGCCAGATACTGGCGGCGTATCAGATCGCCGGCTCCGCCAGCCGTCCGGTCTGGGGCTGGATTGCCGACCGGTTCCTGACTCCGGCGCAGACGCTGGCGGTGCTGGGTATCGGCATGGCCGGCGCGACGGTTGTCGTCGCGCTGTATGGGCCGGGCTGGCCGGCCTGGGTGATCTTCCTGAACGCGATCCTCGCCGGCTGCACCTCCGGCGGCTACACCGGCGTCGCCTACGCCGAATATGCCGCGCTGGGTGGGTCCCGGCGGACCGAGGCGGCTGGCCTGGGCACGGCCATCATGTTCGGCGGCGGCATGGCGGTGCCACCGCTGTTCGGCGCCTCGGTAACGCTGCTGGGCGGCTACCAGGACAGCTACCTGTTTGGTGCCGCCTGCGCCCTCGTTGGCGGCGTGCTGCTGGCGTTGCCAGGGCGGCGGTAGCAGACGTTGGTCACCAGCCTCGACCCTGTTGCCCGTGGAACAAGCCAAAGCAGCCGATGATAGTACGGCCTGTCAGGCAGCACCTACCGCGCCGGACAAGGCGCTGACTGCAGCATTGGCAGCGCCCCGCCGGCTCCCACCATAGGGGCGCTGTCGCTACATGCGTCCGGCGTCCACCACCCAGAGCTGGCTCGTGCACATACGGCTGTCATCCGCCGCGAGCCACAGCACCATCCGCGCCAGATCCGCCGCGACCAGCTTGGTCTTCAGGCATTGCGCGTTCAGCAGATTTTCCTCGGCCTCCGGCGTCAGCCACAGATCGATCTGCCGCTGCGTCATCACCCAGCCGGGAATGACGCAGTTGACCCGGATGCTGAACGGTCCAAGGTCGCGCGCCATGCCCTTGGTCAGCCCCTCCACCGCGGCCTTGGCGGTGGTATAGGCGGGCATGCCGCCGGCACTGGTGTGCCAGGAGATCGAGCCGAAATTGATGATTGAGCCGCCGCCGGCGGCCTTCATCATCGGCGCCACCGCCTGGATCGCGAAGAACTGGTGCCGCAGGTTGGTGGCCTGCCGCTCATCCCAGTATTCGACGGTAACATCCTCCCACTTATGGCGCTGGTCGTTGGCGGCATTGTTGACCAGCACCGTGATGGCGCCCAGGCGGCGGCCGATCTCGGCGATGGCGTTCTGCAGGGCGGCGATGTCACGCAGATCGCAGGGCAGGAACAGCGGCGGCGGCAGGCCCAGCTCCCGCAGATTGGAAATCAGCGCGCCGGCGGCCTCGGCGTTGACGTCGAGGAACGCGACCTTGGCGCCCTGCCGGGCGAACTGCGTCACTTCCTCAGCGCCGATCCCGCTGGCGCCACCGGTCACCAGCACGACCTTGTCGCGCAGGCTGGGATAGGAGGCGAAACCCTGATGAGGCATGGTGCTATGTCCTTTGCGTCAGGCGCGCCTGCACGTTGCGCAGCGCGGTCTCGATCACCTGTTCCGGTGACCCGTCGATATCGACCACGACCGGGTTCTCGTCCGGCCCCGGCTCCTCCAACGTGGCAAACTGGCTGTCGAGCAGGGCCGGCGGCATGAAATGCCCGTGGCGGGCCTGCATCCGTCCGGCAATCAGCGCCTTCTCGCCGCGCGGATAGAGCAGGATCCCGTTGGTCCGACCACCCAGCAGGATATCGCGGTAGGCGCGCTTCAACGCAGAGCAGGCAACGACGGCGGAGCCGCCCTGTGCCTGCACTTCGTCCATGCGGGCAGCGATGGCGCGCAGCCAGGGCCAGCGGTCCTCGTCGGTCAGCGGCGTGCCGGCGCTCATTTTCGCAACATTGGCTGGTGGGTGGAACGAATCGCCTTCCAGGAATTCCCAGCCGAGCTGCCGCGCGAGCGCGGTGGCAATGGTGGTCTTGCCACTGCCGGCGACGCCCATGACGACGATTACGGGCATGGGGCGCTTTCGGTTCGTTGCTGCCGCGGCGCAGTCGGCTGCGGCGCCGGCGCAAGGCCAGCCATGACAATGGGAGGGGTGGTCGCGGCCACTTCTGGTGTCCGCTCGTGCACGCTACGTCTTTGGCGGCTCGACGTGGCCGCCAAAGCCGAAGCGCATCGCGGACAGCACCTTCTCGGCATAGGTGTGCTCCTGCCGCGAGCGGAAACGGACGAACAGCGAGGCAGCCAGCACGTCCGCCGGCACCGCCTCCTCGATCGCGGCCTCCACCGTCCAGCGGCCCTCGCCGGAATCCTCCACCACGCCGGAGAACGCCTCCAGCGCCTCATCCCTCGCCATCGCCTGTGCCGTCAGGTCGAGCAGCCAGGACGTCACCACTGATCCCCGCCGCCACACCTCGGCGATGTCGCCCATGTTCATCTCGAACCGCTCATCGGCCGGCAGCTTCGCCGAGGCGCGGTTGCGCAGGATATCGAAGCCCTCGGCCATCGCCTGCATCATGCCGTATTCGATGCCGTTATGGATCATCTTCACGAAGTGCCCGGCGCCGACCGGACCGGCGTGGATGTAGCCCTGCTCCGCCCGCGGGTCGCGGCCCTCGCGGCCTGGCGTGCGCTCAATCGTGCCGAGGCCAGGGGCCAGGGCGGCAAAGATCGGGTCGAGATGCCGCACCGCGTCGGCGTCACCGCCGATCATCAGGCAGTAGCCGCGTTCCAGGCCCCAAACGCCGCCGGAGGTGCCGACATCGAGGTAGCGCAGCCCCTTCGCCGCCAGCGCTTTGCCGCGGCGGACGTCGTCCTTGTAGTAGGTATTGCCGCCATCAATGATGATATCGCCCGGCGCCATCAGGCCGGCCAGCGTATCGATCGTATCCTCGGTGATCTTGCCGTGCGGCAGCATGATCCAGACGGCGCGCGGGGACCCGCTCAGCTTGGACACGAGGTCGGCCAGGCCAGAGGCGGTGGTGGCGCCGTCCTTACCGACTGTCTCAACAGCGGCGGTGCTGGCGTCCCAGACGACCGTGGAATGCCCCGCCCGCATCAGGCGACGGGAAATATTGGCCCCCATGCGGCCGAGTCCGACCACGCCGATCTGCATCCGTTTCTCTCCCTTCCTGCCGCCGGCGACGCCGCGCGGCGGCTGGCGCAACGTGACACAGGCCGGTCAGAAGGCAAGACTGCCTGTTCGTGCCATTTGCGGTGCTGGCGGCCTATGCAGGAACGTTATCCGGCCGGCGGCCGCACCTCGACACCGCGCCAGACAAAGCCGGGATGCAAATCCTCAGACAGCAGAACGCGGCAGCCGGCCTGCGCGGCAGCGGCGAGCATGATCGAATCCCAAAGCGAGAACTGATGCATCGTCGCAAGATCCATCGCCTCAAACAAAACAGGAGTCGTTGTCTCCACCACCACGCAGGCATCGTGCCAGGTCAGCACGACCGCCCGCGCCTGCACTGCCGGCCAGCGCGCCTTGCGCGTCAGGACGGTGAACAACTCCGCCAGCGCCTGGGCCGGGACCACCAACTCGTCCTCCCCGTATAGGTCCAGGGACGCCTGGGCGCGCCGAGCCTGGTCAGCGCCGTTCACCCCCTCGGCGTCGACCAGGATGTTGGTGTCGAGCGCCACCCGCACGCATCATCGCTCGTAAAGTTCGTCGCGCGTCCAGTTACCGACCGGCTCCGACGGTGTCTGGCCACGCAGCCGCTGCATCAACGCCGTGCGTGCCATGGCGCGCACGCCCCCCGCATCCGCGGGCACGATGCGCGCCACGGGTTGGCCGTGCGCCGTGACGACAAACGACACGCCGCCACGGACCTCTCGCAGCAAGTGTGAGAAGCTACGGTTGGCGTCGGCCGCGGAGACGGGCTGGTCCATGATGATCCGAACCTTGAAGTAGTTATTTGCATTACTACCGCCGTTGAATGGGAAGGTTTCAAGCATTTCGTGTGGCGCCCACACCGGAGGACGGTGGCGCACCGATGCGGTGCACCGCGCCGTGTCACCGCCAGCCGGCTTCGGACGTGACCGTTCAGCGACCGACGCTCCGGCACCGTCCCCGGCCGCCGTTGCGGCACTGATCCCGCCGGTCCATCGTTGAGCTTTGGCTGGCTGGATTCTTCCCCATATGGACAAGGTCATTTCAGCAGAGGCCGCCGACGGGCTGCCACCGGGCCGGCGCGGGCTGGCCATGCTTGCTGTCGGCATGGCGGTCTGCATGTCCGTGCTGGACGGGTCGATCGCCAATGTCGCGCTGCCGACCATCGCGCGGCAGATGCAGGCGACACCACCCGAGGCGATCTGGGTGGTCAATGCCTATCAGCTTGCCGTCACCGTCAGCCTGCTGCCGCTCGCCCTGCTCGGCGACATCTACGGCCATCGCCGGGTCTATTGCTGCGGCCTCGTGCTGTACACGCTGGCGTCGATCGGCAGCGCCACTGCAACGACGCTGCCACACCTGATTATCGCACGCGTGCTGCAGGGCTTCGGCGGCGCCGGGATCATGAGCGTCAACGGCGCGCTGATCCGCTTCATCTTTCCGCGACACCAGTTCGGCCGCGGCATCGGCTACAACGTGCTGGTGGTCGGCACATCCTCCGCCGCCGGCCCATCCGCGGCGGCCGCCATCCTGGCGGTGTCGTCGTGGCCCTGGCTGTTCGCCGCGCAGGTGCCGTTCGGGCTGATATCCCTGGCCCTCGCGCTGCCCTTCCTGCCGCACTCGCCGCGGACGGCGGCGAAGTTCGACCCGCAGAGCGCGGTGCTGAACGCCGTCACGCTGGGCCTGTTCATCATTGGCCTGGGCGGGCTGGGGCGCGAGGGATCGCGCACGCTGGTCTGGCTGGAACTGGCCGGGGCGGTAGTTGTCGGCGCTGTCTTCCTGCGGCGGCAGCTGCGGCTGAGCGTGCCGATGCTGCCAATCGACCTGCTGATGCAGCGTCCGGTGTTTGCGCTATCTTCCGCCACCGCGATCTGTTCCCACGCCGCGGCGATCATCGCCATGGTCTCGCTGCCGTTCTACTTCCAATACGTGGGCGGACTGACGGCCATCGAGGTTGGCACACTGATGACGCCCTGGCCGGTGGCGGTGGTGCTGATGGCGCCGATCGCCGGGCGGCTGTCGGACCGCTACTCCGCCGGAGTCCTGGGCGGCATCGGGCTGCTGCTGATGGCCCTCGGGCTGGTAACCGTGGCGCTGGTGCCGGCGAACGCGGCCTGGTTCGACATCGCGTGGCGCCTGGCGCTGTGCGGCATCGGCTTCGGCTTCTTCCAGTCGCCCAACAACCGGCTGCTGCTGGGCAGCGTGCCGCCGGACCGGGCGGGGGCCGGCAGCGGCATGCTGTCGACCTCGCGGCTGGTCGGGCAGACGACCGGCAGCGCGATCGTCACCATGGTGATGGGCCTGACGCATGGCGGCCCGGCCGCGATCCAGACGGCGACACATATCGTGATTGGCATCGCGGCCGGTTCCGCGCTGCTGGCGATGGTGCTGAGCCTGCTGCGGGGTGGGCGGCGGTGACGACGGGTGGCCAGACTGAACTATTTTCCGGAAACAACAAATAGTTTGCATGTCCGTTCCCATCCCGTCTATTTGTGCGACACACAGGAACCACTATGCATCCAAGGCTGGACGGCTCTGCTTGTTGCGGAGGCGGGATCCATGGTCGAACAGCATCAGCCTGGTAGCGCCGTCGATGCGGGGGTAAGCGATGGGTTTCACTAGAACCGCAATATATCGTAACAATTCCGATTTTGATCAAGCCGCTGAACTCAAGATTTTCAAGGGCCAGGAATTATTTTCCAGCTTTGTTACGCTGAACGATAATACCCGATTTGGCATCTGCCTGGCGCTGTCTCTTAACTGGATCAGCAATAAGGTGCTGCCGCTGTCACAACGGGTTCGCGGCGCAAACTCACGCATGGTCGCACTGCAGGACGACTTCGTTCGAACCATGAAGGACCAGGACCGGCTCGCCAAGGCCTGGGCGTCCTATAGCGGCAGCATTCCAAACAAGCTCAAGTATATTCTGCTGGACAGTGGACTGAACATACCACAGCCGGTTTCGGAAATAAAACCGCTTACTTCAGCGCTCGACGTGAACACCGTCATTGTCGAAACGTTGGACCAGCACGTTCCATACCTGCTGGTTTATTATTGGAACGACGGCAAGGGCCATGCGGTTGTCTGCTATAGGACGACAAACCATTGGATCATTTTTGACCCGAATTGTGGTGAAATGCGAGCCACGGCGTCGCAGCTCCATGCCCTATGGAAAGCATACTGGCAGGACGTGCAGACCGAGTTTGGTTCAGTGCCGGCGGCCTACGGCTTGGCGTCGGTTGGTGTCGTGCCGTCAAAAAAGAAAAAGAAGTGCCTGCTGGCAACCGCCGCCTGCGCCAGCATCGGGCTGCCCGAGGAGTGCGACGAACTGGAACGCCTACGCCAATTCCGGGACGAGGTCGTCGCGCGATTGCCCGAGGGCCGCGAGTCGATTGCGCAATACTATGCCATGGCACAGGACG
>JAFEFW010000675.1 GCA_018240405.1 Pseudomonadota bacterium
GACGGCATCATTGAAAACATCCTCCGCGGCCCTCCGCACCTCCGCTATCCTCCGCGTGAAACCAGCGCGGCCAACGGCGTCCCCGGCGGCGCCAGGGGGCTTTCCGCCAGACGCCTTTGCAGAGCCAGTGGCCCCGGCTGATTGCCATCGGGGCCGGCATCATGGACGACGCATCGGGACTTGTTCCGGCGGCCGCGGCTTAAGGCAAGACCGCACCGGCGGACCGTCGATGCAGGCAAGCGGGGCCTTCGCTCAGCATAACGACAGCGAAACAGCCAGCTCGGACCCGAAACGCTACGGCGCCAGGGCGGCGCCGGCCGGGCGGCGGGGATCGCTGGCGCCGGACAGTGTCGCGGCGCCCGCTGCCTTGCTCGCGGCGAAGTCGACGCCGGCGGGGCCGGACGACGGCGCTCCGAAGCCTGCGGCGATCAGCGCCACCGCCCCCCACGCCGTCTGCTCCTCGATGCGGTAGCCCTTGGCCGCCAGCACCGCCTTGGTGTCCGGCGACAGCCCTCGCCGCTCCGCGTACAGCACATCCGGCAGCCACTGCATGTGCAGCCGCGGCGCGTCCACCGCCTCCTGCGGCGCCATGTCGTAGTCGATCATGTTGAGAATCGTTCCGGCGACCGTGGTGATGATGCGTGACCCGCCCGGCGAGCCCAGCACCATCCGCACCTGCCCGTCCTTCACCACGACGGTCGGCGCCATCGACGACAGCGGCCGCTTGCCGGGCGCGATGGCGTTGGCCTCGCCCTGCACCAGGCCGAACATGTTGGCCGCGCCGGGCTTGATGGTGAAATCGTCCATCTCGTTGTTCAGCAGGAAGCCGGTGTCGCCGGCGATCACCCCGGCGCCGAAGCCGCCATTGATCGTGTAGGTCACGGCCACGGCGTTCCGCGCCTTGTCGACCACCGAGTAATGCGTCGTCTGCGGCTTCTCGTCCGCTGCCGCCACGCTGCCGAGTTCCGCCGACGGCGTCGCCCGGTCCGTGACGCGCGCGCGCAGCCCGGCGGCGTAGTCGCGGGACAGCAGGCGGTCGAGCGGGTTCTGCACGAAGGCCGGGTCGCCGAGGAAGCGGTTGCGATCGAAGAAGGCGAACCGCATCGCCTCTGTCATGGCGTGCACGGAGGCGGCGCTGTGGAACCCCATGGCGCGCAGGTCGTAGCCTTCCAGGATCGTCAGGATCTCACACACCGCGGTGCCGCCCGATGACGGCGGTGGCGCGGACAGCACCGTGTAGCCGCGATAGGCGCAGGTCAGCGGCTGCCCTTCCGTTATCCGGTAGGCGGCAAAGTCGGCGGCCGTGATGATCCCGCCACCCGCCTTCGCCGCGGCTTCGACGGCCTGCGGGATGGCACCGGCGTAGAAGGCGGCCGGCCCCTGCTCCGCGATCGCCTGCAAAGTCGCCGCCAGCGCCGGCTGCCGCAGCGTCTCGCCGGCCATGTAGAGCGTGCCGTCCGGGTGCAGGAACTGGCGCGCGGTGTTGGGGTCGCGCCGCAACACCCGCTCGAAGCGGGCGAACATGTCGACGTCGGCGTCGGTCAGCACAAAGCCGTCGCGCGCCAGGCGGATGGCCGCCGCCATGACGGTCGTGCGCGGCAGGGAGCCGTAGCGCTGCAGCGCGGTGTCGAGGCCGAGGACGGTGCCGGGCACGGCAACCGCTCGCCAGCCGGCCAGGCTCGCGCCGCGGATCGGGTTGCCCGTGGCGTCGAGATACATGTCGCGCGTGGCGGCGGCTGGCGCCGTTTCACGGAAGTTGAGGAAGACCTCGCGTCCGTCGGCGAGACGCGCGGTCAGGAACCCGCCGCCGCCGATATTGCCGCAGCACGGGTTCACCACCGCTTCGGCGTAGCCGACGGCAACGGCCGCATCGATGGCGTTGCCCCCCTGGCGCAGGATGTCGACGCCGGCCTGGGCCGCCAGGCGCTGCGCCGCGACGACCATGCCGGTGTCCGACTCAATGGCCGGCGGGGAGGCGGCGGTGGCCTGGGGCGTGGGAACGGACGCCAGCGACAGGGCAAGCAGGGCCAGGCGGAGGAGGGTGCCTCCAGCCATTGGTGGCTGAGACGGGACTAATTCGTCATGGCGGGCGGAGGTCCGATAAGCGTCAAGAGAAGCTGCATGGGAGGCCGGACGATCCGGCACAGACGCCCCACCGTCATGGCGGGCGGAGGCCCGCCATCCACGCCTTTGCCACCAAGGCGCTGTCTGGGCCTTGGATTTTCCCACTGGGAGGCGTGGATGGCGGGCCTTCGCCCGCGATGACGAGAGAACAATGGCCGCCATCGATAGGCCTATCTTAACGCCCATGGGGCCTCCACCCGCCGTGACGGTGCGTGCCGCCCGGCGTTCGACGCCGCTCATGTTAACGCCCCATGGGGCCTGCGCCGTGACGGGGGACAGGGCGTGGCACCGCACCCAGCCGCCGCTACAGCGACGCCTGGATCGAGTCGCCGATGATCTGCACGATGCGGTCCAGCGTGGCCTCGGGCGTGGACAGCGGCGGGGCGAAGCAGAGCACGTCGCCGCTGGCCGGCGGGCCGTCGGCGGCCGGGCGGACGCGGGTGAGCAGGCCGCGCTCCATCGCCTGCGCGATCACCTTGGCGCCGAGCCCCTTGGCCGGCGCCTTGGTCCTCTTGTCCTCGACCAGTTCGATCGCGGCCAGCAGGCCGATACCGCGCACCTCACCGACGACCGGCAGGCTCGACAGCGTCGCCAGGCCCGCTCGGAAGCGTTCGCCCTGCACGCGGGCACGCTCAATCAGCCCGTCCTGCTCCATGACGTCCATGTTCGCCAGGCCGACCGCGCAGCACACCGGGTGGCCCGAGTAGGTGGCCGCGTGCATGAACTTCTCGTCCGCCGGCGCCGCCTGGATCACCTCATGCAGCCGCTTGGAAATCACCACGCCGCCGAGCGGCAGGTAGCCGGAGGTGACGCCTTTGGCGAAGGTGAACAGGTCGGGCTCGACGCCGAAATGACCCATGGCGAACCAGCTTCCGGTGCGGCCGAACCCGGTGATCACCTCATCGGCGATCAGCAGCACGTCATGGCGGTCGCAGATCTCCCGCAGCCGGGGGAAGTAGGACTCCGGCGGCACGATGACGCCGCCCGATCCCATGACTGGTTCGGCAATGACCGCGGCGATGGTTTCCGCGCCCTCGGCCAGGATCATGTCCTCTACCGCTTCGGCCGCGCCGTGGCCGGCGTCACCGTTGCCGGGCCAGCGATACGGGTAGGGCGGGGCGACCTGCAGGAACTCCGGCACCATCGGGCCGAACATCTTGTGGTAGTTCGGCAGCGACGTCGCGCTCATCGCCGCCATCGTGACGCCGTGATAGGCGTAGCGGCGGGAAATGATCTTCACTTTTTCCGGCTTGCCCAGTCGCTTCCAGTGGTAGCGGGCGAATTTGAACGCGCTCTCGTTCGACTCGGCGCCGCCGGTGGTGAAATACACCGCCGCGCTGTTGGAATAGGCGTGGCCGACGATGCGCTCCGCCAGGCGGATGGCCGGCTCATTGGTATAGCCGGCATAGGCGGAGGCGTAGTCCAGCGTCTCCATCTGCTTCGCCGCCGCGGCGGCGAGTTCCTTGCGGCCGTGCCCGATATTCACGTTCCACAGCGCGGATAATCCGTCGATATATTCCTTGCCGTCCGCGGTGCGCAGCATTGAGCCCTGCGCCGAAACGAACAGTTTCGGCTTCGCGTGATCCTGCGCATGGTGCAGCGGGTGGATCATGTGGCGCTGGTCAATGGCGACCAGCGCGTCGCCGCTCAGCGAAAGATCGTTCATCGGGTACACCCCTTTCTTATCTGGATGATCAGGCTAGTGCATCCGGCAGTGGGTTTGAAGCCGGGGGGTGGTATCGCGCGGCGCGACGCGGGTGGCCGCGGCGGTGGGCGGCCGCGAGGTAGGCATGCAAGCCGCTGGCGGCTACGCTCATGATATCGAACAAGGAGGAACGAACCATGGCTGATGTTTCGACCCACGAAGATGTCCCGCTGCCCGCCGACAAGGTCTGGCCGGTGATCGGCGACTTCAGCGGCATCCGCAAATGGGCCGTGCTGGTGCAGGGCGAAAGCGTGGAAAACACGCCGGCAGGCAAGGTCCGCACGCTGCAGATGCCGGAAAACCGCGTCGTCAAGGAACTGCTCGCCTGCGAGTCGCAGTATTCCTACACCTACACGATGGTCGACCGGCCGGAGATGAAGGATTACCGCTCGACCGTGGCGGTGGTGCCGCTGGATGCGCAGAACAGCCGGATCACGCTGATCGTGCACATGCCGCCCTCCGAGGGCCAGACCGATGAGGACATCACCGCGCGCTACACCCGCAGCCTGCGCGGCAACCTCAAGGCCATGAAGAAGGCACTCGGCCTGCCGACATAGGGTTGCGTGCGGCGAGCCGTGTCTTCACCACAGCTCGCCCGTCCGCGACGGGTTCTGACGCGGCGTGCCGGCTCGCGGCGGCCGCTCAGGGCTGCTTGAAGGAGTAGACCGCCAGCGCGTTGTCGTGCAGCAGTGCCCGCTTTTCCTCGGCTGTCATCTGGAAGCGCCAGGCGAGGTGCGGATCGTCGAAATCCCAGTGCGGATAGTCGCTGGAGTAGACCATACGGTCCCAGCCGATCCACTCGAAGGTCTGGCGCAGATCGTCCGGCCGTTCCGGCTCCTCGACGGGCTGCGTGGCGTACCACAGGTTGGTCTTCAGATACTCGGACGGCTTGCGCTTCAGGTGTGGCACCTCGCTGCGCATCTTCCGCCAGTTGGCATCCATCCGCCAGCCGAGATGCGGCACCCAGCCGAAGCCGCCTTCGATCATGACGATCTTCAGGTCGGGGAAGACGTCGAACACGCCTTCCAGGATCAGGCTGGTGGCCTGCGACACCACGGCATGGGTGCCAAGCTGATGGTCCTCGACGTAGAACTGCGCCCAGCCGCCGGGTGACGGCGCGCTGATCTGTGAGCCGCCGGAGTGCATGCCCAGCGAGAAGCCGTGCTTCAACGCCGCCTCGAAGATCGGCCAGTAGCGGCGCTTGCCCAGCGGTTCGGTCGTCTTGCTGCCGATCTGAATCTGGCAGAAGCGCCAGTCGTTCGCGCGCCGCTCGATTTCGGCAATGGCGAGGTCAGGGTCGTCGAGCGGGATCAGGATGGAGGCGCGCAGCCGCGGGTCGTGGTCGGTATATTCCGCCACCTGCCAGTCGTTCATGGCAGTGCACAGCGCCGCCGCTTCATGACTGTTGCGGGAGTTGTTGCCGCCCAGCAGCGGCTCCAGCACGCCGTAGGTGATGTTGTAGGGATCGAGCAACTGCTCCGAAATGAAATGCACGTCGGAGCCGGGTGGGCCGCCATCCGGCGGCACCGAGTCGCGGCGGGACAGAAAAGGCTGGAAGCGCGGGTAATTGCCGCGCGCGGCGTAGATGCCGGCGGTCATCTGGCCATATTCGGCGACATGATCGCGCCAGCGCTGCGGCAAATATTTTGCTATGGCCCCCGCTCGGGGGAACGGGTGGATGTCGCAGTCGATGATCCCATAGCGGGCGTCGGCGTCCTGCAGCGCGCGCGAGATGCTGACTGGTGCATTCATGGCAAAGTCTCCCTCAGTCGCGGATAGGTGGACAGCGGATTGTCGGTGCGCATGCGCTGCACCAGGGACGCAGGCATGCCGGCCGGGACGATCGCGTCCTCGTCGAACTGCCAGTGCGGGTAGTCCGAGGCGAACAGGAACATGTCCTCACAATCGATCTGCTCGACGATGCGTTGCACGGTGGCCTGGTCGGGCGCATCAAAGGGCTGCGTGGTGACGCGGATGTTGTTGCGGATGATGTCGCCCGGCGACTGGTTGACCCAGGGCACCTCGGCCCGCACCCCGCGCCAGGTCTTGATCGCGCGCCAGATGAAGTGCGGCAGCCAGGACACGCCGGATTCGATGAAGACGAACTTCAGGTCCGGAAACCGCGCGAACACGCCGTTCGATACCAGGCTGAGCAACTGGCCCTCGAACAGGTGATTGTTGCTGATGTAATCCTGCAAATAGTGCGACGGCCAGCCGGTGGCGGTCGGCGCGTAGCGGTACATGCTGCCGGCATGGATGCCGACCGGCATATTGTGGCGCTGTGCTGCCTCATAGATCGGCCAGTAGTAGCTGCGCCCCAGCATCAGCTCGCAGGCGGCCGGCAGCAGCACCTGCACGAAGCGCTTGTCGCCGGCGACGCGCTCGATCTCCTCCACCGCCAGCGTCGGCGATTGCGGCGGCACGACGATGGAGGCGCGCAGGCGCTTGTCCTTGTCCAGCCAATGCTCGCGCACCCAGTCGTTCACGGCGGAGCAGATCGAGGCGCCCATCGTTTCGCTGACGGCAACCTGCCCGCCGGTCAGCGGATTGCAGATGGCGATGCCGATGCCGAAACGGTCCAGCGCGTCGCGCTGCATGTTCGGCAGGCTGGAGCCCGGCCGTTCGCCCGGCACCCGCCAGTCCGGCCGGCAGGTGACGGGCGCGCCGAGCGGGTAGCTCATCATGTCGAAGCCGTCGAGGCCGCGGTCGGTGAACGAGTCCTGCCAGTATTGCGACATGTAGGGCAGCAGGGCCTTGATGTCGGGCACACCGGGATGGATGTCGCAGTCGATGACGGGTGCCGTCATGCCTGCTGCACCTGGAACAGTTCGACCTGCCAGCCGGCGGCGGTGAGCGGGAAACTCTTGATCGTATCACGCACGGCGAACTGGTAGACCGGCTGGAACAGCACCAGAAGGTTGGCCTGGTCGATGATGGCCTTCTGATACTCGACGTACATCGCCGACTTCTTTGCCGCATCCGTTTCGGCCGCGGCTTCCTGCGTCAGCTTCACCAGTTCCGGCGATGGCGTCATGTGCACGCGCTTGGCAACACGCTGCACGGTGGCCGAGGCCCAGCCGTCGATCTCCACGCCGGACGGGTTCCAGAAGGTCAGCACGGCGGTGGATTTGCCGGTGGTATATTGCGTGCGCAGATTCACCTGGTCCATCGGGTCCAGGATTACCTTGATGCCGACGCGCGCCAGGTCGGCCTGCAGCTTTTGCGCCAGGACGGAGTAGGACAGGCCGGACACCGCGGCGTCGCCGTAGCTCAGCTTGAACTCGAACCCATCCGGGAAGCCGGCTTTCGCCAGCAGCGCCTTGGCCTTGTCGAGGTCCTGCTTATAGCCGATCTGGCCCGTGGTCTCCTTCGTCGAGCCGAACAGTCCGATGGGGATGAAGCTGGCGCAGCGCAGCGCCGTGCCGCCCAACAGGTTGTTGATGATGCCGTCATAGTCGATGGCCCAGGCGACGGCCTGCCGAGCCTCTTTCACCGCCAGCGCCTTGTTGAAATCGGGCTCGCTGGTCAGCGCCATGTAGACGAAGTCGAGGCTCTCCAGCCCCTGCACCCGCACATGCGCATCGCCCTTCAGCGAGGTGACCTGTTCCGGAATCAGGTTGAACGCGGCGTCGATGTCGCCGCGCTTCACCGCCAGAAGCTGCGTGGCGCTGTCGCCCATGTGGCGGATCACCACACGTTCGAACGGTGCCGGTCCGCGCCAGTAATGCGGGTTGCGCGTCAGCAGGATCTGCGCGTTACGCGTCCAGTTTACCAGCGTGAAAGGCCCGGCGCCGGCCGAGTTCTGGTTCAGCCAGACGGTCGCCTTGTCTTCGGTGTTGGCGTTCGGCGCGTTGGTGCCGCCGCGCTTTTCCACGACGGCCTTTTCCATGATGCCGTTGGTTGGGCCGGACAGCACGGTCAGGATCGGCGCCTTGGGATCCTTCATGATGACGTCGACGGTCTTCGGATCGACGATCTCGACGCGGTCGACCGCGGACAGGTATTGCGACGGCTGGTCCTTGACCCGCATCACGCGCTCAAGTGTCCATTTCACATCTTCAACGGTGACCGGGTTGCCGCTGTTGAACTTCGCACCCTCGCGCATGGTGAAGCGCCAGCCCTGGCCGTCGGGCGTGCGCGCCCAGGACGTCGCGAGCGCCGGCTTCACCGCCATGTAGTCGCCGGGGGTCATCGTCACCAGCGACTCATAGGAAGCGGTGACCGTGAGCGGTGGCGTGTACTGCGCCTCGCGTGCCGGATCGAGCGAGATCGTGTCGCTGATATCCAGGCCCAGCACCAGCGTGTTCTTGTTCGACGCGGCATGGACGCGATCCGGCAGGCCGGCCGCCAGTGCCGCACCGCCCACGCCCAGCAGCCGCATCACGTCACGCCGGCCGATCCACCCGAAATTCTTCATCCAGTCCTCCCACGCGGCGGATCTTGCCCGCAAACGCCTGCTCGGTCACAGCCCGCATCCGCACGCCGTGACGGGAAGGGGGCCATGGCGCCAGCGCTTCCGCGACTTTTCCGCCATTATGCGTCGGCATCATACAGGGCGCGGCGTTGTGCACAACTTGGCGGCGGCAGCGATCTCGGCAATAGATGGGTGATGCTGCGCTACATCGCCTCCCGCCTGGCTGTTGCCGCCATGATGGTCGTGTTGGCGACATTGGTCATCTTTCTGATCGCCAACATGGTGCCAGGCGATCCCGTGCTGACGCAGCTTGGCGACATTGCCGCCAACAATCCCGAAATGGTGGCGGCGTTCCGGCACAAATGGGGCCTCGACCTGCCGCTGTGGGACCGCTACTGGCGGTTCCTGTCCGGCCTGGCGCATGGCGACCTGGGCGTATCGATCGCGTCACAACGCCCCGTGCTGGAGGACATCGCGCAATACGGTCCCGCAACGGTCGAGCTGTCGACCATCGCCTTCCTGCTGGCGCTGCTGATCGGATTGCCGATGGGCGTATTGGCGGCGATCCGGCGCGATTCGTGGATTGACCATATCGCCCGATCCCTTTCACTGGCCGGCGTGTCGGCACCGACCTTCTGGCTCGCGTTCATCATGCTGGCGATCTTCTACGGCAGGCTGGAGTGGGCGCCAGGACCGGGACAGATCAGCTCCAACATCTTTCCGCCTCCGGAAGTGACCGGCGTCATGCTGATCGATGCGCCGCTCGCCGGCGACTGGGAGGCATTCTGGGATGCTGTCGCGCATCTGGTGCTGCCCTCGATCGTTCTGGCAGCGAGCACAATGGGGCTGATCACGCGCACCACGCGTGCGGCCATGCTCGAGACGCTGTCACAGGATTACATCCGCGTCGCCCGCGCCAAAGGCCTCACCCGCCGTGCCATCACGCTCGGCCACGCCCTGCCGAACGCATTGCTGCCAGTGGTGACGCTGGGCGGCCTGGCGTACGCGCAGCTGCTGACAGGGACCGTGCTAACCGAAACGATCTTCTCCTGGCCCGGCCTTGGTCGTTACACCTTCCGCAGTGCAGTGACGCTGGACTTCCCGGCGATCATGGGCATTACGACGGTGGTGGCGATCATCTATGTCGTGATCAACCTGCTGGTCGATCTGTCCTACGCAGCGCTGGACCCGCGGGTGGCCCGAAAGTGAGCGGCGTATCGTTGCAGATGGTTCACGGTCGCTCGTTCATGGTCTCGACCCGCAGGGCAAACGCGTTCGCACCTCGCGGCAGTGATGTGCCTTTCGGGCTGCAGGCCGCGGCCATAGCCTCCACTGTCATGGCGGGTGAAGGCCCGCCATCCACGCCTTGGACGCAAAATCACACGTTTCCACCCGGAGAAACACCACAAGGCGTGGATGGCAGGCCTTCGCCTGCCATGACGAAGGGGCATAGGCCGCAGCTCGTCCAGTCCCTCAAGCAGCTGACGCTCACCGCCAGAGGCCCGCAGGCATGAGCGCCACCGTTCTGCCCAACGCACCGAGCGAGGTGCGGCGGCGTTGGCTGCGGCGTTACGGATTGGCATCGGTCGGCGCTGTCGTCATCGTCGCCTGGGCGTTGATCGCGCTGCTGGCGCCCTACATCGCGCCGCACGACCCGTCGCTGGTGAACGTCGCCAACCGGCTGAAGCCGCCATCCGAGGCGCACCTGCTGGGCACCGACGCGCTGG
>JAFEFW010000676.1 GCA_018240405.1 Pseudomonadota bacterium
CGGACCGGATTATGGCCGGCAATACGCCGCCACCTGTGCGTGCGTCGCGAACCAACAGCCGCCCTTCGCCTTCATGTGCTTGATCAGCCGCTCCAGCAGCGGCAGGCGGGAGCGGTGGCCGATGATGTGCGGGTGCATCGTCAGCAGGTACAGCCCGCCTTCCTCCCACGCGCCGTCGAACTCGGCCGTGAAAATTTCCTCTACCGCTGACGGCGGCGTGTAGGGGCGCAGGCCGGAGAAGCGCAGCATGTTGAAGTAGACAGCATCGTCACGAATCCATTCCGGCGGCAGTTCGACAATGCCCGTTGGCTCACCCAGATCTTCCAGTTCGTACGGATCGTCATCCGCCATCAGGCTGCTGTCGTACAGCAGCTTCATTTCGCGGATGATATCCAGCGTGTTGACGCTGAAATCCCAGCTTGCCGTGCGGATGCCCACCGGCTCCGTACCACTGATCTTCGCCAGCACGTCGCGGGCCCGAAAAGTCAGGTCACGCTCCGCCTCGCGCGGCAGCGACGTGTTCACCTCATGAATCCAGGAATGGATGCCGATCTCGTGCCCGTCGCCGGCCACCGCCCGAACCTCATCGGGATACAACAGCGCTGAGACCGCCGGATAGAAGAATGACGCCGGCACCGACTCGCGCTCCAGCAGCCGCCGGATGCGGGGAATGGCCTGACGGTTGCCGTACTGGCCCTGGCTGATGCGCATCGGGCTTTCATCGTTGTCGCGCAGGGGGATCGTCTCATGATCGGCGTCGAAGCTGATCGCCACGGCGCAGCGCGCGCCATTCGGCCACGCCGCCGGACGCAGGCTGCGCCCGGCCCGCGCGCGGGAGGTGATGCGGCGCCAGGTTTCCTCGGGCCACTGCCACGGTTCCAGCTTCTCGGTGCTCATTCCGGGTTCCCTCGCTGCCTTGCTGACGCCATGCTGCACAAGGTTCCGCCCCAGGGAAAGAGACGAGGGAAAGCCGCGATGCCCGACACTGATCCTGCCACGCTCAGCGCTGAGGACATGCTGGCGCTGTTCGCCCGCCGCCAGCTTAGCCCGGTCGAGGTCCTGCAGGCCGTCACCGAACGTGTCGCTCGGCTGAACCCGGGATTGAACGCGTTCGCAGTGATGAACCCGCATGCGGTGCAGGCGGCGGGGGAGAGCGAGTCGCGCTGGCGGTCCGGCCGCCCGATCGGACCGCTGGACGGCGTGCCGGTGACGGTGAAGGACCTGGTGGACGTCGCCGGCTTCCCGACGCGGCGTGGCAGCCGGACCACCAGCCCCGATCCGGTGCCGGACGACGCGCCGATGGTCATGAGCCTGAAGGCGGCGGGCGCGGTGGTGATCGGCAAGACGACAACGACGGAATACGGCTGGAAGTCGCCCGGGGACTGCCCGCTGCACGGCATCACACGCAACCCCTGGAACCAAGCGCATACCCCCGGCGGTTCATCCTCCGGCGCCGGATCGGCCGGCGCGGCAGGATTTGGCCCGCTGCACATCGGCACCGACGCCGGCGGGTCGGTGCGCATCCCGGCGGCCTGGTGCGGGCTGGTCGGACTGAAACCGACCTATGGCCGCATCCCGCAATGGCCCAGCAGTGCATTCGCAAGCGTCTCGTGCGCCGGGCCGATGACGCGGACGGTGCGCGACAACGCGCTGATGTTCTCCGCCATGGCACGCTGGGATCTGCGCGATCCGTTCTGCCTCCCGGACGACCCGCGCGACTGGTTGGACGGCATTGAGAACGGGGTCGAGGGCCTGACCGTCGGCCTGCTGTCGCGCCCCGGCTTCGACGCCCCCTGCGACGCCGACGGCATCGAAGCCGTGGAGCGGGCGGCGCAGATCCTCGCCGACGCCGGCGCCATCGTCGAACAGGCGGAGCCGGACCTGCCCGACACCAGCGCGGTGTTCGGTCGCGTCTGGGGCGCCGCGCTGGCACGGCTGGTGGCGTCGATGCCGACGCAACTCGCGGGCCTGCTCGACCCTGGCATCCGGCAGGTGGCCGAGACAGTCGGCGGCATGTCGGCCATTGAGTTCATGGAGTCCGAGGCGACCCGCGCCAACGCGGCGCACGCTATGGCGCGGCTACACCAGCGCTTCGACCTGGTGCTGTGCCCAACCGTGCCAGCGGGCCCGCCGCCGGTGGACAAGCCGATCGTCGACCCGGTGCGCTCGTTGTGGACCGAATGGGCGCCCTGGACCTTCACCTTCAACCTGACGCGCCAGCCGGCGATCACGGTGCCGATGGGCCCGCGGTCGGACGGCCTGCCAAACTCCGTGCAGATCGCCGCGGCGCAGTTCCGCGACGACCTCGTGCTGCGGGCGGCGCGGGCGATCGAGGTGGCGCAACCCTTCCCGGTGGCGGTGTTGTAGGTGACGGCCAGTCCGCCAGCGGCGCCCGGTCCCAGGCGGCGTCGGCCGCTCCCCTCACCGTCATGGCCGGGTTTGCCCCGGCCATCGACGACTTTCTTTGCTCGTCGCAACGGAATTTTGGGGGATCCGCAACAAGCCGACGGCCAAACGTAAATTTCAGCATGCCCACTTACACCAGCAACTTCCAGGGCGAGCGACACCGGTTCACCGGCCTGACGGACCTACTGGCGAAAGCCTCACCGCGCCGCTCCGGCGACGAACTCGCCGGCCTCGCTGCCGCAACGGACGCGCAACGGGTCGCCGCGCGCTCTGTGCTGGCGGACCTGCCGCTGACGGTGTTCCTAAATGAGGCACTCGTGCCGTACGAAACCGACGAGGTCACCCGGCTCATCCTGGACAGCCACGACACCGCCGCCTTCGCCCCCGTGGCGCATCTGACCGTTGGCGGTCTGCGCGACTGGCTGCTGTCCTACGACGCGACACCGGAACGACTTTCCGTTCTGGCGCCCGGTCTGACGCCGGAAATGGTGGCGGCAGTCAGCAAGCTGATGCGCAACCAGGACCTGATCAGCGTCGCCAGCCGTTGCCGCGTCGTCACTGCCTTCCGCAACACGCAGGGCCTCCCCGGCCGGCTTGGCTCGCGGCTGCAGCCGAACCATCCCACGGATGATCCGCGCGGCATCGGCGCCGCGATCATCGACGGCTTGCTGCTGGGCTGCGGCGACGCTGTGATCGGCATCAACCCGGCCGCCGACAGTGTTGCCGGTGGCATCGCGCTGCTGGAAATGCTGGAAACGCTGCGGCTGCGGCATGACATTCCGGCGCAGAGTTGCGTCCTGGCGCATGTCACCAACACGCTGGAGATGATCCGCCGCGGCGCCCCCGTCGATCTGGTGTTCCAGTCCATTGCCGGCACCGAAGCCGCCAATAATGGCTTTGGCGTCAACCTCTCGATACTGCGCGAGGCCCGGGACGCCGCGCTGTCGCTGAAGCGCGGCACCGTCGGCACAAACGTCATGTATTTCGAGACCGGCCAGGGCGCCGCCCTCTCCGCCGACGCGCATCACGGCATCGACCAGCAGACCGTGGAGGCTCGGGCGTACGCCGTGGCACGCGCGTTCTCGCCGCTGCTGGTCAACACCGTCGTCGGCTTCATTGGCCCGGAATATCTTTACGATGGCAAGCAGATCATCCGAGCGGGGCTCGAGGATCATTTCTGCGGCAAGCTGCTGGGCGTGCCGATGGGCGTCGATGTCTGCTACACGAACCACGCCGAGGCGGATCAGGACGACATGGACAGCCTGATGACGCTGCTGACCGTCGCGGGCGTCAATTTCCTGATCGCCGTGCCCGGCGCGGACGACGTGATGCTGAACTACCAGAGCGCCTCGTTCCACGACATGCTGTATCTACGCACGCAGTTCGGCCTGCAAGCTGCGCCGGAATTCGAATCCTGGCTGGAACGGATGGACCTGAAGGACCGTGCCGGCCGCATCGGCGCGCAGCCGCCGGCGCTGCTGAGCCTGCCCGGATGGGAGGCGCCGGATGCCGCCTGACCCCTGGGCGCCGCTACGTGCGACGACCACCGCCCGCATCGGCCTGAACCGCACCGGCGACGCACCGGGCCTGGACGCCGTCCTCTCCTTCCAACTGGCGCATGCCCGGGCACGCGACGCCGTGCACACGTCGCTGGACAGCGCGGCACTGGCCGAGGCGATTGCACCGGCGCCGGTGGTACACGTGTGCAGTCAGGCGCCAGATCGGGCCACCTACCTGCGCCGCCCCGATCTGGGCCGCCGGTTGGACCCAGCCTGCCGTGACCGCCTGACGGGTCCGTGCGAGGTCGCCTTCGTGCTGGCCGACGGCTTGTCCGCCATCGCCGTGCAGCGTCACGCACCGCCCTTCCTGCGCGCCTGCCTGGACCGGCTGACCGGATGGGAAATCGGCCCGGTCGTCATCGCCACTCAGGCGCGCGTCGCGTTGGGCGACGAGATCGGCGCCGCCCTCCACGCCCGCCTGTGCGCAGTGCTGATCGGCGAGCGCCCCGGCCTGTCCGTCGCCGACAGCCTGGGTGTCTACTTGACGTGGCAGCCACAACCGGGGCGGCGGGATTCAGAGCGCAACTGCATCTCCAACATCCATGCCGCCGGCCTGTCCTACGACGCGGCCGCGGATATGCTGGTCTGGCTGATCACCGAGGCAGCGCGGCGCAAGCTGACGGGGGTGGGGTTGAAACCACAAACGGGTGCCGACCTGATTGCGGCAATGCAGTCATCGCCGCACAAGGAAATCGACCTGGAGCCGGAGCGGTTCCCGATGCCGGTCCGGGATCCGCCGGTCTTTGAGCGCGACGCATCCGCGGAAAAATAGCCCCCTTGGCCTTTCCGCGACAGAGCGTACATCCTGTCGCACCAAGAAGACGCGTCCACCCCGGAGAGCCTCGATCATGACGACCAGCAAATTCGGACTCGCGCAGCCTGTCCGCCGTGTGGAAGACCCGCGCCTGCTGAAAGGCGACGGCCGCTATACCGATGACATCGTGCTGCCCGGCATGCTGTTCGGTGTCGTGCTGCGCAGCCCGCACGCGGCCGCGAAGATTACCGGCCTCGACACCGCGGCGGCGAAAGCCATGCCCGGCGTACGCGGTGTCTATACCGGCGCGGATCTCGAGGCCGACAAGATTGGTCCCCTGCCCTGCGCCGCGCTGGTCGAGAATCGTGACGGCTCGCCGCAGGCCGCGCCGCCGCATCCGGTGCTGGCGCAGGGCGCGGTGCGCCATGTCGGCGACCCCGTCGCGTTTGTCGTCGCCGAAACGCCGCAGCAGGCGCGCGATGCGGCGGATGCGATCATGGTGGACTACGATATCCTGCCGTCCGCCACCGACCTTGCCACCGCGATGGAGACCGGCGTGCCGGCGGTGTGGCCGGATGTGGCGAAGAACCTCGCCTTCGACTGGGAGATCGGCGACAAGGCCGCCACTGACGCCGAATTCGCCAAGGCGGCGCATGTGACGAAGCTGACCATCGTCAACAACCGCATTGTCGTGAACTCGATGGAAGCGCGTGCCGCCATCGCTGATTACGATCCGTCGAAGGGCCGCTGGACGCTCTATGCCAACACCCAGGGCGGCTGGCTGGTGAAGAACCTGATCGGGCCGGTGTTCGGCACCGACCCCGGCAATTTCCGCATCATCACGCCGGACGTCGGTGGCGGCTTCGGGATGAAGCTGTTCCTCTACGCCGAACACGTGCTGACCTGCTATGCCGCGCGCAAGATCGGCCAGCCGGTGAAATGGGTGTCAGAGCGCGCCGAGGCGTTCGTCGCCGACACGCAAGGGCGCGATAACATCACGACCGGAGAACTGGCGCTGGATGCCGACGGCACCATCACGGCGCTGCGCATCCGCAACGTTTCCAACATGGGTGCGTATCTTTCGACCTTTGCGCCCTATATCCCGACCTATGCCGGCACCGGCGTGCTGTCGAGCGTCTATGGCTTCAAGGCGATCTACTCCAACGTGCTGGGCGTGTTCACCAACACCGTGCCGGTGGACGCCTATCGCGGCGCCGGTCGTCCCGAAAGCAACTACCTGGTCGAGCGCCTGGTCGATGCCGCCGCGCGCCAGTTGAAAATGGACCGCGTGGAACTGCGGCGGCGCAACATGGTGCCGCCCTCGGCGATGCCGCACGAGACACCCGTCGGGAAGAATTACGACAGCGGCGATTTCCGTGTGGTACTGGACACTGCGGTAGAAAAGATTGGCTACGCCTCATTTGGCCAGCGCAAGGAAGCCGCGGCTTCCCGTGGCAAAAAATTGGGGCTGGGGCTGGCCTATTACCTGGAAGCCACCGGCGGCGACGATTCAGAGCGGGCAGAGGTTCGTTTCGCGGAGGACGGCTATGTCGATGTCTATGTCGGCACGCAGTCGACCGGCCAGGGCCATGAAACCGCCTATGTCCAGCTGACCGCGGCGCAACTGGGTATCGACGGCGACCGCATCCGCATCCGCCAGGGCGACACCGATACGATCCCGGTCGGTGGCGGCACGGGCGGCGCGCGCAGCCTGTATTCGGAAGGCCAGGCAATCCTGACGACGACGGAATCCGTCATCAACAAGGGCAAGCAGGCGGCGGCCGAGGAACTGGAAGCCGCTGTCGGCGACATCGCTTTTGCCGCCGGCCGCTTCTCCATCGTCGGCACCGACCGCGGCATCGACATCATGGCTCTGGCGGAGTCCCAGCGGAAGAAGGCGGCAGCCGGGCAGAAGGCCATCACGCTCGACGCCGCCGAAGTGGCGCCGATCAAGGCGCACACTTTCCCGAATGGCTGCCATATGGCGGAGGTCGAGGTCGATCCTGAAACCGGCGCCGTGGTGCTCACGCGCTATCTGGTCTGCGACGATTTCGGCAAGACCATCAACCCGCTGATCGTACGTGGCCAGGTCGCCGGCGGCGTGGCACAGGGCTATGGCCAGGCGGTGATGGAGCACACGGTCTACGACCCTGAGTCGGGTCAGCTCCTGTCCGGCAGCTTCATGGACTATGCGTTACCGAGGGCGAACGAATTCCCCGACATCGAGGTCGAACTGCTGGAAATCCCCTGCGCCACCAATCCGCTTGGTGTGAAGGGCGCGGGCGAGGCCGGTGCCGTTGGCAGCCCACCGGCGCTGATCAACGCCATCATCGACGCGCTGCGGGATGACGGGGTGACGCATATCGACATGCCGGCCACGCCGGAACGGGTGTGGCGGGCGCTGGCCATGGCGAAGGCGGCGTAGAAAGCGCTGCCGCGCCGCTATCGGAGGAGCGGCGGCAGTACAACATCCGTCATGACGGGCGAAGCCAGCGTCTGCGCCATGCGGTACGCGCCCGAGAAACCGACCGTAATTGTATAGACAAAGGCGTCGATGGCGGGCCTACGCTCCATAGGCGTTAAAATAGGCCAGTTCGTGCGGCCATTGCTCTCCCGTCATGGCGGGCGAAGGCCGGCCATCCACGCCTCTCGGGTGAGAATCCCGCCCAGAAACAGCGCCTTTGCGGCAAAGCCGTGGATGG
>JAFEFW010000677.1 GCA_018240405.1 Pseudomonadota bacterium
TGGCCAGAGGCTCTGGCCGCCGCGGCCCGCATCGTCAGGCCCGTCGCGGCGCGGGCCACGGCGTGCGGCGCTACTGACAACCCTGATGCAGAGCAGCAGGGTTAGTGCGAAGACAAGTCTGCGGGTGCCGCCTACACAGACGACCGATCACGCGCGATCGCCGTCTGTTTTGGCTCTCATCCCCCTAGGGCAACGGGCTTGCCATGCGGCGTGGACAGATACGCCTCAACCCACGCTTTCTTCCGCTGATTCAGATCCACGTCGCTCAGCACCTGCTTGGCAACGATCAGCCGCTCCAGCGCCGCCAGCCAATGCTCGTAGTAGCGCGAGCCATCGTCGGTTTCACCGCGCTCGCGCACCTCGCGCAGCACATCACCCAGCGTGGTCGCCCATTCGGACCAGGTGAAACAACCCGCCTCATGCAGACGAACGGCCAAGGCAAACGCCTCGGCCTGCCACGGTTCGGCAAAGACCGGGCCGTCATTGTCCCGCGGCACGCCGCTCTCCTCCGTAAAGCGGGTCAAGGCGTCAGACAGGGGCAAGGTAATCCTCCCACAGGTCAATGCAGACCGTATCGCGCGCATTGGCGGCCTCGCCCCACAAATCCTGCGCCTTGAACCGCACGGTGTAGAGCGGTTGTGCGTTCTCTCCTTGGCGAAGGGCGTTGCTGTCGGGGAACACGTGTGCGCCATGCAGCGCAACGACCACGCCCTGCTTATCGCGGGCGTAGCGCGGCAAGCGCGTGTGCGTCTGTGGATGGATGTTCCGTGTGCGAACGCTATCGCCGACGCGGAACACGGGCTGCCGATCCACACTGCGAGTCGTCGGTCCGCCACGCCGCATCGACGGTTCCACCTGCGCCGCCTTCAGCGGCGGCGTGGCCGCCTGCGCGGCCGGGTCCGGCCGGCCCGACATGGCCTCCTCACGTGTCAGCAGGCCGGTTTGGATGGCCAATGCGACCGTGCGGATCAGCCATTTCTCATAGTAGCTGGAGCGCAGGTAGTCGGCGCCGGGCATCCGCTCGATCTGCTGGCGGCTTTCGTCAAGATTCCATTTCCGCCATGCGCCGATCGCACTGGTCAACGCGAACACCCGCGCCTCCCACGGCGCGTGCCAGACAGGCTCATTCTGTTCGGGCACAAGCGGCCCGAGCCCGTGCATCCCGCCCATGTCGTGCACGCCGTTCATGCCGCCGCTCCCTGCGGTGCCGCAGCCAGACCGACGCCGATCATCGAATCGCGCGTCACCAGCGCGGCCAGTTGCTCTTCCGACATACCCTCCGTGCCGGCTGGCCGCTCGGGCAGCACCAGATAGCGGACCTCCGACGTCGAGTCCCACACCCGCACCTCTGCATCCTCAGGCACGGACACGCCAAACTCCTGCAGCACGGCGCGTGGCTCGATGACAGAGCGCGACCGATAGGCCGCCGACTTGTACCAGGCCGGCGGCAGGCCCAGAACCGGCCATGGATAACAGGAGCACAGCGTGCAGACGACCATGTTGTGCACCGCTGGCGTGTTCTCGACCACCACCATGTGCTCGCCCTGCCGTCCGGAATAACCAAGTTCGGCGATCGCCGCCGTCGCGTCTGTCAGCAGGCGCTGCTTGTAGTCCGGGTCGGCCCAGGCGCGGGCCACCACGCGCGCGCCGTTCCTGGGTCCGACCTTGTGCTCGTAATAATCCACGATCGCATCCAATGCGGCCGGATCGACCAGCCCCTTGTCCACCAGCAACGATTCCAGCGATTTCACCCGCAGGGCAAGGTCGCTCGGCACGTCGCTGTGATCGTGGTCGTGGTCATGATGCTCGCCGGAACTCATCGAGGCGCCTCCCGAAACCAGGTGCTGGCTGCCGCCGGCGGCGCGGGAAATGCCGGCCGGTGCCTGGGCAGTCCATAAGCGTGAAGAAGCCGAACCATACACCCGGGCACGGACTGTGTCAGCCGCTACACGTGTTGCGAATCCCCGGTGATCTCAGCCGATGCATACCCACACTAACACCCAGGCGTCTCGTCTTCGCCGCGCTGGAACGCCGGCTTGTCCGGCTCTGCCCGTGTCAGGTTCAGCGCCGTATTGACCAGCGCCACGTGCGAGAATGCCTGCGGGTAGTTGCCAAGCATGCGGCGCGCGCGCGGATCGTATTCCTCGGCGAGCAGGCCGACATCGTTGCGTAGGGTGAGCAGCCGCTCGAACAGCGCTTCCGCCTCGGCATAGCGCTTCTGCAGCACCAGGTTATCGGCCAGCCAGAAGCTGCAGGCGAGGAACACGCCCTCGCCCGGCGGCAGTCCATCCGCAGAGGTGTGGCTGTCATAACGCAGCAGCAGCCCGTCCACGGACAGGCGGCGCTGGATGGCGTCCACGGTGCCGACCATGCGCGGATCATCCGCCGGCAGGAAGCCGACCAGCGGCATCAGCAGCAGGCTGGCGTCCAACTCCGTGCCGCCATAGGCCTGCACGAAACTGTTGAGCTCAGGATTGAAGGCGCGGGCACAGATCTCGCTGTGCACGTGGTCGCGCAGCCGGCGCCACCGCTCGATTGGTCCCGACAGCCCGTAGTCCTCCACCGCTTTGACCGCGCGATCGAATGCTACCCAGGCCATCACCTTGGAGTGGGTGAAGCACCGCCGCTGTTCGCGCACCTCCCACAGCCCTTCGTCCGGCTGCGACCAGACCTCCTCCAGATGGTTGGTCAGCGTGGTTTCCAGTTGCCAGGCTGCCTCGCTCGGCGCCAGGGCGCCCTTGCGGGCCAGATGCAGCGCGTCCGCCACCTCGCCATAGACGTCGAGCTGCAACTGATCCGCGGCTGCGTTGCCGATGCGCACCGGCGACGACGCTTCGTAACCCGGCAGCCAGTCGAGAATCCGCTCCGCGAGGTCGCGCTCCCCTGCAATGCCATACATGATCTGCATCTGCGAGGGGCTGCCGGCGACCGCCCGCACCAGCCAGTCCCGCCAGGCGCGCGCCTCGTCGTAATAGCCAGCGCCCATCAGCGCCTGCAGCGTGAACGTCGCGTCGCGCAGCCAGCAGAACCGGTAATCCCAATTGCGCGGGCCGCCGATCTGTTCCGGCAGCGAGGTGGTTGCGGCGGCGACAATGCCGCCGGTCGGCTCGTAGGTCAGCGCCTTCAGCGTGATCAGCGACCGCCGCGCCGCCTTTTGCCAGCGTCCCCGCACGGAGCATCGTGCCGCCCAATCCTGCCAGAATGCCTCCGTGTCGGCCAGCGTGGCCTCGGGGTCGGCGCTGGCCGGAGTGGGCAGGTGCGAGGGACCGTAGGTCAGGATGAAGTCGACCGTTTCACCAGCTTCGATGACGAAGTCGCTGACCGTGGCCAGGGCCTCGCCACGCAGCGGCGCGTTGGTCTGCAGGACCAGCATGTGCGGACCGGCAATC
Source organism: Pseudomonadota bacterium (assembly GCA_018240405.1). Taxonomy (GTDB): domain Bacteria; phylum Pseudomonadota; class Alphaproteobacteria; order Acetobacterales; family Acetobacteraceae; genus Rhodopila. Next base: position 3,390 of record JAFEFW010000677.1, read on the forward strand.
GCGCGCAGGCTGCCGTCCTCGAGCCGCGTGACCCATGGCACGGTGCGGCCGTAGTCCAGGCGAATGGCCAGCTCCATCTGCATCGGCACCTGGCCGTGCAGGCCGGTGACACGGCGCACGATGTCGGAGTTCCGGTCGCGCGGCGGCATGAAGTCGGTCAGCAGCACGCTGCCGCATGCGGTATCGACCCGGGTCTCCAGGATCAGCGTGTCGTCACGATAGGCGCGGCGGATGGACGTCACCTCCCCGGCGGGCGCGATCTTCCAGCGCCCCTGCTCGGGACCACCCAGCAGCGCGGCGAAGCAGGCGGCACTGTCGAAGCGCGGCCAGCATAGCCAATCCAGCGATCCGTCACGGCTGATCAGCGCTGCCGTCTCGCAATCGCCGATCAGGGCATAATCCTCGATCCGCGCCGCCATCAGGGCTGGCCCCGCGTCGGCCGGCGGCGCGCTTGGCAGATCTCATCGCCCGGACATTGCCTGCTGCGCGTGCCATCCATGGAACAACTGCCCTCTGCCTGGTGATCCACCAGAGACGCATCAGGCAGCGTATCGTTGCATCGGGACGGGGATTTGGCGTCGAAACGCTATCCCAACAGCCCGAATGCGCCCAACAGATCGCCGGCGGCGGCGCCGACAAGCACCACCATCCAGGGCGGGGACGCCCACAGCGTCAGCAGCAGGAAGGCAACGAGGCCAAAGCCAAACTCCGCCGGGCTGTGCACGGTGCTGGTCCAGATCGGGTTGTACAGTGCCGCGAGCAGCACGCCGACCACAGCGGCGTTGACGCCCCGCATCGCCGCCTGCACGCCCAGCCGGTGCCGCAGCCGGTCCCAGAACGGCAACAACCCGCCCACCAGGAAGAAGCTCGGCAGGAAGATCGCCACCGTTGCCACGATGGCACCCGGAATGCCGTTTGGGGCAGGGGTCTCGACCGCGCCGAGGAAGGCGGCAAAGGTGAAGATCGGCCCCGGCATCGCCTGCGTCGCGCCATAGCCGGCCAGGAACGTGTCCGGCGCCACCCAGCCGGGCGCCACCATCGTCTGCTGCAGCAGCGGCAGCACCACATGGCCACCGCCAAACACCAGCGAGCCGGCCAGGTAGAACGCGTTGACCAGCCGCACGAACCCGCTGCCGGCGATCGCCGCCAGCCAGGGCAGGCCGATCAGCAGCACGAAGAACAGCACCAGCAGCACGACAGCGACAGGCAGCTTGATGCGCGGCACCAGTGCGTCCTCGGCGCGCAGGGCCGGGGCGACGCGCGGCAGCACCATCACGCCGGCAATGCCGCCCAGGGCGATGGCCGCCACCTGCCCGCCGGAGGAGGGAAAGGCGAGACAGATCAGGCAGGCAATCACCGTCATCGTGGCGCGCTCGCGGTCGTTCGACAGCGTGCGCGCCATGCCCCAGACCGCCTGCGCCACGACTGCGACCGCGACGAGCTTCAGCCCGCGCAGCCAGCCGGCATGGCTCAGGTCGCCACCGATCAGCCCGACACCGAGGCCAAACAGCGTCATGGCCAGCGCCGACGGCAGGGTGAAGCCGATCCAGGCGGCGAGCATGCCCAGCGGCCCGCCGCGCAGCAGGCCGATGCCCATCCCGGTCTGCGACGAGGCCGGGCCTGGCATGAACTGGCAGAGGCCGACGAGGTCGGCGAAGGTCGCTTCCGTCAGCCACTGGCGCTTGGTGACGAATTCGGCGCGGAAGTAGCCGATATGGGCGATCGGCCCGCCGAAGCTGGTGCAGCCCAGGCGGAGGAAGACCAGGAAGATGTCCAGCACCGAGCCGCGCACGCGTGCATCCTATCAAGGCATCGGCCACGACAGGCCGGGCGATCGAGGCGCTTTTACGCGGGGGTGGTAAGGTTGGCGAGAGACAAGCTGGTTCACGACGCTCGCGCACGACCCGTGGGGGTGCTGGCAGCCACTTACGACTGGTCCGTTGACGGCTCCATCGTCGGGGGAGGGCGGTCGGCCTCATCGTGCGGAGGCGGCGCGAAATCGACGGCTATGGATTCAGTCAGTATTCCGTGCGGCGTTTCGCCGGACAGCGTCTTACGCGGGCGAACCGTGTAGAATTGTATGCTGTTCAGGCCGTCCCTGCGCCAGCGGTCAGAAGGATTTGGCTGTCGCCGCCAGCCCCCTGGCACTGCTTCCAACCACCGCGCAAGGTAGATCGCCTGATTCACCTTGAACTGTTCGCTAGGGGTCCCATCCGGATTGCTGCCAAGATCGGGATGGGGGAGTGAGCGGAAGGTTCCCTCTCGATGGCCTGGGCGGAAGCCGCATCGCAATAAGCGCTCGCGCAGGTCTACGTCCTCAAAACCCCAGTCCCAATATTCATTGGAGAAACCATTTGCAGCGATGAACTGTGCTTGCTGAATTAGCACGACGGTGCCGAACAGCTTGCGCGCAAGCTCCGCGCCAAACTTGAGGCCATGGACAACGATCATCGACGGCTGTTCCGGCCAACTGTAATCGGCATCGACCGGCAACGTATCGACGTCGTGGAGACAAATATAATCGACCGAGTCGCCGAGAATTCTTGCGCCGACGTTGCACAAAGCTCCCCGGTTGAATGGTTTGCCTGGCACTTGCTCAACAATGAGAATACGCGCCGTGACGTGCTCGCATCGGGGACTTTCCGACAGGAACGATGGGACTGTCGCAAGGAATTCAGCCAGATGCTGCTCGCGGTCGCGATACGGTACGACGACTCCCAGACGTTTACGCATGAAATACGGTTCCAGTTTGTTGAGGCTTAAAGCCCTTCTCAATGCATCGGCGCGCATCGATGGCGTCAAGTGCCTTGTCGTTACGGGCCGGTCGGGACACAAATGCACCTGGGCGCGGTCACCGGAGCGCAATTCATGACATCTTCAGAATGCGAAATTGCTGAGCCTGAGTCCGGAGGCCACTTTACGCGGCAACCACCGGACTCAAGCCGAATCATCATCGGTCCGGCCGGAGCGCGCGAACCACGGCGCCGAACAGCCGGAACGTTTCGACTTCAGCGTCGCTGTCCTGGTTCTGGCGCCAGGCGCTTTGGATTACGATCACCACCTGTTCGGCCGGGTTGACGTAGACGTACTGGCCGCAGGCGCCGATCGCCGTAAACGCGCCGGCGTGAATGCCGGTCGGCACATGCGGCAAGGCCCACCATTGATAGCCGTATCCCGCAGCGGAGCCGGGTATCAGTCGACCGAAGGCGGTGGGCGGGCTGTCGGGCTGGCCGGCAAGATCGCGCCAGCCGGGCGGCAAGACCCGCCTTCCATTGAACGCCTCGCCGTCCTCCAGCACGAATTGGCCGAAGCGGCCGAGGTCGCGCAGGCGCGCGCTGACTCCGGCCCCGCCCAGCTCCAAGCCCGTCCTCGGCCTCCAGCGCCCAGTAGCCGTCGGCCTCCATGCCGGCCGGCCCCCAGATCGTCCTGGCGCAATACGCGGCCAGCGTCTGGCCTGTGGCAGCGGTGACCACCGCGCCGAGCAGGCAGCTCTCGATGGTCGAGTAATTGAAGAGGGTGCCTTGCGGCTGCGCGCGCGGCAGGGTGCACAGAAGTTCCAGGATGGAGCCCGCCCGCTGGCGCGCCAGGGCTTGTTGCAAGCGGCCGGCGTCCGCTCGTGCGTCGTCCGGGTCGCTCCAGGCCACGCCGGAGCACATCCGGAGGACGTTGCGGATCGTGACGCCCGCATAGGATGAGTCGCGCAGCCGCGGCAGGTAGCGGTCACAGCCATCGTCCAGGCTGCCAATCGCACCATCGTGGAGCGCGGCGCCGACGAGCGTCGCGGTGATCGACTTCGCGATCGAGTAGCTCGTCCGGCAGCTCTCCGGGGTGGTGCCTGTCCCATAGCGCTCCAGCGCAACTTCGCCGCGTTTCAGGATCAGCAGCCCGTCCGTGCGGCGGCGAAGCATGTAGTCGTCGAGGCTGACGCGGCGATCGCCCACCTCGAAGGTCAGGCCGTCGAGCGAATGGCCATGCGGTGGGAGAGGCCGCACAGCGTCGCCGCACCGGATCACGCGGTGGGGCCAGCGGCCGCCGAAGGTTGTCCCCTGGTCGGTGGCGGTTGTTTAGGCTGTCTGAAGCCGCTCGGTCCGGATTGGCAGCACCGGGGCTCATGCCACCACCTCGTGGCGGTGGTCGTTATCGACTGTGCCCGTGGAGGTGCCAATGTCGCTGTGCAGAGCATGCACGTTAGGGCGGATCAGCGCCGTGGTCGCCACATCCATCATTCTACGCCTGGTCATGAAACGCTCCGTCAGTTGAGACGGCGTCACATGGAGGGTATTTGCTTGCAAACCAAGTTAACTT
>JAFEFW010000678.1 GCA_018240405.1 Pseudomonadota bacterium
TGTGGTCCATCTTCCCGCTGCGACTAACTCCCGCTCACCGACAGCTTACCCCGATTGCCAGCGCGTCCCATACGGCGACTCGCCGCATGCCGCTGCTACCCTCAACACCCAGGAAGCAATGGCCGCCACGGCCCGAACAACGCCGCTCCCGGACGGGCTACTGCGTCCCACGCGACCGCTGCAGGTGGGGTGAAAGGCGCGTAGCAAGGCGGCAATCCGCAGCATGGCCGACCGCCGCACTAAGCGGCCCGGGGATACCAGCACAAAACCGGTCGGTTCGGCTTGCCCGGCGCGGCATTCTATGACCCTATCCGCGGCATCATAGACCCGCCGCCGCCATCAGGAGCCAGCACGGAATGGACGGATCCGACACCCCGCCCGGCAAGGGCCTCGCCCGCAGCCCAGGTGCCCTCGCCGGCATCAAGGTCGTCGACCTGACGCGTGTCCTCGGCGGGCCGTACTGCACCATGATCCTGTCCGACCACGGCGCCGACGTGATCAAGATCGAGCCGCCGCAGGGCGACGAAGTGCGCGACTGGGGCCCGCCGTTCCATGAGGAGGACGCCTCCTACTTCATCGGCGTCAATCGCAACAAGCGCAGCCTCGGCCTCGACCTCAGCAAGGATGAGGGCAAGGCGGTGCTGCTGCGCCTGCTCGACGGCGCCGACGTGCTGATCGAGAACTTCAAGCCAGGCTCGATGGAGAAGTGGGGAATTGGCTATGCTGAGGTGCTGTCGAAGCGCTTTCCCGGCCTGATCCATTGCCGCATCTCCGGCTTCGGCGGTGACGGACCACTGGGCGGCCTGCCCGGCTACGACGCCATCCTGCAGGCGATGACCGGGCTGATGAGCATCAATGGCGACGCCTCCACCGGCCCGCTGCGCATGGGCACGGCGATCGTCGACATGGGCACCGGCCTGTATTCCGCTGTCGCCATTCTGATGGCGCTGCATGAGCGGAAGAGTTCGGGACTTGGCCAGTACCTGGACATGACACTGTACGACTGTGGCATGTCGCTGCTGCACCCGCAGGCGCCGAACTTCTTCCTGAACGGTAAGCGCCCGGCCGGCACCGGCAACCCGCATCCCAACCTGGTGCCCTACGACAAATACCCGACGAAGACGGTGGAGATCTTCATCGCCTCCGGCAACAACGGACAGTTCCGCAAGCTGTGCGAGATCATCGGCAAGCCGCATCTGGCCGACGATGCGCGCTTCGCCAATAACGGCGCGCGCAACGAAAACCGCGTGGCGCTGACCCTCGAACTGGCCGAGGCGTTCAAGCAGCACGACGGCAACGAGTTGTCGATGAAGCTGATCCGCAACGGCGTCCCAGCCGGTCCGGTGCTGCCGGTGGATCAGGCTACCGCCGCGCCGCATTCCGCGCACCGGGAGATGGTAACCGAGCTTGGCTGGTACAAGGGCCTCGGCACGCCGATCAAGCTCAGCCGTACCCCTGGTGGCACCCGCCGCCCCCCGCCGCGGTTCAATGAGCATGGCGCGGAAGTGCTGAAACAGCACGGCTACTCGGATGCCGAGGTCGAGGCGATGGTCGCGTCCGGTGTGGTGCACCCGAAGCGGCGGTTGTAACGCTTGCAAGGCGCTGGCTGAGCCGGTCATGGCCACGGATCGCGCTGGAGGCCTGTTCGGTCATGACGGGCGGCGTTCGGCAGGCGCTCACTTCGGGTCCACCCTCCACGCCTGTTTGTCATGGGCTGGCCAGCCGGAGCCGCCGGACGCGGCACATCATTCCGGATGGCCCGCCGCATGTTGGCGGCCCGTGCCGAGGTGGAAACGACACGGCGCCCAGCGTAAGTCCTGCGCCTATACGCCTTCGCTCGCCCCGGCGGGAGAATGCCGGCCCGCCGGCTCCATGGCATGTGAACCAGTCGATCCTGGCGGCCTGGAACCCCGGCCGCGGCCGCGCAACACCATATCGATCCATTATCAACCCAGATCCTGCGCATGAACTGGCCGCTCGACCTCCCCGCCCGGGAGGTATTGAAACTACCTGCGGATGCAACGATTCCCTGGGCGGTGTTCGACCCGGACTGGTACGCCCGGACCTACCCGGACGATGCCGAAGCCGCCGGGACCCGCGATCCGGCTGCATTGCTGGACCATTACTTGCAGATTGGCCAACGACAGGGCCATTCACCCAACCTGTTCTTCGACGAGGCGTGGCACCGTCTGCGCTACCCCGCCATCGCGCGCGGCGTTGAACGTGGCGATTTCGCGTCGGCTTTCGACGCCTATTGCCGGCGCGGCTGCCTCGACCGGTCGCCGCACTGGCTGTTCGATGAACTCGCCTACCGCGACCGCTACCCGGACCTGACCGTCGACATCCTACGCGACGGTAAGCTGGTGAACCGCTATCACCACTACCTCACGCACGGCAGCCACGAGGACCGGATCGGCCACCTGCTGTTCGACCCCGCCATCTATCTGGCCAACTTTGCCGCCGAAGACGTTACTGCCATCCGTGAAGGCGGTGTCTTCCAGCACTACCTGCAGCGCATTGACGCCCGCGCCGATGAACTCCCGACATCGCTCTATTTCGACCCGGCCTGGTACGTCCGCCGCTACCCGCAGGTCGCCCGGGAAATCGCCGCCGGCACGTGGCGTAGCGCGCTGCATCATTACCTCTGCAACGACACCCCGACCGATTTCGACCCGCTGCCGGATTTTTCCGAAACCCACTACCTGGCCCGCGATCCCGGCCTGCGCGCCGCGATCGATTCGCATAATTTCCGCAACGGCTACATGCATTTCCTCCGCTTCGGCGCCGGCGAGCTTCGATCGCCAACAGAATCGATCGATCTACGTGCCTATGCATCGCAGCCACGGGTGCGGCAGGATTTGCAACATGGTATCGCACCGAACGCATTTGCCCACTGGCTGAGCATCGGCAAGCGCCAGGGCCTGCTTCCAGCCGACCCGATCGCGCGCCAGGCGCTCGCGCCGATCCCGCGGGAGACGGCGCAGCGCACTGCGGTCGCCATGCTGCCGGCCACCGGCCGCTACGGCTACCGCTTCGACTGCGATGGTGCGCCGCTCGTCAGCGCCGTTCTGGTCCTGCGCGACGGCTTTGCCGCCACCCTGGCGACCATCGGATCGTTGCGCGACAACATCAGCGGCGACGTCGAACTTGTCGTCATCGACCGCGCCTCCAGCGATGAGACCAAGGCGCTCGCCGACTATGTCAGCGGCGTGCGGCTGCTACGCTTCGACATGGATCTGGATTGGGTTGCCGCGGCCAACGCTGCCTGTCAGTTCGCCACGGCACCGGCGATCCTGTTCCTCGACAGCGCGGCGCAGCTTGCGCCGGGCGCGGTGCAGCGTGCGCTGGACCGGCTGGCGTCGGACAGCACGATCGGCGCCGTCACCGGGATGCTCGTGCAACCTCATGGCGTCATCGGCCAGGCCGGCGGCATCGTCTGGAAGAGTGGCGCGTGTGACGACTACCAACGCGGCCAGTCGCCGCTCGCGCCGGAGGCCAATTTCGTCCGGCCAGTCGACTACGGCTCTACCGCCTTCCTGCTGGTGCGCGCGGACCTGATGACGAGGCTGGGCGGCTTCGACGCCGCTTGCGCCGAAACCGGCCACGCCGCCGTCGACCTGTGCCTGCGCATCGCCGAAACCGGTGCGAGCGTGGTGTATGACCCTTCGGTGGTGGTGTTCTGTGACGACGCCGCTTATCGGCCGGGTGAGCCGGGTGAGCCATTTCTGACCAGGCATGAACAGACGCTGGCACAGCGCGCCGATCGCAGCCCGGCTGCGCAACTCCTGGCGCGACAGGCCGGTCCGCGCCCGCCACGCGTGCTGTTCATCGAGGACACGGTGCCGCTGCGCCGCCTCGGCTCCGGTTTTGTGCGCGCCAACGACCTCGTGCGCACGCTGGCGGAGTTGGGCTACCAGGTGACCGTGTTCCCCATCCTCGGCTGCACCCAGGACGTGGCGCGCGTGTTCCACGACATGCCGGATACCGTCGAAGTCATGCATGACCGGGCGGCCGACCGGCTCAAGGAATTACTGAACGCGCGGCGCGACTATTACGATGTTGTCTGGATCGCGCGGACGCACAATTTCGACCGGGTCCAGGGCGAACTGGCGCCTTGGCTGGCGCAGCACGCGCAGCGGCCGCTGGTCGTGTTGGATACGGAAGCCGTGGCACCGCTGCGCGAGGCGCAACAGGCTCGCCTGCGGGGCACGACCTACGATCTCGATGCCGCCATGCAGGCGGCTTTCCGTCATGCGAGCAAGGCGGACGTGCTGGTAACGGTCAGCCGCGAGGAAGAGAACGTCCTGCGCAAGCGCGGCTATGGCCCGACCGTCATTGTCGGCCACATGGTCGAGCCGCTGCTGACTGCCCGGTCCTTCGCGCAACGCGCGGGGATGCTGTTCGTTGGTGCGATCCACAGCCCGGACAGCCCGAACTATGACAGCCTGGTGTGGTTTGCCGATGCGGTCCTGCCGCTGATCGAGGAAGCGCTGGGCTGGCAGACGCGCTTGACGGTCGCTGGATACACCGCGCCGGGCGTCGACCTCAGCCGCTTCGACCGGCACCCGCGGATTACGCTGCGCGGCGCCGTCGGCAACCTGGAGCCGCTGTACAACAGCAGCCGGGTCTTTATCGCGCCGACTCGTTTCGCGGCCGGCACGCCCTATAAGGTGTACGAGGCGGCATCGCGTGGCCTCCCTGTCGTTGCGGCCGACCATCTGGTTGAGGCCCTCGACTGGACGCATGAGGAGGAGATCCTGGCGGCGGAGACCAGTCCGCACGCCTTCGCCTCCGCCGTCATCGCGCTGTACCAGCAGGAGGAGCTCTGGCGCCACCTGCGCGAAGGCGCCCTGCGCCGCCTGCGGCGGGAGAACAACCGGCAGAGCTTCATCGATGCGATCAGCCGCGTGCTGACGACGAGACCGCGAGCGGGGGAAGCCGCAGGCTGAAGCGGCGCGGCGCGCGGTGCCGGCGCGACTGTCAGAGCGTGGCGGCTGCTGACAGGACCCACCACCCCGAACCACACAACCCGGCGCTACGGACTCGGCCCGCCCGCCCTCACTCTGCCGCCGGGCTCTGATGCCGGCTCCGGCTCGGCATCGAGGCGTGGCGCCAACCGGCGGTCAGGTAATCCCAGCCGGTGATCAGCGTCAGCACCGCCGCGACCCACAGCCCGACCTCACCCAGCAGCGAAACCGGCAACCAGGACAGATGCAGCAGGGGCGCGGCAGAATCCCCCGCAATCAGCGTGCCTATCGAGCCCATCTGGAATCCGGTCTTCCACTTTGCCAGCCTGGTCACCGGCAGGCCGATGCGGATGCCGGCGAGATACTCACGCAGGCCGCTGACCAGAATCTCGCGCAGCATGATCACCACAGCCGGATACAGGCCGGTGCCTGACAACCTGCCCTCCCCGGCCAGCATCATCAGTGCCGCGCCAACCAGCAGCTTGTCGGCGATCGGGTCGAGCATGCGGCCAAGGTCGGATTGCTGCCGCCGGCTGCGTGCCAGCTTGCCGTCGAAATAGTCAGTGATGGCGGCGCTGCTGAAGACGATGCAGGCCAGCAAGTCTCCCCACGGCGTACGCATGGCGATCAGCGCCACCATCAGCGGAATGGCGGCGATGCGCGACAGCGTCAGCAGGTTGGGCAGATCGGTCAGCATCCACTCTTCACACTACGACAGCTTGGGACATCAGGATACGCCCTCCACCCGCTGCCCAGGATGAAAGTACGCATAAATTCGCTGCGCCATCTCCTTGTTAATGCCCGGCGCCTCCTCCAGATCGCGCAGCCCAGCCATTTTCACCCCCCGCGCCGAACCGAAATGGTTCAAAAGCGCGCGCTTGCGGGCTGCACCGATCCCCTCGATCTGGTCAAGCTCGCTGGTACGCAGCGTCTTCGACCGGCCAGCGCGGTGCGAGGTGATGGCAAAGCGGTGCGCCTCATCGCGCAGCCGCTGCAGATAATACAGCACCGGGTCACGCGGCGGCAGTTGGAACGCCTCCCTGCCTTCGGTGTGAAACCACTCGCGGCCGGCATCACGATCCGGCCCCTTGGCAATGCCGACCAGCTTCACGTCACTGACACCAAGGTCCGACAGGACCGCCTGCGCCGCCGATAGCTGGCCGGCACCGCCATCGATCAGCACCAGGTCCGGCATGGTCCCCGCCGACGTCCCGGTCCCCTGCTCCGCCAGCGCCCGGCTGAAACGGCGCGTCAGCATCTCGCGCATCATGCCGAAATCGTCGCCGGGGGTGATCGCGCTTCTGATGCTGAACTTTCGATAGGCGGATTTCTGGAATCCCTCTGGCCCGCCGACGATCATCACGCCGTACGGGTTCGTGCCCATAATGTGGGAGTTGTCGTAGACCTCGATCCGCTCCGGCGGCGCCGGCAGGCCGAACAGCTCCGCCACGCCCTCCAGCAGCTTCTGCTGGCCGGCGGATTCCGCCAGCTTGCGCTCCAGCGCCTCGCGCGCATTCACTTCGGCGTGGGCCACCACCTGGCGCTTTTCGCCGCGCTGCGGCACCAGGATCGCGACCTTGCGCTGCGCTTTCACTGACAGCGCCTCGGCCATCAGCTCCTGTTCCGGCAGGGCGTGATTGACCAGGATCTGCGGCGGCGGCGGCTTGTCGTCGTAGAACTGGGCAATGAAGGCGCGCAGCACCTCGGGCGGCTCCTCAGTGCGGGCATGCGCAGGGAAGAAGGCGCGATTGCCGTTGTTGCGGCCCCCGCGGATGAAGAACACCTGCACACAGGTCTGCCCGGCGATCGGCCAAATGGCGATGACGTCGGCGTCGCGCAGATCCGCGGGATTTACCACGTCGGTCCCCTGCACGAAGGTCAGGCTGCGGATCCGGTCGCGGATCACGGCGGCGCGCTCGAACTCCAGCGCCTCGACCGCCTGCTCCATTTCGGCTGCGAGTTCCTTCTGCACGCTGACCTGGCCACCGGACAGGAAGGTCTTCGCCTGCGTGACCAGCCGGTCGTACTCCTCGGTGGAGATGCGCCCGACGCACGGGGCGGAGCAGCGCTTGATCTGGAACAGCAGGCAGGGCCGTTGGCGGTTGGCGAACACCGTGTCGGCGCAGGAACGGATCAGGAAGACGCGCTGCATAGCCGTCAGGCTTTGGTTCACCGCCCAGGCTGAGGCGAACGGACCATAGTAGCTGCCTTTGCGGACCTGCGCACCGCGGTGCTTGGCGATCTGCGGATACGGGTGGTCGCCGGTCAGCATCAGCCACGGATAGGATTTGTCGTCACGCAGGACGATGTTGAAGCGCGGCTTCAGCCGCTTGATCATGTTGGCTTCGAGCAGAAGCGCTTCGGCTTCCGTATGCGTCGTCACGATCTCCATCGACACCGTTTCGGAGACCATGCGGCGCAGCCGCTCGGGCAGCCGGCCGATCTGGGTGTAGCTGCGGACGCGACGGTCCAGCGCGCGCGCCTTGCCGACGTACAGCGCGTCGCCCTTCGCATCGAGCATGCGATAGACGCCGGGGCTCTGCGGCATCGTGGTCAGCGCCGCTTCGATGACGGCGACGCCCATGGGTGTGGTGGGGGAATCGGTGATGGGTGGGTCTCCTGCAGCCCGAGCCGCGCGTGCGTTAGCGTCGGACCGGGTCCGCCCACGCGTCCGGAGAAATCATCGGTATGGCGAGCGGCCAACTCAAGGGCGGCCATGATATCGTCGGCTGCAAGCGTTAGTATAGCCGTTCAGGATCTCGTCCAAGCTGCCACCGACGACGATCAGGTGGAGCACGTCGCGAACGCGGATGCGCACGCCAGGAAGGTCCGTCCAGCTACAACCGGTGGCCCGATCGACGGTGCTCAGGTGCAGTTCCTCCACGGCGGCGCAAGCGATCATTGGCGGCCGCGCTTATGGTCCCTCCCGGCGTCGTCACGTGGGCAGCGCGTGATGGATCAGGATGGCCATCACCTCGAAGGTGGCGCAGCCGGTCTCCGCGTGTATCGGGCATCCGCACCTTGCGTCGAACAGCGGAACCGCGGGAACGAGCGCGCCTGCCGCCCGACATTTACCAGCGGTTAAGCGCGACGCGGCATAGTCTGCTCCATAATGAACGAGCCAAGCGCAGACGAGCGTCGGAGATTGATCCATAATGAGCGAACCAAGCTGCTCGCTAATGCTCTGGATCGTGCCTCACGGTCATGGGCATCGGATCGGCGTTTCCGCTGTACGGCGCATGGCGGCCGCCTGCGGGATTGCTGGACGGCACCACCGCCCAACAATTCGCATTCAGCTTTGCAGCCTTCATGTTTGCCTTGATCGTGATACATTGCTTTGCGCAAGAAGTTCTCGGGAGATTGCGCTAGTGGAACCGGCGGTGGCGTTCATCCTGTATGGAATACCGCTGACTGTGACGCTGATTGCCCTTCTGGCAATGGTGGCGCATCGTGTTAGCTCGCGGGAACCGGCGACACCCGCTCATGCTGACAACGGCCGCTCGACACCACGAGACCGCAGGTCTGGCTTGTCGGTTCCAACGTCAAACCAGCAAGGTTGAACACCGACGTCGCGATAGGCCAAGGTTCTCCAGCGCTGGGCACCCGTCGCAAGCGAGGGTTTCCGCCGCCTGGAACGCTACCTTCTCCTTAACGCAGACGAAACTGCATTCAGCACGCCCGGTCGGTTGGAAAAATGCCTAAATGACTTCAATCAGCGCCCTTCGTGAGGATGGCAGGCTGCTCCCGAAGAGCGAGATTCCAAATGACCAGGTCAGAAGCAGCCAGGATCCCATGGTCCGCAACATGCTGAGCGTGATGTCCCAGCGCCTCCAGCCGACGCGCAAGTGCCGGCGGTAGTTGCGCGTCGACCAGGAAGCGCACTAGGCAACGCGCAAAACGCAATGGTCGCTCTGCCGCGCGCCATATTCAAGCGCTGCCGTGATGTCTTCCGACTCGAGAAAGGGATAATCTGCCAGGATTTCGTCGCGACTAGCGCCGCCAGCCAGCAGGTCCAGCACGTCGCTCACACGAATCCTCATGCCGCGCAGGCAGGGGCGGCCCCCGCATACGGCCGGATCTACAGTTATACGATGCAATTCGCTCATGACCGGAACATCAGGTGGTGTAGGCGTTCAGCAGTTCGTAGACCATCAGGCGACCCACTTGCACTCATCTTCGCCGGGCGGCTACCGAGCTAACTGTCTCCCCACCGCCGACTTCGTCCGCCGCCGTTCCACCTCCACCCCCGCGGAGACGGCATCGTGGAAAACATCCAGCTTCTCGACCCGGACGCGTGCCGTGCGGACGCGGCCGTCGAGCATGCAGCTCTGGGCAATCCTTTCCGCCAAGGTCTCCACCAGGCGCACATGCCCCTCGGCCACGAGCGCCCGGATCCGGTTGGCGATCGCGGCATAGTCCACGACGCGGCGCAGCTCGTCCGGCCCGACCATCTGGCCGCGCTGGGCCGTCTCGTCCTCCACCGCCAGGTCGACATTGATGCGCACGCGCTGCAAGGCGGTGTGCTCCCGCGGATAAACGCCGATCGAGGCGTTCAGGACCATGTCGCGCAGGAATACGTGGCGCAGCCGGCGGGCGGCGGAGCAAAGCGCCGCGTTGGTCACTCGACGGGCCCCGTCTGGTCCGCGGTTGGCGACCATTGCAGGTGCTGTCCGCCATCCAGTGCGATCATCTGCCCGGTCATCGCCGGCAGCGACAGGATCGCCAGCAGCGCGCGCGCCACCTCGTCCGGGCTGGTGCCGACATGCAGCGGGGTGGACTCGCACTGGCGGGCGAACTGCTCCGCGGTCTGCCGCAGGCTTGGCAGCGCCGGTCCGGGACCGATGGCGTTGACCCGGATGCGCGGCGCCAACGCTAGTGCCATGGTCTGCGTCAGCGCCCAGAGCGCCGCCTTCGATACCGTGTAGGAGACGAAGTGCGGGGTCAGCGACCACACGCGCTGGTCGAGCATGTTGACAACGACGCCCTGCGCGCCGGCCGGCAGGGCTTCGGCGAAGGCCTGGGTCAGGACGAAGGGCGCACGCAAATTCGGCTCGATATGGCGGTCCCAGGAAGCGCGGGTGACGTCCTGCCAGTCCTCCCGCTCAAACCGGCTGGCATTGTTGATCAGTACGCCGATCGGACCGAGTGCGGCACCAGCCTGCGGAATCAGCGTCTGGACCTCGGCTTCGACAGCGAGATCGGCTTTCAGGATCACTGCCCGCCGGCCGCGTCCGGCGATCCCAGCGCGCAATTGCTCCGCCTCCGCCTGGCTGGCGTTGTAGTGGATGGCGATGTCGAAGCCGGCTTCCGCCAGCGCTAGGCACATCGCATGACCAAGCCTTTGGGCGCCGCCGGTGACGACCGCGGTGCGAGGGATGCCGGGTGGGATCAGGTCGGGCATGAGGTGGTGGTAGTCCGGCGCGGCAGGGGGCGGCAAGGGCCGGCCGCGCAGCGCGCCTCCTCAAGGTGCTCAAGGTCACAACGCGCCCGGAAGGCCACGCGGATGCACCGCATGGCTCGATGCGAACGTGACCGATCAGCTACCTGGTAGCCCATGCGCCTCGGGGAAGAAATAATCCTTCCATGAGGCCGGCTTCGCCTTGATGGTGCCGACGTCATACATGAATTCGGCCTGCTTCAGGGTATTCAGCGGCACGGTGGTCCATTCCGTATCCTTGGTTCCGGCGGCAGCGACGAAGTCGACGCTCAACTTCGAATCGCTGTCCTCGATCCAGTAGCGCGACGCCGTACGGATGTCGGTGCGTACCCGTTCCGTTGCCTCGGTCAGCGCGTCGTAGACGGCCTGGAACAGCTTCGGATCACGGTCGCGGAACTTCTTCGTCATATACGCAACCGTATAGGTCGTACGGCCCATCAGCTCAAAGTTGCTGGCAATCGCTCGGATTTTCGGATCGGCAAGCTGCTGCTGCAGGTAGGGCGGCAGCGCCACGACGCAGTTGATGTCGCCGCTGCCCGTCAGCAACGCGATCGTCGCATCCGCCGGCGACATCACGACCGTGGCGGGATCGAAACGGGAAAACTCCTTGATGCCATACTGCCTCGCCGCCGCCATCTGCACAAACACCGCCGGCGACGACACCTTCAGGGACGGCACGGGAATCTTCTTCCACTTGCCCATGTCGTCCAGCGACTTGATCTCGGGGTCGTTGGTGGTCAGCGAATAAGGCAGCGTCACCAGCGCGGTGACCGCCCGCACCTCCTGCGGGGTGTTGCGCGCCTTCGACCACAGTGCCCACATGCCGTTCGGGCTGCCGCCGACCAGATCGACGCTGTCCGACAGCAAGCCGTCATTCATAGCCGCCGGCCCGTTGAAGCGCAGCAGCGAGACCTTCACATCGGGAATCCCGAGCATGGCCGCGTGCTTCTGGATCAGCTTCTCGTGATCGATCACGTTAAACTGCAGGTAACCCATCGAGAATTGGCGGGCGATGCGCACCTCAGGGACCTGCGCCCTGGCGGCGAAGGTCAAAGACAAGGCGGCGACGAACGCGGTCAAGGCGAGGCGCATCGGTTGGTGTCCCTGGACGATCGGCCAAGCACGGCCGGCCGCGCATAGACACGCGGCGCTGCCGTGCCGTCAATATGCCGTGGTCAGCGCAGGTTGAAGACCTCGATCGCCGTCTTGCCCAGGATCTTCTGCGCGTTCTCGACGCTGGTGGCGTCGAACACTGCCTGGATGGCGCTGCGGCTGTAGCCGAACGTGGACTCCTGGTGCGGATAGTCCGACGACCACATCACGCGATCCGGCCCGATCCGGTGGAGCAGTTCCAGACCCGCCGGATCCGTCATGAATGTTGCATAGCAATTGTTGAACCAGTACCAGCTCGGCGCGTGCGCCAGCTTCGGATTCATCACGGTCGGGAAAGAATTATAGATCATGTCGGCGTCGTGCAGCATCGACGCGACCCAACTGATGCCGCCCTCGACGAACACCACCTTCAGGGAAGGAAACCGGTCGAACACGCCACCAAAGGTCAGCGGACCCCAGATTTGGCGGAAGCCCTGCATCTGCACCAGCACGGCCGTCCCGGCGGCGCCGGGTGAGTCGGTCGGCACGTTTTCGCCGATGTGGAAACACAGCGGCAGGCCAGACTCGGCAACCGCGCCCCATAGGCTGTCCATCTTCGCGGCGTTGTAGAAAATGGGCGTGCCGTCGTCATGGTTGCCCGGCTTGATCGGGATCATCAGCGCATGTGCGCCAAGCTGCTTGCAGCGATCGACCGAAGCTTTGGCCGCA
>JAFEFW010000679.1 GCA_018240405.1 Pseudomonadota bacterium
GCAATTATACAGCGACGTCGCCCATCCGGAGCACTGGGTAGAGGTCTGGTCGATGGAAAGCTGGACCGAGCACCTGCGTGAAGTGGTGCGGCTGTCGGAGGATGATAAACGCCTGCTGGCCGCCGTGGCAGTGTTCCAGCACGACGCGGAGCGGCCGGCGCGTTACCTGGCGGTCGATCCGCAGGAGCAATTGCAGCCTACCCCTGTCGAGCGGGACCACTTCCGCGTTGCCGGTGCTGGGGCGAAATAAACTGATCGTGAACGACGCGTCATAAGTGCGCCCTTCGCCCGGGCACTTCTTATATGCGCTGGGTCAACCGTGATGGAGCGCATAATGAAGATGCACGAGACGAAGAACGACGTATCAACGAACGCTAAATCGGTCGTCATTGACCTGCTGAATGCTCGGGTCGCGGATTGCATCGACCTGGCGCTGGTGACGAAGCAGGCGCACTGGAACCTGCGGGGGCCGCAGTTCATCGCCGTGCACGAGATGCTGGACGGCTTCCGGACTGAACTCGACACGCATGTCGACACCATGGCGGAGCGGGTCACCCAGCTTGGCGGCACGGCTCTCGGCACAGTGCAGACCACGGCGCAGAAGACCACGCTGCCGGCTTATCCGACCGACATCTATGCCATCCCCGATCACCTGAAGGCGCTGATCGAGCGCTATGGCGCGGTCGCCAACAGCATCCGCGCGGGGATTGACCAGGCGGATGAGGCCGGCGATCCGGATACCGCGGACATCTTCACCGCTGCGTCCCGTGGCTTGGACAAGGCGCTGTGGTTCCTTGAGGCGCACGTCAATCCGTAACTGACGGCTGCCGGCGGGTCGCATTGGCCTGACCGGCGGTTTCACTGTTGCCGGCTGTCGGTGCGTGCAAGACATGAACCCGGCAGGATGTTGAAGAAGAAAACCTTTAACGCAATCACAAGAATTTTGAAGTCAACCATGCCCGCGCCGCACCGTTGAGGACACACCGAGCGACCGACGCTTGGTGGACTCCGAAACAGACGCGAGGTTTCCATGACGGCGCAACAGCATACCGGCAATCCCGGTAATTTCGCCGAGGACCGCGAGAAGGCGTCCCGCGCCGGGCATATCGGGGGGCAGCACAGTTCGGGCAATTTCGCCCGCGATCGTGAACGTGCGGCGGAGGCAGGCCGCAAGGGCGGTCTTGCCAGTCGCGGCAGCCGCGCTTCGGCGTCCGCGCCTCAGCATGAAGAATCCGCCGGACGCGGCGACGCGACGCAACACTCCTGAGGGGGTCACATGAATCAACAAACAGATAGTCTTGGCCAACAATGCGAGGTCCGGGCGAGTTTCCATGACTCTACACAGATGCAGGCGGCGGTGAACCAACTGACACTGGCAGGTTTCGATCGGGCTGACCTGACGCTGCCGGCGCGCGGGCATTCGCTGGATGAGCCGGCATCCGAGGCCGCCACCAAGCCGGTTGCCACCGACGAGGATGCTCGCCAAGCGCGCACTCTGGGCGCCAGTACGGCGGCCAGCGCCGCGGCACTGGCGGCGGCCGGACTGGTTGTCGCCACTGGTGGCGCGGCGATTCCTGCGGTTGCCGGCGCGCTGCTGGCCGGCGGTGCGGCGGGCGGCGCGACCTGGGCGGCGACGGAAGCCGGCGCCGAGGCGGAGCAGCATACCCGCGACGACCAGGCGGCCGCCGGCCATCTGGTCCTGGCGGTACGGACCACGACGGCAGAACGTATTGAGAAGGCGCGCACCATCCTCGGCACTGCCGGAGGCACTGACATCGAAACAGTTGGAGCGTAGGACATGGCAACGACAAAGGGACCGCAGGAACTGATCCTGACGTTCATGCAGGATATCTATTACGCGGAGCGGCAGATTCTGAAGTCACTGCCGAAGATGGCGAAGGCGGCGTCCAACCAGCAGCTGAAGGACGCTTTCATGCTGCACCGCGAGGAGACGCAGGGGCAGGTGGAACGCCTGCAGCGGGCCTTCGAGGCGCTTGGCAAGCGCGCCCGCGGCCAGACCTGCGAGGCGGTGAATGGCCTGATCGAGGAGACCGAGGAGATCATCGAGGAGTTTCCGGAAGGCGAGGTGCGTGACGCCGCATTGGCCGCCTGCGCGCAGGCCGTCGAGCACTATGAGATTGCCCGTTACGGCGCGCTGATCGCCTGGGCCAAGGCATCCGGCCTGCAGGACGTCGTGTCGCTGATGGAAGAGACGTTGGCCGAGGAGAAGAAGACCGACGAGCTCCTCAACCAGATGGCGAACAAGAGCTTGAATCAGGCGGCCTTCAAGAAGGCAGCCTGACGGCGCGGCGGAGGGCGGGTTCGACCGGCCAGCCTTCCGCCAGCGTACGGCCTTCCCATCGGCCTGCGCGTCGCGGCGCAGGCTGCATCCAGACGCTTGGTGAGTCGGGTTAGCGTTGCCTGCCGTCAGGGCGGGCGAAAGCGTTACAATAGGCCAACTCGTCGGATCGTTGTAATATCGTTACGGTAGGCGAAGGCGTTGAAATAAGCCAATTCGTGCGTCCGTTGCTTCCCCGTCATGGCGGGCGAAGGCCCGCCATCCACGCCTTGCGGTTGAGACTTCCGCGCAGAAACAGCGCCTTTTTCCGCGCAGAAACAGCGCCTTTGCGGCAAAGCCGTGAATAGCGGGCCTTCGTCCGCCATGACGAGAGCACCGGCGCCATGCACTTGATCGTTCCGCGATATGGGGCGCGATCACGGTTCTTCCCGCCATGATGCAAGGGACGTAGCGGTCGGCACCAACGCCGGCCAGTCACGCCGCGGCCTGCATGTCCTCCTTGATCATGTCCGCACCCTTCTCGCCAATCATGATGGTGGGCGCGTTGGTGTTGCCCGTGGTCAGCGTCGGCATGACTGACGCGTCGATAACACGCAGCCCGTCGATCCCGTGCACCCGCAGCCGCGAATCCACCACGGCTGACGGACCATCGCCCATGCGGCAGGTGCCGACCGGGTGGTAGATCGTTGTCCCGTATTGCTTGGCGTAGGCCAGCAATTCGTCATCGGTCTGCACATTCGGGCCGGGCATGGTTTCGACCGTGCTGTACTGCGCGATTGCCGGCGAAGCGAAGATCTCCCGCGTGAAGCGCATGCCGGCGATCAGCACGCGGGCATCCGCCGGGTCGGACAGATAGTTGGGCGTAATAATGGCCGGCTTCGCCGGGTCGGGGCTGCCGGCCATGATGGTGCCACGGCTGTCCGGCCGCACCGGGCAGACGGCGCAGGTCATGCCGTCCTCGGTCTCCAGCGTGCCGAACTTCATGTTGTCGTAGCTTGCCGGCGTGAACAGAAGCTGCAGGTCCGGGCTGGCCTTTTCCGGCGAGGACCGGGTGAACACCTGTGCGGTGGTGACGCCGAAGGTCAGCGCGCCGCGGCCTTCCAGAAAGAAGCGGCCGATATTCCACAGCAGCCTGGCGCCACGGGCGTGGCTGTTGATCGAGGTCTCGCCGCGCACCCGGTGGGCGATACGGGCGACGTAATGATCCTGCAGGTTGGCACCGACCCCGGGCAAATGATGCACGACGTCGACGCCGATCGACTGCAGGTGCTCCGCCGGACCGACGCCGGAAATCTGCAGCAGGTGCGGGGAGTTGATGGCGCCGCCGGAGAGAATGACCTCGCGCCGCGCCCGCGCCTCGATTTCACGTCCGCGCTGGCGGAAGCGGACGCCGACGCAGCGCTTGCCGTCGAAAATCAGCCTGCTGGCCAGAGCCTCGGTTTCCACCTGCAAATTCGGGCGGGACTGCGCTTCCTTCAGGAAGGTCTGCGCCGTCGAGCCGCGCCATTTGCCTTTGCGCGTCATCTGCGAGTAGCCGACGCCCTCGGCCTGGCGACCGTTCAAGTCCTTGCTGAAGGGATAGCCGGCCTGCTGCGCCGCCTCGATGAAGCGGTGCGTCAGCGGCAGGATGGTGCGGTAGTCCTCGACCTTCAGCGGGCCGCCCGTGCCGCGATACTCGGCGTCGTTGGCCTGCTTGTAATCCTCAGACTTCCGGAAGTAGGGCAGGACGTCATCAAAGCTCCAGCCACGGCAGCCCATCTGTGCCCAGCCGTCAAAATCGGCCGGATTGCCGCGCACATACAGCATGCCGTTGATCGAGCTGGAGCCGCCCAGCGTCTTGCCGCGCGGCCAGTAGATCTTGCGGCCGCCGCTGCCTTCGGTGGCCTCGGCGTTGTAATTCCAGTTCACTACCGGATGGTTCAGCAGTTTCAGCATCCCGGCCGGGATGTGAATCCACAGCAGCGAGTCCTTCGGACCCGCCTCCAGCAGGATGACCTTCGCGCCGGTCTCGCTCAGCCGCGCGGCAACCACGCAGCCGGCGGAGCCGGCGCCGACGACGATGTAGTCAGCTTCCATGTGTTCTCAGGCCTGATTCGGCAGCGGCAATGGCTCGCCGGCGAAATAACGGCGTGGATTGTCGAGCAGGATCGAGTCGATGTCGTGCTGCGTCAGGCCGCGCTCCTTCAGCATCGGAAAGAAGTCGGTGAACATGTAGGTGTAGGGCGGCGGCCAGTTGCCGGCGGCGCGCTGCGCGTCGATATGCGCCTGTTCCTGCGGCGAAAGCTGCCGTGCAAACTTGCCCAGCCAGCCGCAATGGCGGTCCTGCGACATCATGATCTGCGCGCGATGACCACTGCGGACGAGCTTAACGAGGTTGTCCGCTCTGACCTCATCCGGCTGGAAGCGCAGCAGGCCGATGCGGTCGAAGCCGATATAGGAGCCGCCATCGACCACTTTGCGGTGATAGGCCGGATCGGCGTTGCCGCAGCAATGACCGATCAGGCATTTATGCGCCTCGACGCCGCCGGCCGCGAAGAGTTCCTGCTGCTCCGGCGCGCCATGGCCGTCCTGCGTGTGGGTGATGATCGGCGTGCCGGTGGCCTTCGACGCGATGCAGGCAGCGGCAAGGAATTTCTTGTCCAGTGCGGTGATCGGCTTGCCGGTGGCAACCTTGATGGCGCCGGCTTTCACGCCGGTCTTGCCGATGCCGTGGGTAATCTCGCTGATATAGAGGTCGGCGATCTCCTGTTCGGTGCGGGCGCGCCAGTAGATCGGCAGGCCCATTTCCTCGAAGTAGAAGCCGGTGGTGCAGATCACCTGCATTTCGGATTTTTCCGCGATCTCCTTCATCAGCGCCGCGTCGCGGCCGAGTTCGATAGGGCAGGGGTCAAGGAAGCTTTTCACCCCGTGCTCCTCGCGGAGTTGCTTCAGGCGCTTGACCGCTTCGGCAACGAAGGCGGGGCGATCGAAGACCGCGGTCGGATCGAACTCGGCGCCGGAAAACGCGATGAACAGGTGCTCGTGCATCAGGGTACGGCCGAGCTGGTCCAGCCCGATCGGGCCGGTGACGGTTTGGACTTGCATGAGCGGCGTTTCCCCTTGGCTGCTGTTCGTTGAGGTTGGACGTAGGTTTAGCACGCGGAGCGCAGAGCGCCACCGTGGGCCCGGGCACGAGGCATCGCGCGTGGCGGCCCCGCTTCGGTCGCGCGCTTCTCGTCAAGCGGCCCGCGCCAGCCCATGTCCGCGATGTGTGACGTCGCGCTGCCCAGGTCCGGCCATGACGGCAGGCCGGACCATTAATGCCGGTGTGGACAGCCCCAGGCGAAGATGTAACGGCGGAGAATCAATCGGTGCGGGCACCGCGCCTGGAGATGCAGCCTGCCGCCTACAGCTTGTAGGCCTGCCGGCCAAGGATCTTCCATGCGCCGCCTTGTTGCACCCAGACGATCAGCACGCCGATATGGGTTTGCGTCGTCTTGCCCTCAGTCTCGGACTCGCTGTCCCAGATGAAGCGGGAGATGGCGTTGTCGCCCACCACGGCGTTCCAGATCTTGGAAAATTCCAGCGCCTTCGTCACCGACTTGGAATTCACAGTGCCCGTAACGAACTCGTCGCGGTTCTGGATCACGCCCGACGAATGCCCGTAGCTGACTTGCGGCGCACAGAGCGCCTCCAGCGCC
Source organism: Pseudomonadota bacterium (assembly GCA_018240405.1). GTDB lineage: Bacteria > Pseudomonadota > Alphaproteobacteria > Acetobacterales > Acetobacteraceae > Rhodopila. The sequence goes on from JAFEFW010000679.1 coordinate 5,980, forward strand.
GCCTTGTCCTTCGCCAGGATGGCCTTGCGGTAGGCTTCGACGGCAGCAGCGACGGAGGCTTCATCGGCAGCGGCCTGAGCCGGGCCGGTCGCCGCGGCGACCAGTGCGAGGCCGGCGCCGAACGCACCGGTGGCAGCGAGGTGGCGGCGGGATAAGGACATGGCGTTTCTCCCTGTATCGTTGTTGTCAGGATCGTGCCGCACCGGCGCGAACGGAGGCGCCGCCTGCAACCGATCGGGAACCACGTTAGCAGGACGATGATCGGCCGCCAAAATGGCCGCCCATCGCCGCTACGATACCGGCGATGCCAGGTCCGATCTCCGGTAGCGGCAACGAAGGGCACGCCGCCACCGGCCCGATCCGGCCCGGTGACGTCTACAGCCCCAGATCGCTCAGCCCCGGGTGGTCATCGGGACGGCGGCCGAGCGGCCAGTGGAATTTGCGGTCGGCTTCGGCGATGGGATGCTCGTTGATACTGGCGATGCGCCGCTCCATGAGGCCGTCCGCGTCGAACTGCCAGTTCTCGTTGCCGTAGGCGCGGAACCAGGTGAAGCTGTCGTCGTGGTATTCGTAGGCAAACCGCACGGCGATGCGGTTGCCGGCATGCACCCACACCTCCTTGATCAGCCGGTAGTCCAGCTCGCGCGCCCATTTTCGCGTCAGGAACGAGACGATTTCGTCACGGCCGGTGATGAACTCGGCACGGTTCCGCCATCGGCTGTCGGGCGTGTAGGCCAGCGCGACCCGCGCCGGATCGCGGCTGTTCCAGGCATCCTCGGCCAGCCGCGCCTTCTGTGCGGCGGTGGCGTCATCGAACGGCGGCAGTGGCGGGCGGCTCATGGGCGGGTTTCTCCTGCGGCAGCCTGCCGCACCGGCGCAG
>JAFEFW010000067.1 GCA_018240405.1 Pseudomonadota bacterium
GTCACCGCCAAGGGCGAGCTTGCCGGTCGGGACGTCGCCGGTGCCGCCGCTGCCGGCTACCGACTGCGCGAGAATACCATGTGCGATGCGCCCTATGGTGGTGATCACCCCCGCGGAGGTAACCGTCACCGCCCCGCCATCGCCGCCGTTGCCGCCATTGCCGCCGGACCCGCCCAGCACGGCAGTGAAGTCGCCCGCCGTTCCGCCGTTGCCGCCGATCGACTGGATGGCGATGGCGGTGCTGTAGTCGCCGGCAGTCGAAATCTGTGTGTTGGCGGTGCCGCTGAACGCCGCGCTGCCGCCATTGCCGCCATACCCGCCGCCGCCGCTCTGTCCCAGCAAGGCGGTGCGGTCGCCGCCGGTACCGCCGCCGCCGCCGATGCTCTGGCCCAATATACCGTAGCTGCCGGATCGGCTCGTGTTGATCAGGGCAGAATCGTGCAACTCGATTTGGATCGCGCCGCCGGCGCCGCCGTTGCCGCCGGAGCTGTCCCGTTCGCCGTTCTGGCCGTTGCCGCCATTGCCGCCCTTGCTGCGCGCGACCACGCCGGCGACGTTTTCGCCGTCGGTGAAGATCTGGCCGCTGCCGGTCAATTGCACGCGGGTCAGGCCGTCGCTGCCGCCGGTGGTGTCGCTGCCATTGCCGCCGTCGCCGCCCTTGTTGCTGCCAGGAGCCGTGCCGCCGTTGCCGCCCTCACTGATCGCGACGATGCCGCCCGACAGCCCCTGCGCGGCGGACTGCGACTTGACGTTCAGGACGCCGGAGTGCGTGACCTGGACCTGATAGCCAGCCTCGCCGTCGCCGCCGGTGTTGCTGTTGTCCTGCGACGCAGTGCCGTCACCGCCTTGGCTGAGCCCGTACAGCCCGCGGACGCCATTCGGCGTGCCGTCACTGCCGTTCCAGTACACGTTAACGGTGCCGGAGTTTTCGATGGTGATGTTGCCGCCCGTGCCGCCTTTGCCGTTGTTGTTGCCGCCCTGGTTGCCGCGCGACACGGCGGCCACGCCCCAGGCCTGTTGCTGGCCGTGCAGCAGGGAACTGCTCGAGACGCCCAGCGTGACCGTGCCGGAATTGCTGATTTTGACGTCCTTGGCGTCACCGCTGTTGCCGCCGAGTTGGTCGCCGACGACGCTGGAATTCTGGTTGCCGCCCTGCCCGGCCCTGGCTTCCCCGTAGATGCCAACCGCACCGTTGGGGGCGGAGGATTGATTGATCGTCACGCTGGAGGTGTTGTCGATCTTCACCGCGATCGCTGCCGAACCTGTTGCGCCGTCCGCAATGTGCCCGCCGTCGCCGCCGCGTCCGCCATCGGACCCGTTGTCGACATCGCTGCTGCCGTCGCCACCCTTGCTGCGCGCGTAAAGCCCGTAGAGCACGTTCCCGGTCCCGCTGCCCGCCACGGTAACCGGCGCATTGTTGGTCAGCGTCAGGTTGCCGCCGTCACCGCCACGACTGTCGCTGCTGGAGCCGTCCTGCCCCTTGCTTTCGATGGCGAGACCCCAGGTCTGGGTGTTACCGCTCGAAATCGAGATCGTGCCGTTATTGGTCAGCGTGTACGCCGGGCCGTCATCGCCGCCGTTGTTCCCGCTGCCGGACAGCAGCGGCGTCGATGTATAGGTGCCCGACGGGACGGTGCAGGAACTGTGGCTCGAGGATGGGTCGGAGCAACTGATTGGCCCGGCGTCAGCCGCCGAAGCGGCAAGGGATGCCAGCAGGATCACCCACACCAGCATGCTCAGGTTTGCCCTGACGCTGGCGGCGGCGCATGCGTGCGCGAGCTTCATGCCCCACGCCTGACGAAGCCGGATCATGCGTGTCCGTTTCCACTCCCAATCCCATCCCTACGTAGCTTATTATATCACATCCGCAAGGAAAGGAACCGGCTACAACCGGAATTTGCGTGACGTAACATGACAATTTCGCGTCGGTTTGCGACCGGCGTTTGGCTGCGTGGCTGGCTTGGAGGGAATTGCCCCTTTGTCGCGCTGGTGCGAGAGGGGGGATTCGAACCCCCATGCCTTGCGGCGGTCGATTTTGAGTCGACTGCGTCTACCGTTCCGCCACTCTCGCCCGGCAATCCGTTATCGGGCGGCCCATAATACAGTACCGCTCTGCGCCGACAACGCGCTGTTTCACGCTGCTTGAAGGAAGCCCTATGTTCGGTCAGGCCCCGGTTCCCGGCTGTATCCTGTCATGGTCGCTGCTCGACCTCACGCCGCCCTGGATCGAGTCGCCCGAGACGATCGTCATGCACCACGGCATCGGCGCCAATCGGCACATTTTCGATGGCTGGCTGCCGGCGCTGATCGGCCGCTACCGCATCCTCCGCTTCGACATGCGCGGCCATGGCGCTTCGTCCCGGCCCGAGGACCAGCCGCTCGACCTCGACCGCCTGACCGACGACCTGTTCGCGGTGATGGACGCAGCCGGGGTCGGCCAGGCGCATCTGCTGGGCGAATCGATCGGCGGCACGGTCGTGCTGAACGCCGCCCTGCGCGCGCCGGAGCGGGTGCGGCGCCTCGCCGTCAGCAACGGCGCCCATGTCGGCGGCTCGATCCAGTCGGTCGCGGGATGGGAGCGGATGATCCGCGGCGAGGGCATGGCCGCCTGGTCCGATTTCATGATGCAGGGCCGCTTCCATGGCGGCGCCATCCCCGAGGCGCAGCGGGACTGGTTCGCGGCGCAGCAGGCGACGGCTTGTCCGGACACCGTGCTGCGCCTGCTGGCGGCGCTGGTCGGCGCCGACCTGTCACCCCGCCTGCCGGGCCTGCGCCCGAAGCTGTTGCTGCTGCATCCCGACAACTCACCGTTCATCCCGGTGGCCGTCATGGCGGCCCTGCGCGACCTCGTACCCGGCGCCCGCCTGCATGTCATCGGCCAGGCTCGGCACGGGCTGCCATTCTCCCACCCCGAGACCTGCGCCCGGCTTCTGGCCGCGTTCCTGAACGAGCCGTGAAGCGCGCGCTTTCCGGTGTTGACCGAGGGGGCTGGCTTCTCTAGATAGGCGCGCCCGCGGTCACCGCACGCGGCTTATGTTCGGGCGTAGCTCAGCGGTAGAGCAATCGGCTGTTAACCGATTGGTCGTAGGTTCGAATCCTACCGCCCGAGCCATTCCACTGTTTTTCTGCTGTATGTCGTGCCGGAGCTGCTTGCGGCTTGTGCCGTGCACCAGACCGTTGCGTCCATCGCCACGATGGGGCGCCTTTGCAGTCCGACGAGCTACACGGGCAGCACGACCTCGATCCGCCACACCTTCACAGCCTCGGGATAGCGTCCGGCATTGTTGGCCGGATCGTCGAAGATCAACGCACGCTCAAGCGGCTTGCCACACTTGCTGCACCGCAATCGTTCCAGCAGATCGCCCAGCCGCGCCGCCGGCATCTTGCTGGCCTGCAGGCGGAACGGCAGATCGACCGTGCGGCCGCAACATTGCACCCGCAGCCACCAGCCGATCATGTCGTGCAGGGGAATATTGAGCAGGAATGCCGGCCGTTCTGACATGATCGCCAGCATAGCGTATAAGAACAAAAATGGAACATACAATGTTCACACGCAGCTCAGCGCGTATTGGCCGGGATAACACGATACCAAACCACCTGTGTCGGGTCATCGCGCGCAGGTTTCAGAGCCGACTGGCCCGGTTCTTGAATTGAAACGGCATCGTATCCAGCACGGCGTTTTGACGGCACCGGAGGTTCCGACCATCAGCACGACATGGACCCGGGCGAAGCCTGCACCGGCAAAGCCACACCGGCCGCGCCAGTGCGCGCAGCGCCGCCATCCGCACCTGAATCCCGCGGTGGCGGAAGCCCTGCTGGGCGGCCCGTCGCTGCACAGGCGAACGGGCACCGCAGGTCATTTTGGCGCCCTGGTCAGGGCCGTTCGGCTGGATAGTGTCGCCCAAATTTTGGGCGATTATCACAATTACCGAGACCCGATGCATACAATTGCAGCGTGATGCCTGTACCGTTTGCAAGATCGTGAGGACAGGGCCGGATGCCTCACGCGCCTTCCGCAGAGCCGGCCGACGCCTAGCCAGAAGGGAAATTCCATGGGCCGTATCCGATCGTCTCTGTTGCTGACCGCCGTGGCAGCCGTGCTGGCGGCGTGCACGCCACCTACGCCGCAGGTGGTGCAGCAGCGTGGCGACATGCTGACCGCCGCCGGCTTCAAGGTAATCCCGGCCGATACACCGGACCGTGAAGCGTCGCTGTCGATGTTGCCGCCGCAGAAATTCACCCGCCAGCAGCGCGATGGCGCCACCGTCTTCACCTACGCCGACCCGTTGGTCTGCAACTGCCTCTATGTCGGCGATCAGGCCGCCTATGACAGCTACCGTGCCGCCATGCGAGCAAAGAACCGCCAGGCCGCCGAGGAGTCGCAGAGCAAGATTGTCAAAATGGACTGGGGCGCCTGGCCCGCCTTTGGGCCGTAGGCTTAACCCCTGTACCTCATGGGATCGCGTGCTGCTGCCGCTGGCGCACGCCGCGGAACCGGTCCAGGGGCAGGCTTTAACGCCTGCGCTGTGGGGCAATCAGCGAACCGTGTTTTTTTCGCTCATGGCTCGAGCGTGCCGGCCACTGGAAGCGATGTACCGCTCCCGGTGGCCGGACACGGCGGCATGGTCGTCAAGAAGGACGGCTTGCGGCGGCCATGGCTTTTCATCGGAGTGAGCGCAGGCTCCGTGAGCGTCAAGATTGGCGGCGTGCGGACGTTGGATGAGCCGGCACTGACGCTCCCGCGTCGCGGCGGGCAAAGGCCCGCCATGACCAAACAGCAATGGCCGCCATCGACAACGCTATTTTTCCGCACATGGGCCTTCACCCGCCATGACGGGAGAGGAAGAGGCGCCATTGACGAGCCGTCGGGCTTTCGCCCGCCCTGACGGCGGGGCAAGGGTCACCGTCGACAGGCCGATCGGGCCGTGCGGTCAGCGGCCCTCGCGGGCCGCGGGGGCGTGCACGATCGTGTGGATAAAGCCCAGCTTTTCGATCACCCGAGGCGACAGGATGAACGGATACACATCCGCCTGCCCCATGGTCCGGTTCAGGCTGTTCAGGGCAAAGGACAGCGGCAGCCAGGGCTCGATCAGGGTCTGGATATCCTTCGCCCGATAGGGATCCAAATCCACCTCGGTGGTCAGTGCCGGATCATTGGTCACCACCGGATCGACACGGATACCGAAGGCACGCGCCATCTCCAGCGTGTCCAGTATGTGCAGGTAGTGCGCCCAGGTCTCGGCAAAATCCTCCCAGGGGTGCGCCGTCGCATAGGTGCTGACGAAGTTCTCCTGCCATCCTGCCGGTGCGCCGGTTTCATAGTGCCGCTGCAGCGCCGCGGCGTAATCCGCCTGCTCATCGCCGAACAGTGCCCGGAACGGCTCCAACCGCCCGGCATCGCGAACCAGCAAGTCCCAGTAGTGATGCCCGACCTCGTGCCGGAAATGGCCGAGCAGGGTGCGGTAGGGCTCGTGCATGGAGACGCGGCGCATTTCGCGTTCGGCGTCGTCAGCCTCGGCCAGGGCAATGGTGATCAGGCCGTTGTCGTGGCCGGTCATCACCTTGCTGCCATCCGGCTGCGGCAGATCGGCGAGGAAGGAAAAAGCCAACCCGTGCTCCGGATCCTCGGCCCGCGTCTGCAGCGGCAGGCCCAGCCGCAGCAGCGTGTAGAACAGGCGGTGCTTGGCCAATTCCAGTTTGCGCCAGGCGAGCACGTTGGCCGGATCGTCGAGCGGCGGGATCGTGAGATTATGCCGGCAGGCGGCGCAGAACGGCGTGTCGGCCTCGGCCGGCACCAGCCAGTTGCACACGTCGTGCTGCGCGTTGTCACAGAAGCGGAACGGGCGCCCGGGCGCCGCGAGCGCGCGCCAGGCGTCCCCGTCCGGTTCCAGCGCGCTGAGCGTGGCTGTCTCCGGAATATAGCCGAGCTGGTGCCCGCAGCGCTCGCACTTGGTATTCTCGAAATACAGCACCTGCGCGCAGTGCTGGCACCGAAAGAGTTTCATGACCTGTCTCCGATCCTGGCGCGGGATGAGCGCAGGACGGGGCCGCCGGTTCCGCGGCGATGTTGTGTGTGGCGTGCACCACCGGCCGGCAGGCACACGGCGCGACAGGCCGCCGGACCCGCGTCCCGGTCACGGCCGGAGGGCCGCTGCCGGCCAATGCCGCGTGCTGTCACTGACCCGACCGTGTGCAGCGGGCGCTTGCAGGCATGGGGGGACTCGCTATAAGCCGCCCCCGCGCCGATGCCTGCAAGGAAACAACGGTCAGCACAATGAAAGCGGTATCGATACTCGCCATCCTGTTGCTGCTTGCGGCGAACGCGCTGGCGCTCCTCCTCGGCTTCAACATGGTCACCCTGCCTCCGGGGCTGGAGGCTGCGATTCAGGCGCATCCGCTGAGCGGGACGACGCTGACGCCGGTCGTCTCCACGCTCACCCCCTGGGTCTGGGTCGCCTCTTTGGTGCTGGGCATTGTCGCCCTGATCGCCGCGGCGGCAGCCCGTTCGGCGCCAACCGTCGCGCACACCCCTGCCCCGGTGGCGGAAGCGGTTCGTCCGGCGCCCCCGCCGCCGGTTGCGAAGAACCAGGCTGAAGCGGAAGTCATCGCCTTCCTTGGCCTGCTGCAGGCAAAGGGACGGCTGGTCGACTTCCTGATGGACAACATCAACGCCTACAACGACGCCCAGGTCGGCGCCGCCGCCCGTGTGGTGCATGCCGGCTGCAAGTCGGTGCTGGATGAGCATTTCCGCATCATGCCGGTCCGCGCGGAAAAGGAGCAGTCGAAGGTCGAGGTGCCGGCAGACTACGCCGCGGACGAGTACCGTCTCCTCGGCAAGATCAGCGGCCAGCCGCCGTTCACCGGGGCCCTTGTGCATCACGGTTGGAAAACCGATTTCGTAAAGCTGCCGACCATTCTGCGCGGCACGCCAGACCGCCTGCCGGCGATTGCACCGGCGGAAGTCGAACTCAAATAGCCGGCTGGGGCGCGGGCTGGACCGGCTGCGTCACGGCGGCCCAAGAACTGCCAGAACGCGCCGGTGCCGCGTAACCAGGACCTGAATTCATGACCGCCCGCTTCAGTCTCGGTATCGACCTCGGCACCAGCAACAGTGCCATTGCGGTGTCCGACCTGGACGCCGAGGAAACCCGCATCGTCGAGGTCGCCCAGCTTGTCGGCGCCAACCAGGTCGGCCGGCGCCAGACCCTGGCCTCGGCGCTGTATCTCCCCCACCCCGACGAATTCCCAAGCGGGTTGGCCAACCCGTTCGGTGAGGCCAGCGACACCGGCATCGTCGGCCAGTTCGCGCGTGAACATGGCGCCCTGGTGCCGGACCGGCTGATCACATCGGCCAAGTCCTGGCTGTCCAACCCGCATATCGACCCGAAACAGGCGCTGCTGCCCTGGGGGTCCGAGATCGAGACCAAGCTGTCGCCGTTCGAAGCGTCGCGCCGCTACCTGATGCACCTGCGCCATGCGTTCCTGCAGACGGAACATGAGGCAGGCCGCGACTGGGACCTGGCGGATGGGCAGATCGTGCTAACCGTGCCGGCCTCATTCGACGAAGTGGCCCGCAGCCTGACGGCGGAAGCCGCGCGTGAGGCCGGACTGGGCGACGTTACGCTGCTGGAGGAGCCGCAGGCGGCCTTCTACTCCTGGACCGCTCAGACCGGTCGCGCCTGGCATGACCTGGTGCAGCCGGGCGACATCGTGCTGGTCTGCGACGTCGGCGGCGGCACCGCCGACTTCAGCCTGATCGCGGTCACCGACGTCAACGGCGACCTGCAACTCGAACGTATCAGCGTCGGCGAGCACATCCTGCTCGGTGGCGACAACATGGACCTGGCGCTGGCCTACACCATCCAGAACAAGCTGGAGGATGAAGGCAAGACGCTGGACTCCTGGCAGTTCCTGTCGCTCGTCCACTCCTCCGCACGCGCCAAGATCGCACTGTTCGAGGACGCGGCCCTGTCCGAGGCGCCGATCGCCGTGCCGTCGCGCGGGTCGTCGCTGTTCGCCTCCACTATTTCCACCTCGCTGGATCGTGCGATGCTGGAGGCGGTGGTGCTGGAGGGCTTCCTGGCGAAGACCCCGCTCGACCAGATGCCGGAAGAGAACCGGCGCGGCGGCCTGCAAGAATTCGGGCTGCCGTACGCGTCCGATCCGGTGGTCAGCAAGCACATCGCCCGCTTCCTGGTGCGCAGCCTGCAGAACGTGAAGGCGTCCGAGAAGCTGTCGGCGCTGATCGGCGACCGCGGCAATGCCAGCGCGCTGATGCCGACCGCCGTGCTGTTCAACGGCGGCGTGTTCAAGGCGGCGCCGATCCGGACGCGCGTGTTGGAGCTGCTGGCGTCCTGGAACAATGGACAGCCGATCCGGGAACTGCAGGGCGCCGAACCGGACCTTGCCGTCGCCTACGGCGCCGCCGTCTACGGACGCCATCGTGCCACCGGCAAGGGCATGCGCATCAAGGCCGGCGTCGCCCGGTCCTACTACGTGGGGCTGGAGAGCTCGGGGCTGGCGGTACCCGGCATCAGGCCGAGGGTGAAGGCGCTGTGCGTCGTGCCGCAGGGGCTGGAGGAAGGCTCCGACCTGTTGATCGAGGGCCGTGAGTTCGGCCTGGTCACCGGGCGGCCGGCGGAGTTCCGATTCTTCTCCTCATCCATCCGCAGCGGCGACAGTCCCGGCCAGGTGCTGCCGGATGCGGAGCGGGAACTGGAGGAAACCAGCCTGCTGGAGATCGAGATTCCGGCGCTGGAGGATTTCCCCGCCGGCCAGGTCGTCCCTGTGCGCATCGACGCCGTGGTGACGGAGCTTGGCACGCTGGAACTCTGGATGAAGCACGTGAACTCCGACCGGAAGTGGAAGGTCGAGTTCCAGGTGCGGACGGAATGACATCCTCTCGTCATGGTCGGCCCCAGGCCGGCCAGCCACGACTTGCGAAGCCGAACGCGGCTCTGATGCCGCTGCGAGCTACCAAAGTCGTGGGTGGTCGCGACAAGCGCGACCATGACGGGGGAGAGGCGACTGGCGGCGCCGCGTAGCCCATGCCGCCACCGCGCTACGCCATCGGCATCGACCTGGGGACGACCAACTCGGCCCTGGCGTTCATGCCGCTGGTCAGCGACGATGCGCCAGCCCAGGTGCTGCCGATTGCGCAATGGGAAAGCCTGGCCGGGCTGGCGGACTCGAACACCCTGCCCTCCTTCCTATACCTCCCGGAAGACGCCGTCGCGGCGCAGCTACAAGGCCGCGCCGCCGGCGCCGGGGACTGGATTGTCGGCCGCTTCGCCAAAGCAAAGGCGAGCGAAACGCCGGAACGGGTGGTCCATTCGGCGAAATCCTGGCTGATCCACCACGCCGCCGACCGGCTTGCGCCGTTCCTGCCCTGGGGCTCCTCTGAACTCAGCCGCGAGCAGAAAATCTCCCCGGTCCGCGCCGCCGCACTGATCCTGAACTACCTGCGCGGCGCCTGGAACGACCAGTTTGCCGACGCCAACACGGCGTTCAATGACCAGTTGGTCACCGTCACCGTCCCCGCCTCCTTCGACGCCGCCGCCCAGCGCCTGACCCTTACAGCGGCCGAAGAAGCCGGCTTTCCCGCCGGCGTGCGCCTGCTGGAGGAACCACAGGCCGCGTTCTATTGCTGGCTGCAGAGCCATGATCCGGCCCACGCGCTCTACCAGGGCCACCCGACGGTCGAGCCGCGGCATGTGCTGGTGGTCGATATCGGCGGCGGCACGTCCGACTTCAGCCTGTTCGAGTTGCGGCTGACCCCCGGTACGCCGATCCCCGCGATCAACCGCGTTGCGGTCAGCGACCATATCCTGTTGGGCGGCGACAATATCGATCTGGCACTGGCGCATTATGTCGAGCGCCAGTTCACCGGCGGCGCCACCGGTCAGCTCGCCGGCGCGGAATGGGACCAGTTGGTCGCCGCCTGCCGCACCCTGAAGGAACAGGCGCTGGCCGCCCCCGGCCAAGCGGACGAAGCCTTCCCGGTCGCCATCGCCGGCCGCGGCTCCAGCCTGTTCGCCGCGGCGCGCACTGCCATGGTCACGCGAGCCGATATCGAGCGCGTGCTGCTGAGCGGCTTCTTCCCGGATTGCGACAAATCCGCCCGCCCGTCGCAGCTTGCCGGTGGCCTGCGCGAGTGGGGTCTGCCCTATGCCGCGGACACCGCTGTCACCCGGCACCTCGCCGACTTCCTGCGCGACCGCCCGCGCGTCGATGCCGTGCTGTTCAATGGCGGCTCCGTCACGCCGGCGTCGCTGCGGCAGCGCATCACCGCGCTGATCGGCTCGTGGCAAGCCGGTGCCACGCCGCTGCAACTGGCCAATGACGAACCGGCCCTGGCCGTTGCCCGCGGCGCCGCGCGCTTCGGCGCCCTGCTGCACCGGCACACCGCCAATATCGCCGCCGGCGCCGCCCGCGCCGTCTTCCTGGAGGTGCTGACGGGCGCCGACCAGACCTCCGTCGTGTGCGTCCTGCCGCGCAACGCGCCGCCGGAAGTACCCTACGCCATCGACATTCCCGGCCTGGAGGTCCGCACCGACCAACCCGTCCGGTTCCGCGCGTTCTCCTCCGCTCGACATGGCCGCGCGCAGGCGGGCGATCTGCTGGACTGGCGGGAAGGCGAGTTCCATCCGCTGCCGCCCTTGCAGACTGTGGTGAAAGCCGGCGGACCGGAAGGTGGTCGCGTACCGGTGCGGCTGACCGCCCGGATCAATGCGTTGGGCCTGCTGCAGATCGCCTGTGACAGCATTGACGCCGCGCGACCGCAGTCCTGGCCGCTGGAGTTCAACCTGCGCGCCGTCGAGCATGCCAATCCTGCCAACGCCGCGCCGCCGGTGGCGCCGAACGCCGATCCCGCGGCGGTGGACGCCGCGGTCACCCGCATCGACACGGTATTCTCGAGGCCGCTGGCCGGCGGATCGAAAATGGCCGCCGGGGCAGTGCTGCAGAGCCTGGAGCGCAGCCTGGGCATGCCGCGCGCCACCTGGAACGCACCGCTGCTGCGCGCGCTGTGGCGGCCGCTATCAGAGCGGTTCGACGGCCGCCGCCGGTCGGTGGAGCATGAGGAGGCCTGGCTCGCCATTGCCGGTTTCCTGATGCGGCCGGGCTTTGGCGTCGCCGGCGACGATGTGCGCATGGACAGCCTGTGGCGGGTTCAGGAGGCCGGTCCCGCGCATCAGGGTAAGCGGATCAAGACCCAGGAATACCTGCTGTGGCGGCGCGTCGCCGGTGGGTTATCCTCGGACCGCCAGATGGCGCTACTGGCGGGCGAGATCGACCGCTTGCGCAGCGGCAAGGCACCGGACGAACTGGTCCGGCTGGTCGGCACGCTGGAACTCCTGCCGGTGGACATTAAGGTTTCGCTGGTCGAGGCGTTCATCACCGTCGCCGGCGCCCTGCTGGACGAGAAGAAGCAATGCGCGCCGTATTTCAACGCCCTCGGTCGCATGCTGAACCGCGCGCCACTGCGCGCCGGGCCGGAGGCGGTGCTGCCAGCGGGACTGGTCGAACGGGCTTGGGATCGGTTCCGCGACTACGACTGGTCGGAGCAGGCGCTGGCCGAGATCCAGCCGATGTTCCTGCGCGCCGCCCGTGTCGTCGGCGACCGCAGCCTGGATGTGCCAGGCCGGGTGCGGACCGCCATCGCCGCGAAACTGGAGGCGGCGGGCGTGCCGGAACGCCGCACTGGCCGTATCCGCAGCTTCGTCGCCATGGATCAGACGGAGCGGGCGAGCCAGTACGACGAGGCGCTGCCGCCGGGGCTGGTTCTGGGCGGCGGCTGAAGGCCCACCAGTCCGCGATGCCGTACAGATAGCCTCACGACCGGCCCGGCGCGGGGTTCCGGATCTATCGAGCAGGCAACAGCGCGCCACGGCGATGCACCGTCACGGGCCTGGACCACCCGGCTTCCCGGTACGGCAGCGGCGCCGGCGTAAGTATTTGATTCCGCGCATCTACTTACGGCCTTGCAACGTCTCCGACCGATCGGCACGACACCGACTATAAGCACAGGCCGATTGTACTTGCGCAATATTCTATTGAAATCTATTGTGATAATTGCGGCGAAAAATCGTCGTTCAGGGAGGAACAAAAACATGCGGTCTTCTGATCGGAAAAGATACCGTCCTGGCGGCTTATGCTGCAGGATGATCCGGCGTTGTTACCTGCTTCCCGCACTGACGGCAGTGGTTTTGGTTGTATCTTCACCACGGATCGCCGCCGCCGTGCAATATGATTTCCTAAGCGTCAGCGGGAACAATATTGCCGGCAATGGAGCCGTGAGCACCTTTTCCAGCAATCAAGGCAATGGCACCATTGGCGCCAGCCATGTCTTTTCCTCGGCGGCCGGTGTCGGCGGCTTCGACAATAACAACGCGGCGATCTATCCGTCGCAGTTCACGACGCTGTTCCCAGGCACCGGCCTGGTCCAGGGGCATCTGGCGATGACCGTCTACAACTATAGTTCGACGGTCACCTTCAATCTTGGTGGTTACAAGGGCTACCTGCCCGAACTCGTCTTCGGACTGTGGAACACCACTGACGAGGTCGCCCTTCCGGCGTATAATGTGCAGTTGCTGATCAACAATGTGCTGACGGCCCCATCGATGGTGCAGGTGCTGGGCACGCAGGATAACCAGACGCAGGTCAGCGGGCGGCACAAGATGCAACTCAATACCGCCACCGGCGACATTACCGCGCCTGTGCTCAACAATCCGAACGGTATCCACACCGACGCGTTGTTCTTCGACGGCATTCCCGTCGGCACCCAGGCCATTGTCGTATCGGCACATCTGCCACCCTTGAACGACATCGGTGATGGCGTCGGCTACTATTTTGCAGAGCGGGTGCCTGAACCTCCCGCTCCAGCCCTGTTTGCGGCCGCCGCTCTTCTGACACTGGCGGTGCGGTGGGGCCTGCGACAACAACGGGTAGGTTCACCGAGCGCGCCGAAGCGTTGATATCCGGTCCGCGGGACGTGAGGCACCGCCCACCAGTATCAACGCGTTGGTGGGCGAGCCTGGACGAGACGACGGTCAACACCACGGCGTTGGTCGCATAACCAGCGTCACTGAGTCTTGTTTACGTTGCGCGCGTCTCTCGTCGCGGCAGGCCTTCGTCTGCACGCGTTGCGCTTGAGTTGGAGGCGCGGCCTCTTCCTCCTCATCATGGACCGGACACGCCGGAATGGCCGCAAGATCGCTCGGCGCTCGTTCCGACCGACGCCGGCCATAATAGTGGGAACGAACCAACAGGTCCCGCTCGGAGGCCGCTGTTTCAGTGGCTCAATATAGCCTGCCGCGCCTCCGCTTCCGAATCCGCCTGAATGTCGTGCGCAAGACGCGACAAGTCCGCCCGATCCTGTTCATCACGCACGGCGATCGAAAACTCGACGTCCGTAACGACGCGCCGGAAACGGTCCGTCAGCTTGCGGCCGATCTCGTCGTACGTGCCGATCACGGCGAACAGGTCCAGCGTCTCGTCGCTGATCAGCCTCGGCAGTTCCTCCCACCGTTGCGCCTTCGACAGCACCGCTGCCTCACGCGCCAGCTCACCGAGCCCGTGATGCTCGAACGCGGCGGCGTAGGCGGGCGTTGAGGCGTAGAAGGCGATGCGGGCGCGCGCATCGCGGATCTTCGGCACCAACTCCTCCCGCGTGCGGGCCGAGGCCGTCAGCGGCTTCATGCAGACGCGGAACGAATCCAGCGACCGCCCGGCCTTGCGGGCGCCGGAGCGCACTGCCGGCAGCATCACGTTCGCGATGTAGGACGGCGTGCACACGGGATGTGGTCGGATGCCATCCGCAACCTCCCCGGCGACCGAGCACATCACCTTGTTGACCGCCGCGAGGTGAATCGGAATATCCGGATGCGCGATCGGACCGGGGTTGAACAGCGGCACCATCAGGTTGATGGCGTAATGGTCGTTGCGGACATCCAGCTTCGCGCCGTTCTGCCAGCAGTCCCACACCGCCCGCACCGCCTGCACGTAGTCGCGCATCCACGGCCCGGCCGGCGACCACTGCATCCCGAACCGCCGCATGATATGGCCGCGCACCTGCGAGCCGAGCCCAAGAATAAAGCGCCCGCCTGACAGCTTCTGCAACGACCAGGCGCTCATGGCGGTGATGGTCGGGCTGCGTGGGAACGCCATCGCCACGCCGGTGGTCAGGCGCAGCCGCGACGTGGTTGCAGCAGCGAGCGTCAGCAGGACATAGGGGTCATCCTTGGTTTCCTCCACCACCAGTCCGCCGTAGCCGATCTCCTCCAGGAGTGCCGCATCCCGCCCGACCGTTGTCAGATCGAGCGGGATCTCCGGCGCCCGCAATCCGGGATCGACCTTGCCCAGCGGAAGCAGCGTTTCCAGCCGCATGTTCAGCACCCTTCCCGACGTTGCCCGTGGTGGCTCAGGCCGCCGCGGCGCGGCATTGTTCCCATAGCGGATATCCAGCCGCGCGTTGGATCAGAGCGGCTTACCCTCGCTGCTGGCCCAGGCCGCTTCCATCAGGACGTTACTGGGCTGCCTGTTATCCAGCACCTTGCGCGCCGTTTCGGCGCCGGCAACTGGCAGTCCCGCCGGATCGAGCTTGCCGATCTGTACCAGCACCGACGCCTGGTCCCAGTAGATGTGTTCATGCACCAGCTTGTCACCACGGAAATGCACCACGGCAACCATGGGAACCTCCACGACCTTCCCGGTCGGCGGGATGCCAGGCAGCATCCAGTCGATGGTGCAGGTGTGAGTGAACTTGAAGATGAACTCATCCACCAGCGTATCAGTCCCGACGGTACGGCTGACCAGCGTCATGGTGACGTCGTCCGGGTTCCGGCCGATGAAATGGTATTTGTAGAACCGCTTCAGATGGTCATGGCCGACGCCACCGGTCATGGTGGGGACGTGGTTGACGTAAGGTGTATCGACCATCGTCGCCATGGTCGCATCGACATCGCGCGTTTCGAACTCATACCGGCAATGGGCTTCCCACAGCGCCACCAGGTCCGGGTTTGCCATGCGTTTATTGTCCTCCGGTCACATCGATCGTCAGACCGGTTACAAAATCCGCATCCGACGAGGCAAGGAAGCAAATGACCTTGGCCTGGTCCGAGGCCTGCGCCACGCG
>JAFEFW010000680.1 GCA_018240405.1 Pseudomonadota bacterium
GAAACGATATAGGCCGTTTCGAGCTCGTCGACTGCCTGGTGGCGCTCATGTATGGCCTTCGACCAGTCATATCCAGCGCATTTCCTGCCGCAGCTGTGCTATGCGATGATGAAGGCGACGCTGAGGACACAGCGTTGGCGTGATCGCGGTCGATCAACGGGGATTTTTACGTCGCGTTATCAGTCCAAAAGCGGGCACCGCAAGCGCCAGCACGAGCAGGCTGCCTGGCTCCGGGATCTGCACCTGCGCCGAAAACGTAATGTCTGCGATTGCATCATAGAGCACCAACGCACCGCCGCTTGTTTGAACGGGAATATCGGACCACTGCAAGATCGTCCCTGCTCCAGTGCTTGGACCGATGGACGTCGTCATGTCCCAGGCTCCAAAAGCAGCGTTTACGGGGCCATTGATCAAATCCAGGCCCGTCACCCCGGCGCGGGAAAAGCCGACGATTTGAGAGGGTCCATAGACGAAGAATCTGGTGGGGGTCGTGAACGTGAAGGTCCCTAAGCCGGCGATCGCCACGGTCGCGGACGCATTGTCGATGAATTTCTCGCTGCTGGGCATGGTTTGAATATTGGCCGTATCTGCCGCAGCGGAAATGATGATCGATGCGCCTGTAAATGGAATGCCGCCAATACTGCCGCTCGCCGTGGTGGCGTCGAGAAATGTGATTGGGTTTGCCGTTGCAGCACTCTGCAGACCGGTAGCCACCAGTGCAAGACCCGCTATGACAACCCTCTTCATGGTCGCACCCCATGTCTTTTGTTGAGTGGACGCAAGATTTGCGCCATGGTGAAAAGACTCGGAACATCAGGCCTGTGTTTAGCCGGGTCTTCTGCTGATCGGGCTAAGTGTAAAGATTTCCGACACAACCGTGTTCCAGAACCCGTCAAGCGCGTGCGCAGCACGCCAGAGCGGCTCGAGCGACGCTGTCCTGCTGGCACGTCCCCTTACGTCACCTTCACCAGCTTCTGCAGCACAGCGCGCGGCTTCGCCGGCGTCACGCCAGGGAACAGATTCCCCCACCCGGTCTTCGCCACCTCCCCCACATAGATGTCGCCACGGGAGTCAACCGCGATCCCGTGCGGCGACGTGAAGGGACCAGGGAAATTCGCCGGCGTGCGGTCGCCGATACGCGCGAGCACCGTCCCGTCGCGCACGCTCACCACCGACAGTCGCGGTCCCAGGTTCGACGCGTTGCGGCTGAACCCGTAGGTTGGTCCTGCCTCACCCACGTAACAATACGGGCAACGCCCCGGCGGCAGGAACAGCGCGCTGGGACGGTGCAGGTTGCGCCATTCGGTTTCGTAACGGCCATTGCCGTCGAACACCTGGACGCGGTGATTCTCCCGGTCGGCCACGTAGACCCAGCCGTCCGGATCGCAGCAGATATTGTGCGGCAGGTTGAACTCGCCCGGCCCGACGCCGGACGTGCCCCAGGACAGGATCAGCCGGCCGTCCGGCGTGAACTTGTGCACACGGGCATTGCCGTAGCCGTCGGAGACATAGATCTCGCCCTGCGGGGACAGCGCGGTATGGGTGCACTGGCAGAACGGCTCGCCGCCCATGTAGGGCTTCGACGTGCCGGGCGTGCCGAGGGTCATCAGCACCCGGCCCTCAAGCGTGCAGCGATACACCGCGTGGAGGCCGTCATCGGTACAGAAGATTGTGTCATCCGGTGCGACGCTCAGTCCGTGGGCGCGCTTGAACACGCCCTCGCCCCACGAGCGCAGGAAGCGGCCGTCAGAGTCAAAGACAGTGACCGGATGATCGCTGCGGCTGAAGACATAAACCTGGTCACGGCTGTCGACAGCGACAGCCGCCACTTCGTTGAAATCCCAGCCGTCTGGCAGGCGCGCCCACTCGGGGATCAGTCGGTACCGGAAGTCGCCGCTGCCGATAATGGTGTCTGTGTCCATGACGGTTCCCCTGGTCCGCATTGCTGGCCTTGGAAGTCAGGGCTAGCGCATCCTGCCGGAACGGTCGACTCGCGCGGCGCCGCACGCCGTGGCTAGAAATCGACCCGTGCGATGGCAATGCCGCTTTCGCCGCCGACTGCATAGAGCAGGTAGATGTCGGCGTTCTCTTCGAAGATCGCAGGATCGCGCAACTGGTTTACCACGCCATAGGCAGTACTGCGCACCGACGGCACACAAGGAGCATCCGCCCCTTCCCACGCAAGTTCAGGTCGCAGCACCTCGACCGGCGGCTCATCCCGCCAGTCCATCCAATCCCCAGTCAGCGCGATCCGGCTCAGCAGGATGCGCTCCGGCGCGTCGCCGACCTGCGTCCAGAACACCCATAGCGCGTCATCGCGCTTCAGCACGGCGGCGTGCCGCATGTTTGGATTGAACAGCGTCGGTCCCGGTTGGAACCCGCTCAACCCATCCGCCGAACGAGACAGCACACCCGGCATGGTGAGGGCATAGGTCATACCGTCATGCGGAAAGATGCGCATATAGGACCGGCCGATCACTTCAGGCCGCGCAACGAAGTCAATGCCGTTCGTCGACAGCGCGACGCGCGAGACCTGATCGCCCACACCCTCCAGCCCGTGGAAGTACATCACGATCCGTTGCCGGTCAGCATCGATATGAACGTCAGGCGAGGCGATATGCGGCGTAGTGATTTCCGACAGCACGTCATGCGAAATCGCCGCGCCACGCGCTCGGTATCGTGCCTCGAACCGGGCGAGATCCGCCGCCGAAACGTCCGGCGGCTCCGTCAGAAAGCCCGACTGCGCCAGATGTAGGCTGCCGGGCGGATGGATACGCCAGGGACCGGCCGGATGATCGGCATAGGCCAGGCGGATATACGACCCCTTGTGATCGGCGAAGTACAGATAGTAGTCGCCGAGACGGTCCTCGATCCAGTCCGGCACGCGGATCAGCGACGGCCCCTGGATGTTGACGCCGATGCTTTGATGCAGGTCAGGCCCGATGATCGGGCCGTTGCCCAGGCGGGTAACGCGGATGGTCATGTGGCTCCTCCCTGACCCGCTTCGCGCGGAGCGCGGCGGCCGTGTAGGATACTGTGCACCGGCACCCGATCCGGTGCACCATGCCAAACCACCACGAGGGGAGGAACAAATCGATGACCATGCGCATTCTCTGGCCCAGCCTGCCGTCCGAGTTCCACCAGCTATCCCGCGACGCGGTAGGGTCCGGGTTCCGCACCGAGTTCAGCGCGAAGCCCGAGGACGTGACGGATGAGCAATGGGCCGAGGCGGACGCCGTCGTCGGCACGCTGCCCGCGCAATACATCGACAAGCTGCGCAAATGCCGCATCTTCGTGAAATACGGCGTCGGCTATGACGATGTGGACATCGAGCGTCTGGGCAAGCTGGGCGTCGCCGTCTGCAACACGCCGGACTACGGCACGCGGGAAGTCGCGGACCATGCCATTGCCCTAATGATGACTCTGGCCAAGAGCATCGCCTATCACGACCAGGAACTGCGCGATAACCTTAAGGCCAACTGGCGGCCGGCGCATAATCCGTTCGGGCGGCGCCTGTCCGTTTGCACCTTCGGCGTCGTCGGCATGGGCCGCATCGGCACCGCCGCCGCGCGGCGCGCCAAGGCCTTCGACATGGACGTGGTGTTCTACGATCCGTATCAGCCAAACGGGTATGAACTGGCGATCGGCGTGCGCCGCGCCGATACGCTGTCAGAACTGATGGGTCAGTGCGACTTCGTCAGCATCCACGCGCCGCTGACAAAAGAGACGCGAGGCCTGATCGGCTCGGATGCCCTGGCTGCGGCGAAACGAGGACTCATTCTGATCAACACGGCCCGCGGCCCGATCGTCGATATCGATGCGCTATACGACGCGATGAAGGACGGCACGATCCTCGCCGCCGGCCTGGACGTGCTGCCGGAGGAACCGGCCAACCCGCAGTCCCGCCTGATCGCGGCCTGGCAGAAGAATGAGGACTGGCTGCGCCACCGGCTGGTGGTGACGCCGCACTCGGCCTTCTACACGCCTGAGAGCATGCGGGATAACCGCGCCTTCGCCTCCCGCACCGCCGGGCGCTTCCTGCGTGACGGGCGGCTGGAGAATTGCGTCAACAAGCAGTTCCTGGTGGCGCGGGGGTAGGGAACGAACCAGCTTGTTTCTTTTTCGTCATGGTGGCCGCAGGGCTGCCACCCATGTTTTTCGCTGTTGAGCCAGTAACAGACTGCGACGGTTCAAACGCAGGCATGGCTGGTAGGCCTTAGCCCCATGTGCGTTAAGATAAGCCGCATTGAACACCGGACGAGCCGGCACAACCTCTCCCCCGTCATGGCGGGCGAAGGCCCGCCATCCACGGCTTTGCCGCAAAGGCGCTGCTTCTGCGCGGGATTCTCAACCGCAAGGCGTGGATGGCGGGCCTTCGCCCGCCATGACGAGAAAGCAGCGACCGCACAAATTGTCCTATTTTACTGCCTATGGGTCGTCGCCCGCCACGACGAGAGACAAACGGCCGCCGCCGATCGACCTTTTCTAACGCTCATGGGGCCTTCGCGCGGCATGACGCAGCCTCAACGGAACCGTAGCAAAGCTAGGCTGCCGCTTTCTGCCGCACCGCACCACTAAGCCGAGCCAGTAAAGCGTCGGCGTTGCGGTGCAGGATCTGTGCACGCGCCTCGTCGCCGATTTGCGCATCCTCCAGCGCCTTGCGCGTCCAGTCCACCCCAAACGCCGTGCCGTCGGTGCCGCAGACGATCCGGTCGGCGCCGTAGACGGCCACCGCCATTTCGATGGCGCGCGCGCCGAAGGAGTTGCAATCGACGTAGACCTTGGCCTTGCGGATGCGCGACGACGGCAGTTCCTCGTCCGGCGTATCGAGCAGGCAGCGATGGTCCATGCGCTCGATCTCGTAAGGAATGTTTCCGCCCAGATTGTGCACGACCACCGTCGTTTCGGGGTAGTTTGCCAACAGGTCGGTCAGGCACAGCGTCACCATGACTGATGACAGGCTGGCCTGCATGTCCAGCGTGCCATTACGGCGGCGGGCATTGTCGATATCCGCGTCGACCTTGGGAAACGCGTCGCCCGGACGGGGACCGTGGTGGATCAGCAGAACAGCGCGGTGGCGGTTTGCGATCTCCAGCAGCGGCCGCACCGCCTCGGCGTCATTGCGCGTTAGAAAATAATTGCCGGGAAGCTGTGCGCCGACCACGCCCGGCAGGCTCAGCACGCGGTCGAACTCCGCGGCCGCCGCAGCCATGTCGGTCAGCGGCAACGCGGCCAGCGCGGTAAAGCGCCCGGGATGCCGCTCGCAGATCGCCGATAGTCCGTCGTTGACGCTCCGGCACAGGGCCACTGCCTCCGCCGGGGGCTGGGCTTCAATCCAACAGAACGTGCCCAACAGCGACAGCACGCTCATGCTCACGCCCTGCCGGTCCATGCGCGCGAGGTGTGTGTCCGCGTCGTCGAACGCCTCGTCCAGCCGGGTTTCGCCCATTCGCGGCGCCTTCAGCACCTCGATGCCGCTCGCATTGCGCAGGATACGTGGTTCCCGCGTGCGGGCGCGCAGTGCGTCGGCAACTTCCGCCGGACGCCAATGGGTGTGCAGGTCGATCATGATTATTCCTCCCTGGTATCGCTGTCAGCGTAGCTGCATCGGGGCGGCTGGCCAAACGTGCGGCATCGTGGCACTTGCGACCGGCGCGTCTCCTGCTTACGCTGATCCACAATTCCATAGAAAGGAGCGTCCGACCATGCCGCAATCGCCGGGCATTCGATTCAACGCCGAACCTCTCAGCTTCATTGTCAGGCACCAGCTTTGGGATGGCAATGTCGAGGATCATGTCGATCAGGGCATCTCGATCGAGGTCACCGCCTCTGTCACCGGTCGCGAAACTGTGATGCTGCGCTTCAACTGCTTCGATCTGGAACGCAGCTACGTCTACGGCCCGGAAAATCCGGAGCTGTCGACCCCCGGCCGCGTGGGCGGTGGATTGGGCGTGCACTGCCGGATGGACCCGATCATTGACGGTAACCCGATCGGCTGGACCATCCGCACCCTCGGCCAGAAGCTGCCGAAGATGCTGGAACGCGCCGGCTATCCCGCTATCGCGCAGGCCACCGACATGGAGGCGGTGCGCAAGGTCCTGCCTGAACTCGACGCCTGTGCGCGGGAGACCTTTATCGCCAAGCGCAACGTGGTGAAGCACAACCGCGGGACGGAGATCTTCGAGGCCGGCGTCATCCGCTTCGGCCTGGAGATGCGCCGGCTGAAGAATGGCGACGGCGGCCTCGCCGTGCACGTCCTGGCGGATATCGGTGGCTCGAAGGGCAAGGCCTATGTCGAGGAAACCGAGCTTCTGGCGTTCGACTGTTTCTGGAACAATGCGCACTACCATTATGGGCCGCGCAACAAGAACCATCGGATCAACTGGGACCTGACGGTCGTCGACGATCCGCTGGAATGGACCTTCGAGCAGATCGAAAACCGCAAGCTTGGCCCGATGATCGAACGCGCGGGCTATCCCGGTATCGCTGCCGACCTCGACCTTGACAAGATCGCCGAGATCCTGCCGGCACTGAAAAAGCGTGCGTTCGAGATGTATGAGGAAGGTGAACGCCTGACTGGCCACAAGGGCCTGCCGCTGGAGTTCACGCCGAATATGGCGGCCGAGTAACGTCCGGCATCGTCACGGACGAAGGCGGCGGGCACGTGTCCGCCGCCTTCTTTATGCGCCGCATCAGGTTGCCGCGGGCACGGCCACCAGCGCCCGGCGATGCGGGCGGACGGTCAAGGCGATGACCACCGCGGCGCCGCCGACGGCCGAAGACGCGACATACAGCCAGCCATAGCCACCGTAATGATCGAACAGCCAGCCACCCAGCGGCGGGCCGAGCGCCATGCCGAAGGTCGAGATGCTGGCGACGACGCCGAACACGCTGCCCATGATTCGCGCCGGGAAATGCTCGCGCACCAGGATCGCGTACAGAGGCATTGCGCCGCCATAAGAGAAGCCGAACAGCATCGACACGGCGTATAGCGAATTGATGTCGCGGGCCGGCAGATACAGCGCTATGGCCACGGCCTGCAGGGCCAGGCAGCCGACCAGGGTTCGTTTCGCTCCTAACCGGTCTGCCATCAGGCCGCAGATGATGCGTCCTGACAGCGCCGCAATGCCGGCAGCCCCCAGCACGGTTGCCGCGGTCAGCGGTGCGACGCCACACGCCGCGGCGTAGGACACCATGTGGAAGATCGGGCCGGAATGCGCCGCGCAGCAGGCGAAGTTGGCCAGTGCCAGGCTCCAGAACAGTGGCGTCTTCAGGGCTTGCTGCACGGTCATGGTGGCCCGGCCGGCGTCGCTTCCTGCATGACCCGCGGCGGCAGTCGCTACCGCGACCGGCGCCCTACGCAGGAGCAGGGCCAGCGGCAGGATGACGACCCAGGCAATCATGCCAAGGGTGAACATGGCGTAGCGCCAGTCGTGGTTGACGATCAGCCATCGGGCGAGCGGCGCCACAATGGTGGTGCCCAGGGCGAGGCCGGCAGAAACCAGCGAGACGGCAAGGCTGCGGTGCCGCGTGAACCAGCTTGCCGTTGCCGCGGTTAGCGGCACGTAGACCGCGCCGGCGGCCAGGCCCACGGCGGTGCCATACACGGCCAGGAATACTGGCAGGCTGTCCGCCTGGCTGGCGACGACAAGTCCTATTCCTTGGAGCGTCCCGCCCAGGAACACGACTGCCCGCGCGCCGTAACGGTCGAACATCCAGCCCCAAAGGAAGCCGCCGACGCCCATCGACAGAAATGCCAAAGTCGAAGCCGTAGAAATTCCCGCCCGGGACCATCCCAAGGAGTCGGACATCGGCTGCAGGAAGACGCCGAAGGACATCAGCCCGCCCATGCCGATGCAGCCCACGACGATGCCGACGGCGACGATCACCCAGCCGTAAAACAGTTTCATCCTGGACTTCCTTATCCCCGGCTTGAGTATAGCCTGGATTTCAGCATGGCACGATAGAAGGCATTCGACAGTGCCGATATGCAGGACCGGGAGTAGTCCATTGCGGTGACAGGCAAAGCTGACCGCCCGGTCTGAGCCATATCCTCGTCATGCAGCATCACCGGCAGCGCCATGCGAGCCACGCGTGCATCCGTGGCGGTCACGACCGTGGCAGGCCGGCGTTAATCGTCGTTCAGGGCGAGCATCAATCCGGAAACCCCCATCGGATCTTCCATCGCCGCCAGGCGGCCGGCCGCGAGCCAGGCAAACCGCTCCATCAATGCCTTGCGCCGGGCCGGCGGCAGGCGCGAGGCAGGCGGGTCGCGCAGCACTTCCGCCTCACGGTCGGCGCAGACGATCAGGCCGGTCTCCGGTGGCAGGATCTCCTGCGGAAAATCGCAATCCACCGCGAAAAAGAACTGATCGCAGAAGGGCTGATACTCGGTCCACTTGCCGTCACTGAGGTAATCGCGCAGGCCAGACTTGACCTCGATACAAATGAAACCGCCGCCCGGCTGCAGCGCGAGGATATCCGCCCGGCGGCCGTTCGCCAGCCGCACCTCATGCAGCGGCGCCCAACCCAGGCGCAGGCACAGCCGCGCGGTGGCGCGGCGGATCAGGGCGGTGCGCTCTGGAAAACCAAGCAGTTCCATGGTTCGATTGCCGCTATCCCGCCACCCGGTCGATGGCCTGCGCCAGAGTGACGTCCCGCGTTGTCAGCCCGCCGGCGTCATGCGTCGACAGCTCGATGTGCACGGTGTTCCAGACGTTCGACCAGTTCGGGTGGTGGTCGAGTTTCTCGGCCAGCAAGGCGACCCGGTTCATGAAGCCCCAGGCAGCGCTGAAGTCGGCAAACGTGAAGTCCCGCGCAAGTGCGTCGCGCTCCGGCACCACGGACCATTGTGGCAGGATTGTCGCCAGCGTGCTGCGGTCAGCGTCGGACAAAGTGTTCATTGCGAAGTCTCTCCCGCCAGCGATGGCGCAGGGTTCGCTCACAGCGGCTCGTGCCAGGCAAATTCTCACATAGCCGAAACGAGCGGCGTGTGACGGAGTCAAAAACACCTGCCCGCTCCACCGTCATGACGAAACAAGATAGTTGGGCATCGCGCAGGTCTTCCCAAGCCGACCACGGCAGATCGTTCCCGCGCTGTGTAAATCGCTGCCGGTCTCGGCCAGGCACGCTAATCGTGCAGCGCGTGCAGCCGACGACCGCGTAAGGTTTGGACCCATTGCCGCTCCGTCGTTCATGCGTACAACGCGGCCCGTCGCGCAAGACTTGCCGCCGGCCACAGACTCTTCAGGCTATAAAATTCCTCAAATACCGGCACGCCGGACGGCAGCACCACCCAAGGCAGTTTCGACCGTGTATAGATATGCGCCTCCGGCGGCAGTAGCGACGGCGTGTCCAGCGTGCCGACCCGCACGAAGCTATCCAGCGATCGGCCGCCATAGTGGCTCCAGACGGCCGTGCCGCAGCCAGTGCAGCGAGCCACACGATGCGGGCGACCGCTGTCAGTGGGCAGAACGATCAGGTTCGTCTCACCGGATACCTTGTGCACCCGCGCCGTTTCGATCACGGCATTGATCACGAAGGCGGACCCGGTCTGGCGCTGGCAGTCGGTGCAATGGCAGCAGTTGACGAACATCGGCGGCGTTTCCAGTCGATACCGCACCTGCCCGCATGCGCAGCCACCCTCGAGCTCCGCCGGCATGGTCTCACCCCCTGTTTGTTCTGGAGGTCATCCTATCGTACGCGATGTCGCGTGCAACAGGATTCTCCCCGGGCGATCAGGCGGACATCTTTACCGGCGGTTCCAATTCCGGCGGCAGTGG
>JAFEFW010000681.1 GCA_018240405.1 Pseudomonadota bacterium
CCCAGGTTAGCGCGTCGGCCGGCTGAACGCCGCACCCGGCGTTCCCGCGTGCGCTGCCCGACGAAGTGGGGACAGCGTCGCGGCCGGGTCACCCCGGGTCCGGGTCCCGGAAAGGAACAGGATTCGGCCTCCCTCGGCGCACCTGTGTCGGTTGCAATTCGACTGTCTCGGATGTGCCGGCATTTGTTGCATATCGCTGCAGGGCAGTTCATACTACTGAAGTAACTAAGCCTGCCAATTGCTGACTGGAGGAGCCTCCCGATGCACCGTCGTGGCGTTCGTTCACTCCTAGCGCTTGCAACAGGTTGTCTGCTCGGCGCCCCCGCCGCTGCGGACGCGCTGACCATCCTGCAAGCGACGGCGGCTTTGGCCACCGCTAACGATCAATTCGTCTTCAGTAGCACAAGCCTCGTTGCACAGTTCGATCAGACCTTCGGCATTCTGTCGCAGGTTGATGTCGCCATCTACAATGCCAGCTTGAGCGGCAATGCCAGCGTGCATCTGCCATCCAGCAGCCTGGGTGGATCGACGCACATCGACGGGTTGTTCAGAGTGACCGGCCCGGCCGGCATTTTATCCATTATATCCGGCTCGACCGCGACTGCCACGGTCGGGGCTGGCGGTGGCTCCGCGTCCGAAGCGCTGGTGGTAACCAGCCCACTCAGCCCCGCCCACTACGTGTTCACCAGCGCCGGCGACCTCGCTCCCTTCATCGGTACAGGCATCGCGCTCTTCTACGGCTCCGGGTCCTTCACGCCGTACGACGTGTGCGTTGAGACCAATGGCTGCGCGGGCGGATTCAGCCATACGATCAGCGGGTTCGCGGCGATCGACGTGACCTACGTGTTTTCCCCAGTGCCGGAGCCAGCGAGCGTGGCAATCCTGGCGGCAGGCTGCGCGGGCCTCCTGCCATTGCGGGCGCGCCGGGCCGGAACGCGAGGCAAATCGTTGTAACGCGCGGCGCCCGAACTGCACGGCGCGGCGGCTGGGATGCCGGAGGCGGAGGGCGCTGGTTGCCCCCCGCGGCGCCTTGTTCGACTACTCCGCCGCCGCCTTCTGCTCCCCGGCACCGTGCATGTATTTGATGCTCACCGGCTGGTTCGTTTCGAACGGGCTCTTCAGGTCCAGCTCCTTCGCCATTTCGCGCACGGCCGGGAACACTTCTGTGCCCAGCAGGCGGATGCAGG
This sequence comes from Pseudomonadota bacterium, assembly GCA_018240405.1. Taxonomy (GTDB): domain Bacteria; phylum Pseudomonadota; class Alphaproteobacteria; order Acetobacterales; family Acetobacteraceae; genus Rhodopila. The sequence continues at coordinate 1,188 of JAFEFW010000681.1, forward strand.
TCTTGGAGTCCTCGTGGCTGACAGTGCCGTCATTGCCCCAGAACGCGAGGATGCCCGGCCGCGTCTCCTCCAGCAGGATGCGCAGCTTGGCGATCACCTGCTTTGGCGTGCCGGCGATGATCATCAGCTCGTCCATCTGCTTTTCCAGCACCGGGCGCCCGCGCGGGTTCGTTCCGCGACCGGTGGCAAATTCGACGAAGGCGCGGCGGTTTGACGGACTGCCATAGCCGGCCGGCGTGCTCCAGACCGGGTGCGCAAGGCCGGTGAACTCGCCCTGCATCCACATGAACTGGCGCGCGTTCTCGATCGCCTTTTCCTCGGTCTCGGCAACGTGGATCTGCTTCAGCAGGCCGTGGTAGTCGGGGCCGCCCTTGAACCCGGCCTCGGCCGCGGCGGCATCATAGATGTCCCAGATCTGCCGGGTGCGATCCACCGGCGTGTTCAGCGCGATGTAGGGGTAGCCGTGCTGCGCCGCCCAGACGATGGTTTCCTTGCTGATGACGCCGGGAATCCAGATCCGCGGGTGCGGCTGCTGCAGCGGCCGGGTCCAGGGGTTCACCACCCGGTTCTGGTAGTGCGTGCCCTCCCAGCGGAACGGGCCAGGCGTGGTCCAGGACTTCACGATCAGGTCGTGCGCTTCCTCGAACCGCTCGCGGTTGAAGGCGGGGTTGATGCCGCCGGCCAACTGCTCCTGCCCGCCGCCGCGGACGAAGCCGGACACCAGGCGGCCCTTCGACAGCATGTCGATCATCGACAGCTCTTCCGACAGCTGCACCGGGTTGTCCCAGGCCGGTAGCGGATTGCCCAGCATGACGATCTTGCAGTTCTTGGTGGCGGCGGCGAGGGCGGAGGCGAAGATGTTCGCCCGCGCCTGCATGCAGAACGGCGCATTGTGGTGCTCGTTCAGCATGATGCCGTCGATGCCGAGTTCGTCGGCCAGGATGTAGTGTTCCAGGTATTCGTTGTACAGCCGGCTGCCGGCAACGGGATCGAAATGGCTGTTCGGGAACATCAGCGCCGTGGCGCCGAAGTCGAGGCCGGCCTTCGCGTCGTACGCCGACATCGGCTGTTCAGTGAAATACATCAGGTGCATAGGCTTGGAACTCCCTGGCCCGGCTGCTTGTTGGTGTAGATGCCAGGGATGCTAACCCGGGGCCGGGGAGGGGGCAAATCCGTGGCCGTCCGTCAGCTCAGCCAGCTGACCAAAGGCAGCGTGGCGACCGACAGGAGTGCCGACGAAACGACCAGCCCCGTCGCCAGTTCCGCATCGCCGCCGAAACGGCTGGCGAAGGCGACCGCCAGCGGGGAGGCGGGCAGCGCGGCCAGCAGCAACGTCACCTCCTGGTCGAAGGTGCGGATGCCGGTCAGCGACAACACCCACCAGACGAGCAGCGGCTTGGCCAGCAGCATCAGCGCCTGGCTGCACAGGATCGCCGGCGCCAGCCGCCGCCAGTCCAGCGGAGCCAGGCTCAGCCCGGTCACCACCGCGGCCAGGAAGGGCAGCGCCGCCGCTACCAGCGTCAGCGCGCCAAAGACCGTTGCAATTCCTGGCGTTGTGCTGGGTATACCCAACAGGCTCCAGCCGACACCGGCCAGCAGCGCAATCACCACCGGCGACCACAGGATCGAGAGCCCGCTCGGCCGCGCCCCCGGCGTCGCGGCGCGATCGCCGGAGATCATGCCGATCCACAATCCAATCGTGTTGTTCGGCACGCCGACGCCGAACTGGCCGATCACCATGCCCATGCCCAGCACGGCGGTCTTGCCGTGAAACACCACCTCCAGCATCGCGTTGCCGATCAGGGATGTGGAGCCGAAGCTGGAGGCCAGCACGAAACTGCCCAGGCTGCGCCGCTCCATCCGCAGTAGATACCGTCCGATGGCTGCGGATGCGCCACAGGCGATCGCCTCCGCCACGGCGATCACCGCCGCGGCGGCCAGGTAGGATGGCTCCTCCCGAGCGCGGGCGACGTAGCAGAAGATCATCGCCGGCAGCAGGCCCTCGGTGATGACGCGCGACACAACCGGGCCTTGCGCCGGGTTCAGCACGCCACGAAAGCGCAGCCACAGCACCAGGCCGATCATCAGCAGGAAGATGACGACGAAGGAAGCGACAGAGGCGACGAGGCTCATGCGGGCTCCGGCGTGCGATCGGTTCGCTATCCTACCGGTCGGGCGGCCGTCCGGCGAGACCGGTTTGACAACACCCCCCGGTCCCACGGTTACTACGGTTTCGACAAACCACCCGGGGAACCCCGTCCATGACCGCTGCCTCTGCCGGCTTTTCCGCCCAGCGCCTCGCGCGCCTCGATGACGTGATGAAGCGCCGCTACGTCGACACCGGCCATCTGCCGGGCATCCTGACCCAGATCTGGCGCCGCGGAGAGCTTGTCCATACCGGCATGGCCGGCCACATGGACCTGGAACGCAACAAGCCGATGCGCGAGGATGCGATCTTCCGCATCTACTCCATGAGCAAGCCGATCACCGCCGTCGCGTTGATGATGCTGGTGGAGGAAGGCTACCTCGGCCTCGATGACGATGTGGCAACCCACATCCCGTCCTGGCGAGGGATGGGCGTCTATTCGACCGGACTGCCCGGCATCATCGCCACCTCAGGCCCGGCGTTCATTACGACGCCGGTGCAGCGGCCGATGAAGGTGGTTGATCTGGTCACCCACACCTCTGGCCTGACCTATGGCTTCCTCAATCGCACCGGCGTCGACCGCGCCTACCGGCACCACAAGATTGCCGATCCCTCGGCCGAGGGCGGGCTGGACGCCATGATCGAGAACCTGGCGGGCATCCCGCTGGAGTTTTCCCCAGGTACCGCCTGGAACTATTCCGTTTCGATCGACGTCATGGGCTATCTGGTGCAGAAGCTGTCTGGCATGAGCTTCGGCGAGTTCCTGCGCACTCGCCTGTTCGAGCCGCTGGGCATGCGCGACACCGCTTTCTTCTGCCCCGAGGACAAGATCGGCCGCTTCGCCTCCTGCTACATGCCGAAGCAGGGCGGCGGGTTGTCGGTGCAGGATGATGCCGGGGCGTCCACCTACGCCAAGCCGCCGAACCTGGAATCCGGCGGTGGCGGCCTTGTTTCGACATCGCATGATTACCTGCGCTTCTGTCGCATGATGCTGAACGGCGGCACCCTGGATGGCGTGCAGATCCTCAGCCCGAAGACCGTCGCATTGTTCAGCCTGAACCACCTGCCGAACAACGGTGAGGTGGCGACCATGTCCACGCCCGGCGCGTTCAGCGAAACGAGCTACGCCGGCGTCGGCTTCTCGATCGGCTGCGGCGTCAACATCAACGTCGCCAAGACCCGTCTCCCCGGCACGCTCGGCGAATACTTCTGGGGCGGCGCTGCCGCAACGGCGTTCTGGATCGACCCGAAGGAGGACACGACGGTCGTGTTCATGACCCAGGTCATCGGCAGCCCGGTCCGTCTGACTCTTCGCCGCGACCTTCGCACCCTGGTCTATTCGGCCATGACAGAGTCGCTTGCGTAGGACGGTGAAGGCGCCGTCACAGCAGAGACAGCGCCTTCAGTCACCCTGGTTCCCGCGTGGCGGCTTCGCGGGCCTTCCGCAGCCCGTCCTCGTCATGCGGCTGTGCTGCCTCGTCGTCGCTGCCAAGCGGGGAGGCGGCGGGATCGGTCATGGCGGTCTTGTCGCCGGTATAGCCACTGTTGATCGCACCGCGCTCCTGCTCCACCGTGCCCGGAGCACTCGGCGCGACTGAGACGGCGGGCCGGCCGGCGTCAGTCTGCGGGCCATGCGCCTGCGGCATCGCGGTGACACTTCGCTTTGTCCTCGTGAAGATGGGCGGGATGGGCAGGCCGACCGCGTCATCGGCACCGGCCGCCGTGACCTGGCTGAGGCCGGCCAGCACCGCGCCCAGCACGATCAGCATCAATGCGGATCCGAATCCAGGCACTGCGAGGATACCGGTGACCACCAGCAGCAGGCCGGCGGCAAGATCGGCCTGCAAATGCAGCGAAAGCGGAATGACCCGCATCATCCCGCGCTCATAATCCGTGAACAGGCTGTAGGTGATCAGCCCAAGCCCGATCAGCACCGGCAGCCATTCCGCGAAGCCGCGGTTGGCGAAGCCGCCCAGATACGGCAGCGCCATCAGCACGATGCCCAGCCCGTAGTCGAGCGCGCCATGGCGCCGCGTGGAGACCGATCCCAGAGTGCCACCCGACCCGCCGATCCGGCCGGCGAGCAGGGTCGTCCAGGCGCCCAGCGTCGTCCGCGCCCGCGCCCATGCCACCCCCGGATGGCTCTCGTCGACGCGCTGCTGTGCAACGTGCTTGGACGCGTCGCCAAGCGTGGTGCCGGCAACAGGCTGTGCGTTGTCCGTGCGATGGTCAGGCGTGCTCGATCCGCTCATGCGGGGTCCCCTAGGGCTGCTGAGGCTCGAACGGCCACGGCCGCTATCCGGTTGCCCGTCCGGCCCGCGCTTGATCCCTGCCAGGGCCAGGGCTAGGACGGGCTATCGCAAGGAGGAAACGATGGGACCGAAGCTGGTCGACTACCTGCTGTATGAGAAAGAGGACAACGGGATCCTCTGGATCAAGTTCAACCGGCCGGAGCGGCTGAATGCCCTGGTCGGAACGGCCGAGGAACGAGGCACTGTCGCCAAGGTCGGCGAGTATATGCGGGCCGCCGACGATGACCCTGACGTGCGCGTGATTGTCCTGACAGGTGTCGGCCGTGCCTTCTGCGCCGGCGCCAACCTGGCGTCGCGGGAAGATGTCGGTGAGAACTTCCCCGGCAACCGCGGGTCGCATGAGGGCCTGGACGCGACGCGGCAGCACTTCTTCCACGGCTTCACGCAGCTTCATCTCGATATCGCCAAGATCCGCAAGCCGACGATTGCCATGATCAATGGCCCCGCGGTCGGCTCCGGCATGGATATGGCGCTGCACTGCGACATCCGCCTGGGCTGCGAGAACACGCGGTTTGTCTGCTACCATAACGCCGGCCAAATCATCGAGAACGGCGGCAGCTACTATTTGCCGAAGATGGTCGGCCTCGGCCGCGCGCTGGAAATGGTCTACACGGGCGAGCTCGACGCGCAACGCGCCTACGACTGGGGCATCCTGAACCACCTGGTGCCGGCGGAGAAGCTGGAGGAGACAACACGCCAGCTTTGCGAGCGCATCATCGCCAAGCCGCCGCTGGTGCAGTGGATCAGCAAGCGGATCATGCGCACGGCCATGGAGAGCACGATGGAGCAGACCATGGTGCTGACGTCCAACGCCAGTCCGATTCTGCAACATTCCGATGATGCGAAGGAGGCACGGAAGGCGTTCGTCGAAAAGCGTCGGCCGCAGTTCAAGGGGATGTAGGACACACTATCCATACATCGTCATGGTCGCACTTGGCGCGACCACCCACGACTTGCGGTGCCGAAGTCGACAAAGTCGTGGGTGGTCGGCCTGCGCCGACCATGACGAGGAGGAGATGCCGACGCGTCGAGGTGAGCCAGGTTACCCCCAGGCCCGTTCCGCCACTGCGTTCCGCCCGGCAATGCGCCCGAATGCCAGGCACTCACCGATATTGCCGGTGCCCTGATACAGATACGAGTAGATAGACCCAAGCTCGCCGGCGCTGTATAGCCGCGGGATCGCCGACCCGTCCGGCCGCACGATCTGCGCCCGTTCATTTCGCCGCGGCCCACCCTGCGTGTTCAGCATCGACGGTGACAGCTCGACGGCATAATACGGACCCGCACCAAACGGCGCCTGCATCAGCGTGCGGCCAAACGCCTCATCACGTCCGGCTGCACAGAACCCGTTCCACTGCGCCACCGTCTCGCACAAAGTCGAAGCCGGTACGCCAATTGCACCCGCCAGAGCCTCCAGCGTGTCCGCCTTCTTCACCCAGCCCTTCGCTACTTCGGCCGCGTTATCCTCGGTCCACTCATACCGCTCAACAATCTGCGTCCACCCATGGCTCGGCGTCTTGTCATACATTGGCC
>JAFEFW010000068.1 GCA_018240405.1 Pseudomonadota bacterium
GGCGTAGCCAGGCATGTCCATCTTGCCCGCCGCCAGCTCGAGCACAGCTTGCGCGGCCAGCTCCTCGGTAGCGGTAAAATGCATGCCGTTTAGTTCCAGAAACAAAATGCCAACCACGAAGCCGACGCGCTTATTGCCGTCCACGAAGGGATGGTTCTTGACAGTGCCGGCTGTGTAGGCGGCCGCGACGTCAGCGACATCCGGCTGATTGCCGCACGCGGCGACCTGTTGGGGACGGGCCAGCGCCGACTGCAACAATCCGGCGTCGCGCACACCCGCAGGGCCCCCGTGCAGTATCAGCAGACGTTCATGGATTGTCCGCGCATCCCGCTCGTCCAGCCAGATCCATTGGATCACTTGGAGAGAACGTGCAGCGTGTTCCGATAGCGGCGCATAATGGACTCCGCCTTATCCATCCGAGCGGCAAAGTCAGGGTCATAGGGCGTCAGGCGGTAGCCCCCATCCGGCGTCTCGACCGCGTAGAGCGTATCGCCCTTGCCGACGTTCATGCGGGCCAGCATCTCCTTGGGGATGATGACGCCGGTCGAGGTGCCGATGGCGATCAGCTTCAACGTGGTCATGGCCGGCTCCGAGACATTATTATCTGTATAATAATGCGGCGCCGTATGATGCCAAGAGGCGTCAGGCGCGCCATTAGGTAGCGGACAACCGCCGTGCCATGTTTCGCCCGCGATCGGAAAGGAGTCGGCAGTCCTGGGCCGCTACGACGTGCCCGGAAGCGACCATCATGCGGAAGCACCAGGCCGCCCAGTCGTGGAAAAGGGGCGGTGTCGCCACCGCCCCCTCTCGTCGACTACCTGTCCCCAACGCTGACAGGTGTTACGCAGCCTGCTCCAGGACGTGCCCGTTGATCACCAGCCCGTCCTTGCCGGCAGTTACATGCACTGCGTCGCCTTCCTTGACGGTGCCTTCCAGGATCATCCCGGCCAGCGGGTTCTGCAGCGAACGCTGGATCACCCGCTTCAGCGGCCGAGCGCCGTAGACGCTGTCGTAGCCTTCGTTGCCAAGCCACTCCATGGCGGACCGATCGAGGTCCAGCGCGATCTTGCGATCCTTCAGCAGCGCCTGCAGGCGCTCCAACTGGATGGTGACGATGCTCGCCATGTCGGTCCGCTGCAGGCGGCGGAACAGGATGATTTCGTCCAACCGGTTCAGGAACTCCGGCCGGAAGTGCTGGCGGACGATCGCCATCACCTCACCCTGGACCATCGACGTCGCCTGGCCTTCCGGCTGCTGCGCCAGGAACTGGCTGCCCAGGTTGGAGGTCAGCACAATGATGGTGTTCTTGAAGTCGACGGTCCGGCCCTGCCCGTCGGTCAGGCGACCGTCGTCCAGCACCTGCAGCAGGACGTTGAACACGTCTTCATGCGCCTTCTCCACCTCATCGAACAGGATCACCTGGTACGGCCGGCGCCGCACTGCCTCGGTCAGCACGCCGCCCTCGTCATAACCGACATAGCCGGGCGGCGCGCCAATCAGGCGGGAGACGCTGTGCTTCTCCATGAACTCGCTCATGTCGATGCGCACCATCGCCCGCTCATCGTCGAACAGGAACGACGCCAATGCCTTGGTCAGCTCCGTCTTGCCGACGCCGGTCGGGCCGAGGAACAGGAACGAACCGATAGGCCGGTTCGGGTCCTGCAGGCCGGCACGCGCCCGCCGCACGGCGTTGGACACCGCCACCAGCGCGTCGTCCTGGCCGACGACCCGCTTGCGCAGTTCATCCTCCATGCGCAGCAGCTTGGCGCGCTCACCTTCCAGCATCTTGTCCACCGGCACGCCGGTCCAGCGGGAGACGACCGCGGCGATGCCTTCGTCGGTCACTGCCTCATTCACCAGCTTGCCGTCGCCGGTTTCCTTGATCTTCCACTCCAGTGCGGGGATGACGCCGTTCTGCAGCTCACCCGCACGCTGGTAGTTACCGTCGCGCACAGCGTTGGCGAGTTCGGTCCGCGCCTGATCCAGCTTTTCCTTCAGCTTCTGGGTTTCGGTGACCTGGTCCTTCTCGGCCTTCCAGGCGCTGGTCATGGCGTTGGATTTCTCCTCCAGCGCGGCCAGTTCCTTGACCAGTTTCTCCAGCCGGTCCTTCGAGGCGGTGTCGGACTCCTTCTTCAGCGCCTCCTGCTCGATCTTGAGCTGGATGATGCGGCGGTCGAGTTCGTCCAGTGCCTCGGGCTTGCTGTCGACCTGCATGCGCAGGCGGCTGGCGGCCTCATCCATCAGGTCGATCGCCTTGTCCGGCAGGAACCGGTCGGTGATGTAGCGGTTCGACAGCGTCGCCGCCGCGACCAGCGCCGCGTCGGTGATGCGCACGCCGTGGTGGAGTTCGTACTTCTCCTTGATCCCACGCAGAATGCTGATTGTGTCCTCGACGCTCGGCTCGCCGACGAAGATCGGCTGGAACCGGCGGGCCAGGGCCGCATCCTTCTCGACGTGCTTGCGGTACTCATCCAGCGTGGTGGCGCCGATGCAGTGCAACGTGCCGCGGGCGAGTTCCGGCTTGATCAGGTTCGATGCATCCATCGCCCCATCGCCACGGCCGGCGCCGATCAGCGTGTGCATCTCATCGATGAACAGGATGACCTCGCCCTCAGCGGACTCGATCTCCTTCAGCACGGCCTTCAGCCGCTCTTCAAACTCGCCGCGGTATTTCGAGCCGGCGACCATGGCACCGAGATCGAGCGACAGCAGCTTCTTGTTCTTCAGCGCTTCCGGCACGTCGCCGTTGATGATGCGCAGCGCCAGGCCTTCGACGATGGCGGTCTTGCCGACGCCGGGCTCACCGATCAGCACCGGATTGTTCTTGGTGCGGCGGGCGAGCACCTGGATGCTGCGGCGGATTTCCTCGTCACGGCCAATGACCGGGTCGAGCTTTCCGTCGCGCGCCAGTTGCGTGACGTCCCGCGCGTACTTCTTCAGCGCGTCGAAGGTGGCTTCGGCGTTGGACGAGGTGACCTTGCGCCCCTTGCGGATGTCCGTGACCGCCTTCTCCAGTGCCTGCGGCGTGGCATTGCCGGCCTTCAGCGCGCGGCCCGCGCCGGTGGGGCTGTCGGCAAGGGCAACCAGCACGCGGTCCTGGGCGACATATTCGTCGCCGTGGCGCTGCGCCGCCTGCTGCGCCGCGTCGAGGACGCGCACAAGTTCCGGCGTCAGTTGTGGCTGGCCGACATCGCCGCTCACTTTTGGTTGCTTCGCGACCTCGGCGTTGATCGCGGTCTGCACGGCTTTTGGATCGCCGCCGGCAGCCTTGATCAGGCCGGCAGCCGCGCCTTCTTCGTCATCCAGCAGCGCTTTCAGCAGGTGCTCGGGCGTGATGCGCTGGTGGTACTCCCGCATCGCGATGGTGCTCGCGGCCTGCAGGAAGCCTTGTGTGCGTTCGGTGAATTTCTGAATATCCATGGTGACTGTCCCTTCATAGGCGACGGCACATCCAGCCCCTCACGAGGCGACCGGATGAACCTTTGATCATCAAATTGGGGCGCGCCTTGCGGTGCCTCAAGAGGGAGCGGACGATGCGCGTTGAATATATTTATCGCTATCCGATCAAAGGTTTAACCGCCGAGGCGCTGGAGGAGGCGGAGGTCGAAGCAGGCGAAACCATCCCGTGGGACCGGGCCTTCGCGCTGGCGCAGGGCGACTCCGGGTTCGATCCTGCGGCGCCAGCCTGGCTGCACAAGGTGAACTTCATGTGCCTGATGAAGAATGCCAAGGCAGCGGCGCTGTTCAGCGTGTTCGAGCCCGGAACCGGCCGGCTGACGATCCGCGCACCGGACGGCAGCACGGTGTCGGCCAACGCGCTGCGGCCGGAGGGCAGGGCGGAAATTGGCGCCTTCCTGACGGCCTATTTGGGGGACGAGGCACGGGGTACGCCGTCCTTCCACCATATCCCTGGCCACACCTTCGCCGACCAGAAGACCAAGGTCGTCAGCCTGAACAACCTGGCCAGCCTGCACGACTATGAGGCGCGAGTCGGCGCCCGGCGGCACCGGCGGCGGTTCCGGGCGAACATCTGGTTCAGCGGCGCGCCAGCCTGGGCGGAGCGGGAGTGGATCGGCAAGGAGATCCAGGTCGGCGGCGCGGTGTTGCGGGTGGTGAAGGGCACTACCCGCTGCCCGGCGACGCAGGTGCACCCCGAGACGTTCGAGCGTGACTGCAATCCGATCGAGGAACTACGCTCGCTGTACGGTCATATCGAGCTAGGCGTGCATGCCGAGGTGATCGAGGGCGGTAAGATCGCCATGGGCGACGCGATGGAATTGCTGGACAACAATACAGGCTGATCGAGGGAGGGAACCATGCTGGCCGTGACTGACGTAGCGGTAGGCGCGCGGCTGAGCATCGCCGGCGGCCTTGAGGCCGAGGTGGTCGAGAACATGGGCGACGGCGAGTGGCTGCGCGTTCGGCTGCTGACCGGGGATCAGGCCGGCACCGAAGAACTCTGCCACGCCACGGACGTGCTGGAGGTCGCCCACGCAGGACCGGCCGCATGATGCGCATCGGCTTCCTGCCGAGCGACTTCAACCCGATGATTTTGATGCTGGGTGAGGCGGAGGATATCCGCGCGCTCGGCGGCGTCCTGCGGCGGTTTGCACGGGATGGGCAGGCTGTGGAGGTCGGCGCGCTGGGCTTTTGTGCCGGCGCCGCCATCGATCTGCGCCTGGTGGCGGAGGGCGTCGCGCCAGGCGTGCACCGCGATCGTCGTGGGTTCGTCTGGTCGGTGCCGCGCGACCTGGCTGCCGCGTTCGCCGACCGGCTGGAGGATTTAGCGGAGCCAGGCCGGATCGCGGGTTCGGAGCAATTGGACTGCGGGACGGAGGACGGCATCGTGGTGAAGGTCTCGCGCGGCGAATACACGGACGACTTCCTGGCGGCGTAAGCGCCGATGACCAAATCATGCACGCGATCGACGCCTTGTTGAGCCGGACATGGCGGCGACCCGCGCTACACGACCGAATGATCTGAAGCATCTTGTTATGAAATAGTAATGCACTCTGGCTGTTCCAACCGGACGGGCCTGTTGGGACACGGTTTCCCGGCGGCCACCGCAGCGACGAAAGTCCTGGTTTCGATACTGGATCGTGCAGGCGCCCGGTGGGCTGCTCACGCCGCCAGCGGGCACCCTTCCACCGTGATCCGGTGCATCAGCCGCCGCTCACCCTGGTAGTCGTTCACCGCATAGTGCCAGGTGGCGCGGTTGTCCCAGAACGCCAGGGATCCTGGCTGCCAGGCGAAGCGGTAGACGAACTCCGGCCGTACCGCGTGCTGGTATAGGTAGGACAGCAGCGGCTTCGACTCCTCGTCGGTCCAGCCATCGAAGCGCAGGGTGAAGCCCGGGTTGACGTACAGTGCCTTCCGCCCGCTCTCCGGGTGCGTAATCACCACCGGATGCACCGCGTCCTGAGTCGCCAGGTGCTCATTGCGAAACCGGTCCTCCATTCCTGCGCGCTTCTGCCCGAACACGTGGCGGCTGGAGTGCACCGCACGCAGTCCGGCAAGCGTCTGCTTCAGCCCGTCCGACAGCGCTTCATAGGCGGCGTACATGCTGGCAAAGAGCGTGTCGCCGCCGGCGGGCGGCGTCTCCCGCGCGTAGAGCAGCGAACCCATCGCCGGCACGGTGTCGTAGCTGTGGTCGGTATGCCAACCGCCGCCGATATTCTTTGTCTGGTGCGGCTCCTTCACCACCAGCGCGATCTCCGGGTAGCCATCGGCGTGCGAGAAGAAGCGATTGACGTTGATATCACCGAACTCGCGGGCGAGTGCGATATGCTGCTCCGGCGTCAGCTGCTGGTCGCGGAAGAACACCACGCCACGGGTGACCAGGGCGTGGCGGATTGAGTTGCGCGCGCTCTCGCTCAGGGCCTGGGACAGGTCAACGCCGGTGATCTCGGCGCCAACCGCGGCGCCGGCCGGCCGGACGGTCATTGCGTTATTGAGCATGGGCTGGGTCCTCCTTCCCCGGTCGGAGCCTACGCCATGACAGTCCGTTTTCGCCAATATTACAAATGCCCCATCTGCTGCGCTTGCGCACTGTCAAGTCCGCAATTGGCTTGCCGCGCCGCGGCGATCCGGGCAACAAGCGCCGCCATGACACCCTCCCATGCCGCATGAACCCGGTCGCCTGGCTGGTCAGCTTCCTGCTTCCTGCCTGCGGCTACACAGGCGCGCAAGGGCTGCCGACGCCACCGGTGATGGACATCGCGAAGATCGAGCGCCCCACAAGCCCCAACACGGCGCTGGCGGCGCCAACCGGGTTTACGCCCAGCCCCGACATCGTCACCACGGTCTATAACGTCTCCGCGGACAAGCTGTTCACCGCCGTTCTGGCCGTCGCCGCGGACCAACCCCGGACCTATCAGGCTGCCACCTACCCGGCGCAGCTTCAGGCGCATTACGTCGCTCGCAGCGCGCTGTTCAATTTTCCCGATCTCGTCACCGTGCAGGTCAGGGCCGGGACGCCGGACAGCAGCAACCTGATCCTGTGGTCGCGCAGCGTGTACGGCCACAGCGACCTTGGCGTGAACAGGCAGCGCGTGCAGGACTGGCTCGCCGCGCTGCAGAGCAAGCTTTCCTCCACCGCCGCGAGATAACAAGATGCGTGGACTCGGCCCGTTCCTGAAGGACGCCTGGCGCCTCATCCGTCCCTACTTTTTCACGTCGGAGGAGAAATGGTCGGCCCGCGGGCTGCTCGCCGCCATCCTGGCCATGCGCCTGTCGATCGTCGGCCTGACGGTGATCCTGAGCTACTGGCGCAAGGAGTTCTACGACTCGTTGCAGAACAAGGACTTCACGTCATTCCTGCAGCTTCTGCTGTACTGGCGAAGCAATGATGACGGCTTCATGCTGGGGTTCCTGCCGCTGTCCACCCTGTGGATCGCGCTGTTCGTCTATGCCGTCTACCTGACGCAGTTCCTGCAGATCCGCTGGCGCCGCTGGCTGACGCGCGAGTACTTGCAGGAATGGCTGGCCGACCGGGCGTACTACCGGATCAGCCTGACGACGGACAAGGCGGCGATCGGCACCGACAACCCCGACCAGCGTATTGCCGAAGATCTGCACGACTTCACCTCCACCACGCTCAGCCTGGGGGTCGACTTCCTGTCCAACGTGGTGTCGCTGGTCAGCTTCGTCGGCATCCTGTGGGGCCTGTCGGGCAGCCTGGAAGTGTGGGGCATCTCCATCCCCGGCTACATGGTCTGGGTCGCATTGATCTACGCCATCGTCGGCACCTGGCTGACCCACCTGGTCGGACGCCCGCTGGCGGATTTGAACTTCCGCCGCCAGCGCGTGGAGGCGGATTTCCGTTACGCCCTGGTGCGCTTTCGCGAAAACATGGAAAACATTGCGCTGTACCGCGGCGAGAAGGAGGAAGCGGTCAATCTGCGCGACCGCTTCGGCGCGGTGATCGCCAACTGGCGGCAGATCATGTCGCGCACGAAGCTTCTGAATTCGCTGACCTCGGGCTATGACCAGGTCGCGGTGATCTTTCCCTATACCGTGGCGGCGCCGCGCTATTTTTCCGGCGCCATGCAGTTGGGCGGTCTGATGCAGACGGCGCAGGCGTTCAATGAGGTGCAGTCGTCGCTGTCGTGGTTCGTCAGCGCCTATGCCTCGCTGGCGCAATGGCGCGCGGTGGTCGAGCGTCTGGCCACCTTCCATCGCTCCGTCGTCGCCGCGCGCAAGGCCGCCAATACCGGTTTCGTTTCGGCCGAGGCGCCAGATGGCAACGTGCACCTGAACGACGTGACGATCAGCCTGCCGGATGGCACCAAACTGCTGGATCATGCCGACTTGGTGCTGCGGCCTGGCCATTCCGTCGTCGTCACCGGACGCTCCGGCACCGGCAAGTCAACGCTGTTCAGAGCGCTGGCGGGCATCTGGCCGTTCGGCGCGGGACAGGTGCAACTGCCGCGGGACGCGTTCTTCCTGCCGCAACGGCCCTACGTGCCGCTCGGCACGCTGCGCCACGCCATCGCCTATCCCAACCCCGTGGACGCCTTCCCGCATGACGAAATCGAGCAGGTGCTGAAGGATGTCGGCCTGCCGCAACTGGTCGATCGCCTGGACCATGACGACAACTGGCCTGCGCGCCTGTCGCTGGGTGAGCAGCAGCGCCTTGGCTTCGCACGCGCCCTGCTGGCCAGGCCGGACTGGATCTTCATGGATGAGGCCACGGCGAGCCTGGACCGGCAGGCGGAGGACGAGTTGTACAGCCTGTTGAAACAACGGCTGCCGAACACGACCTTGGTGTCCATCGCGCACCGTGAGTCGGTCGCTCGCTATCACGAACAGCAACTGACGCTGCGGCGTGAGTCAGGGCAGGGTGGCACCCTGTCGCTGTCGGGGATCGCCGCGCAACCGGCCGGAGACTGATATGACCGAGGCATTGCGTTTCGACGCCATTACGGAAGCCACGCCGACTCGGGAAACCCTGGCGGCGGAAAGTCAGGCCATCCACGCCGCGCTGGATCGCGGCGACCGGACGGCGGCATTGCGGGATTGGGACGCGGCGCGGCGACGGTACGATACGTGGTCGGCGCTGGTGCATCTGCGCTTTGCCCAGAATACGCAGGACGAAAAGGCGAAGGCTGACCGCGACTATGCCGACGCGCTGTCCCCCGAGGCGGCGGATCTGGAAATCGCGCTGAAGCGCCGCCTGCTGGCGGACCCGGACCAGGACGGTCTGGCGGCGCTGGTGGGGCAGCATGCGCTGCGACTTTGGGAAACCGACATCACCACCTTCGATCCTGCCATCAAGCCGGATCTGGAGGAGGAGGCGAAACTCTCGGCTCGCTACACCGAACTGCTGGCGGGCGCCAAACTGTCGATCCGCGGCCAGACGGTGAACCTGCCCGGTATCGAACCGTTCGCCGAGGACCCGGACCGGGCGACACGGCACGAGGCGGAGACGGTGCGGTGGTCGTTTTTTGGCCGGAATGGCGAGGCGCTGGACGACATCTATGACCGTCTGGTGAAACTGCGCCACGGCATGGCCCGCAAGCTCGGCTATGACACGTATACGCCGCTCGGCTACCGGCGGATGCGCCGGGTCGATTACGGACCGGACGATGTGGCGCGCTACCGCCAGCAGGTGGCCGATCACGTCGTGCCACTGGTCGCCCGCCTGCTGGAGGCCCGGCGGGCAGGGCAAGGCTGGGACAAGCTGCGGTTCTGGGATGAGGCGCTGATCGATCCGGCAGGAAATCCAAAGCCCGTCGGCGATCACGACACGCTGGTTACGGCGGCCGAGGACATGTTCGCTGCCTTGGACGCGCGCCTGGCAACGTTCTACCGGATGATGCGCCAGGGCGGGTTCCTCGACCTGAAGAACCGGCCCGGCAAGGCCGGCGGCGGGTTCTGCACGTCGTTCCCGACCGTCGGCGTGCCGTTCATCTTCGCCAATTTCAATGGCACGCACCACGATATCGGCGTGTTCACGCATGAGATGGGACACGCGTTCCAGAACTGGGAAAGCCGTGACCAGCCGGGCGTGGATTATCTGTGGCCGACGATGGAGGCGGCGGAAATCCACTCCATGGGGCTGGAGTTCCTGACCTACCCGGCGATCGACTGTCTGGTGGGATCGGACGCCGCCGACCGGTTCCGGCGCATGCACCTGATCGGTGCTCTGGCGTTCCTGCCTTACGGCGTCTGCGTCGATCATTTCCAGCATGAGGTCTACGCATATCCCAACGCGACGCCGGCAGAGCGGCATGCGATGTGGCAGCGGCTGGAGCGGATGTACATGCCGTGGACGGACTATGGCGACCTGGGGTACCCGGCAAAGGGCGGCCGCTGGCAGGCGAAGCAGCACATCTACAACTCGCCGTTCTACTACATCGACTACACGCTGGCACAGTGCTGCGCGCTGCAGTTCTGGGTGCGGGCGCGGCGCGACGGGCGTGAGGCGCTGGACGCGTATGTGCGCCTGTGTGGGCAGGGCGGGTCGATGCCGTTCCAGGACCTGGTCCGGTCGGCCGGGCTGGTGTCGCCGTTTGCGCCGGGCGCGCTGGCGGATGTGGTGCGGGAGGCGGAGGCGGTGCTGGGTGCGTAGGTCGATCGCTATGGCACCGGCGTTGAAGCTCTGGCAGCCCCTGGGATAGGATCGAAGGTATGGACACAGTTCTGGACCGGCCATGGACTGCGGAACGCTTCCTTGCCTGGGAAGACCAACAGGAAGGAAAGCATGAATTCGACGGGCTGCGGGTTATCCCGATGACCGGTTGCAGCTTCGCGCATCAATGGATTGTCACCAACCTGTGTGTCACGCTTCGGCGGCTTCTTCTGGGCAATGGGTTGCTGCCGATCTCAGAGATGCGGCTTCGCATCGGCCAGCGGTCCGCTACCCGGACGTCCAGGTTTGCCGGGGTCCGATTGACCAGACGATCAAGACACTGACCGATGCTGTGGCCATCTTCGAGATTGCGTCGGATGACACGGCCGCGACCGACCGCCTGATCAAGCTGCGTGAATACGCCGAGGTTCCCTCGTTATGCTGCTACGTCCTGTTGGAACAGACGGCGGTCGCCGCGACGCTGTTTCAACGCGAACCAGGCGGGCAGTGGATCGCAACCGCGCATATCGAGGGCGCGCTGCCCTTACCAGGTCTCGACATCGCCGTGCCGCTGGAGGACCTCTACCAGGGGCTGACGTTCGCGGCTCCGGAGTAGCAGACCGCGACCTGCCAGGGACGGCGGGCATGGTCGGGGCCGGGCGCTGTTGCAACAGGGGTCTGGAGACAGCGGACGGCATCCCGCCATGGCCGGCCGGGATCTGGTTCGGTGGTCCTGTCCCTCCGGACCGCATGCTCCCGTCCGCAGGGCTCGGCTGGCCCGCCACGAACTACCCGTGGCGCAGCAGATACGCGAGCGCCAGAAGCGCCCCCGCCAATCCGTCGACGGCGCACTCCTGCGCGTGTTCGGGCTTGTGCTCCTTCCGGCAGACATAGAGCTTGACCAGCAGGACCGCCGCGAGGGCCGCGTAGATACTGGCCGGGAGATTGCAGTTGTGCAGGCCACGTTCAAAGTGGTTTGCCGCAGCAACGATGGCCGGAGCCGCATCGTGGACAAACTGCGTCAGTTGCAGGAGCGCGTCGTGCAGGGTGTGAACCGTGTGGTTGCGTTCCGTAGTGAGGCGCACCAAACTCATTGTTCCAGCCTCCGTTGAATGCGTCGGACGGCCGCCTAACTAGACCAGGAAATAAAGGAGATTTCGGGTCTTTATTGGGATTAAGCCGCGCGGCCGGCCACCCACCCACCAAGGACCGTTACGGCGAGGAACGGCGTGCACTCGCCGTACTCATAGGCGACGCCCTGAAAAACAGCCGCTCCGCCCTGCCGGACCGCCGATCCGGGGTGCCCTGGCATGATGCGGAGTTCGCCAAAGCCGTTGGCACCGGCCCATCCTGTGTGATTGCCTGGCGCACGCGGGAAGACCTTGCGAGGTCAGCGACTGGCTGCGCACATCGCTGGAAAGGCCGCTCCAGCAACGCCGCGAAGCGAGACTCGTTCGTAGCAGCCTTCTTGCCGTTTTAAGCGTGCGTGCACCGCCGGCCGCATAATCAGTTTTCTGATGTAGTGACAAATGTCGTGCGGCCGCTTCGAACCTCACACCCCTAGTAGCCGGCTCGCACAGGAGCGGCCTACGCGACCACGTCGGAAGCAACTACCTTACCGACCTCCGCATCCAGAATGCAGTCGAGGACTAGATAATCGAGTTGCTGGACCGGCCGCTTTGCCGCCTGGAGAACCACCGCGCAGTGGCAAAGAAGATGGGGAAGTGCCTCCAAGTATACCGGCTGTTGCCTATCGGCAATACGCTATTGGAGCCTTCGATTGTCTACCGAAAGGCGTATAGGCGGACCTTCGCCTGTCCACTCTAACTTTACCCTGGGCGCACCACCCCCTCTCGTCCATCCGGACACGCCGAGGTGCCTACCGAGTTCACACATCGTGGAAACGAACGACGCATAGGTATGTCGGCGAAGCGGACTCTCTCCACCGTCATGGCGGGCGCAGGTCCGCCATCCATACCGTCGCCACAAAAATTCTGCTGTCTATGCCTGGAAGAGCGGCGCAAGGCGTGGCTGGCAGGCCTGCGCCTGCCATGACGGGACGGTAGCGACTGGATCTCGCAGCCGCTCCCGCCGCGCCGTCGCTTACAGTCCCTCAAACAACAGCGTGCTGATATACCGCTCTGCAAATGACGGAATGATCACCACAATCCGCTTGCCGGCGAAATCCGGCCGCTTGCCAACCTTCAACGCCGCTGCGACCGCCGCACCGGACGAAATGCCGCCCGGAATACCTTCGACCCGCGCGAGCTTCCGCGACCAGGCCAGCGTCTCCTCGTTCGTTACTTTGATGACCTCATCGTACGCCTTGGTATCCAGCACCTCCGGCACGAATCCCGCGCCGATGCCCTGGATCGGGTGCGGGGCAGGGGAGCCACCCGACAGCACCGGGCTTGCCTCCGGCTCCACCGCGAAAATCCGCAGGCTGGGGCGGCGCGGTTTCAGCGCATGCGCCACGCCGGTCAGCGTCCCGCCGGTGCCGACGCCCGAGATGATCGCGTCTACCTCGCCGCGTGTGTCGTACCAAATCTCTTCTGCCGTGGTCTTCACGTGAATGGCCGGATTGGCAGGGCTGCCGAACTGGTTCGCCGCCACCGCGCCGGGTGTGGCCGCCAACAGCTCCTTGGCGCGGGCGACGGCGCCGTTCATGCCCTTCTCCCGTGGCGTCAGTTCCAGCTCCGCGCCGAGATACGCCAGCATCTTGCGCCGCTCGATCGACACCGATTCCGGCATGGTCAGAATCAGCCGGTAGCCGCGTGCGGCGGCGACAAAGGCGAGGCCAATGCCGGTGTTGCCCGACGTCGGCTCGATGATCGTGCCGCCCGGCTTCAGCTTGCCGGATTCCTCCAGGTCCAGGATCATGTTGACGCCGATGCGGTCCTTCACGCTGGACAGCGGATTGAAGAACTCCAGCTTCAGGCAGATATCGGCGGCAACGCCTTCCTCGGCGCTGATTTTCGGGATGCGCACCAGCGGCGTGTTGCCAATGGTCTCGGCGATGTTGTCGTAGATCCGCCCGCGCAGCGGGAGGTCGAAGGTGAGCGGCTTGTGATCGCTTGCCATAGTGCGTCTCTTCTTTCGCTTGGGTACGGCGGCCGGCACTCGCGGCTGCTTGGCCACAGACAGGCAAATTTTTTTCAACTGCGCAAGATGTGAACCGCAGCGGGGAAAATCCGCCTCTTGCGCCACCGAAATAGAGCATGCTCTTTCGTCGTACAGCCGTGTTCCCCCGCCCGCCGCGCGCCGCGCGTCCATCTGGCGGCAGGGCAGGACGCGGCCCGGCTTCGGCCAGACCGGGACGACACGCTGGGCTGCCCCGACTCCTTGTTGGTTGGCAACCGGTACCGCGAGTGCACATCTGCCGTATGACAGAGCCGCCCGCCAGCTTTCCGATGCCCGGTCCCGAACCGCACGTTCCCGTTGACGGCAAGCTGCGGCGAGGCCGGCGCCGCTCCGCCTCGGTCGGCTTCGTCATCGTCACCCTGGTGATCGACGCGCTTGGATTTGGCCTTGTCGTCCCGATCGTGCCGCTGCTGGTCGAGCAGCTCTCCGGCTCGACTGTGTCAAACGCCTCGCTGTGGGTCGGTGTGTCGCTGGCGGGCTTCGCCATCTTGCAATTCGTCTGCGCGCCGATCCTGGGCGGGCTGTCGGATCGGTTTGGCCGGCGCCCGGTGCTGCTGATATCGCTCGCGGGTGTCGGCATCAATTACGGATTGCTGGCCTGGGCGCCATCACTGGCCTGGCTGATCCTTGGCCGCTGCATCGCCGGCGCCACCGCGGCAAATGCCTCCACCGCCAGCGCCTACATCGCCGACATCACCCCGCCCGAGAAGCGGGCCGCCCGTTTCGGCCTGGTCGGCGCCTCCTTCGGGCTGGGCTTCGTCATTGGCCCCGCGCTTGGGGGTCTGCTGGGCACGTTCGGGCTGCGGGTGCCGTTTATGGTTGCGGGCGTGCTGGCGATGCTGAACGTTCTGTATGGGCTGTACGTGCTGCCCGAGAGCCTGCCGCCGCGCCTGCGCCGCCCTTTCGACTGGAAGCGCGCCAACCCGCTCGGTTCGCTGAAGGTGCTGGCGGGGAACGCGACACTGGGGCGGCTGGCGATTTCCTGGGGCTGCACGTGGTTTGCGATGGGGGCGCTGCAGGCGAGTTTTGTGCTGGCGAACTACCTGCGCTTCGGCTGGGACACGCGGCAGAACGGCCTGGCGCTGGCGCTGGCTGGCCTGGGATCTGCGGTGGTGCAGGGCTTGCTGGTGCGCAAGATCATGCCGGTCCTGGGCGAATGGCGCGCGGCGTTGACTGGCAGTGCGCTGACAGTGGTCGCCTACCTGATGATTGCACTGGCGCCGGTGCCCTGGGTTATGCTGGCGGGCATCGTGCTGCAAGCGATGGGGGCGTTTACCAATCCCGCGGTGCAGGGGATGGTCTCGGCTAGCGTGGCGGCGGACCGGCAAGGCGAAACCCAGGGCGCATTGTCATCGATGCAAGGCCTGACCGCCATTGTCTCCCCGCTGGTAGCGGGGACGGTATTTGCCGCATTCACCGGACCGGGCGCCTGGCTGTTCCTGCCGGGCGCGCCGTTCATCGTGTCGGCGCTGGCGTACTGCGTGTCCCTGTGGGCCATCGCCGGCGTGCGGGTGCCGAAGGCGCTGGCGCCGGCCAAGGCGGTGCTCGCGCCCTGACGTAAACCCGCTGTGTGGCGGAGCACCGGCCCCGACTTTGCAGCCGCGCACACACCACAAGACTGTTGCCGTTGCCAAGATGTCGATGGGGGCTTCAATCTCCAGTCGCCTGGATGATGACATGCGCAGCGGAGCCGGCCAACGCAATCGGAATCGGCTTTGCAACATTGTTGCACCGGATGGCTGCCAAGGCAGGGCAGGGCACCAAACGCCGCATGCATGCGGAGAGCGGCGGTTTGGTCACGACATCCGATATCGTCGGGGAATTTGACCCGGCGGTTCGCACAC